>CAYFTR010000018.1:0-36380 GCA_964346185.1 uncultured Lachnospiraceae bacterium | reverse complement strand
GATGCGGGAAAAGTCACCGTTGCGTGAACTCTGGAAATAGTAACGCTGCCGTCCTCCATCGGTTGCCTTAAGACTTCCAGCGCGGAACGTTGAAACTCAGGGAGTTCATCTAAGTATAACACGCCCAAATGGGCAAGGGAAACCTCTCCGGGTTTGGGGTATTGTCCCCCGCCGATGAGAGATACGTTGGAAATGGTATGATGGGGCGAACGAAAGGGACGCCCGTTCATAATATGACCGTCCGGTAATAATCCGCTAATGGAATAAATTTTTGAAACTTCCAAAACTTCGTCTAAGGTCATATCCGGTAAAATCGACGCGAAGGCTTTTGCCAACATGGTTTTCCCGGACCCCGGCGGGCCGTGCATTAATAGATTGTGGGATCCCGCCGCGGCAATTTCCAAGGCCCGTTTGGCGTTGTCCTGTCCTTTAATTTCTGAAAAATCGACAATTGTTCCGATTCTCTTCGCGGAGAGCCGTTTGTAAGGGTTCGATACATAGGGCTCATAACAATTGCCTTGCAACAACTCAACCACTTCCTTTAAATCGGCAACGGGAATCACTTCAATTCCGGATACCACGCCGCCCTCTTCTTTATTGGCATCGGGAATAATAATCCGCTCAAACCCGTGGGCTTTCGCGGCAAGCACCATGGACAATATACCGTTTACACCCTTCACATCTCCGTTTAGGGACAACTCGCCTACCAACATGGTTTTATCCAAATCCGTCGGGAAGATGTTTTCCGACGCGGTAAGTATCCCTACGGCGATGGGCAGATCGTAGGCGGTTCCTTCTTTTTTTAAATTGGCCGGTGCCAAGTTGACGGTAATTCGTTTCATCGGGTAAGGAAAAGAGGTATTATTGATAGCCGAATACACCCTTTCCTTGGATTCTTTAATACCCGTATCCGGCAATCCCACTAAAAAGAAATTGGGATTGCCGGAGGTTACATCAATCTCTACAGTAACGATGACGCCGTCGACACCGTTTAAACCGCAACTATAGATTTGAGCCAGCATGGCTTATTCCTTTCCGTTCATACAATAGGTACATAACCCGCAAGGGTCCAGTCCGATTGCGTCGATCATATCTTCGACGGTATTGTATTTTAAAGAGGTAAAGGAAGATATTTCCGCAATGCGATTAACCAGATTGCGGTATTCCTCGGTGTGGCTGTCGGTGTACAGTTCCAGTTTTTCTTCGTCTTTTTCGCCTTCAAACTCTTTAATGACCCGTCTTGTAATCAATTCATAATGGGTGTTGCTTCTAAAAAAGTTGAGGTATTTACATGGATACACGACCGGCGGACAGGCGGAACGCAGGTGCACTTCCTTTGCCCCGTCTTCAAACAAACTTTTGGCCATTTTATAGGTTTGTGTGCCTCTGACGATGGAATCGTCAATCAACAGTAGTTTTTTATCTTTAATCAACGAACCGACCGATACTAATTTCATACCGGCGATGGTCATTCGTTTGCTGCTTTTGGCAGGGGTAAAACTTCTGGGCCAGGTGGGCGTGTACTTGATAAGCGGTCTGCAATAAGGCAGTCGGGATTCGTGACTATAGCCCAGTGCGTGAGCAACACCGGAGTCGGGAACGCCGGCTACATAGTCCAAGTCCAGGTTACCGTCACGTTTTGCTAAATTGGCACCGCATCGATAACGCATTTCTTCCACATTAATGCCTTCGTAGGAAGAAGTCGGATAACCGTAGTAAATCCACATAAAGGAACAGGCACGCATAGCTTTGCGACTCGGCAAAATATAGTCCAAACCTTCGCAGGTCATAAACACAACTTCTCCGGGTCCTAGTTCATAGAAATCGTGATAATTTAAATTATAGTAAGCAAAGGACTCAAAGGAAGCCGCATAACCGTTTTCATTTTTTCCGATGATAAGAGGTGTTCTGCCTAAATAGTCTCTCACCGCATAAATGCCTTTTTCCGTCATTACAAGCATGGATAAGGAGCCGTCGATGAGTTCCTGTACTTTTTGAATACCCGCTACAATGGATTCTTCTGACGAGATAATCGATGCAACCACTTCCGTTGCATTGATACGGCCCATACTCAGTTCCATAAACTGCATTCTGTCTTCCTGTAAACTGCGGTTGGCTATCTCCTCTAAATTATTAATTCGCCCTACCGTTGTCAATACATAATTGCCGAAATGGGCACGTACAATTAAAGGCTGGGGTTCGCTGTCGGATATGCAACCGATACCCATATTGCCATACATTTCCAGGACATCTTGATCGAATTTAGTTCGAAAGGGGGTGTTTTCTATATTATGAATGGATTTTGAAAAACCGCTTTCGTTATATACGGCGATGCCGCCCCGTCTGGTTCCCAAATGGGAATGATAGTCGACACCGTAAAACAAGTCCGAAACACAATCTGTTTTTTTTGCTACTCCAAAAATTCCGCCCACGTGTTTTCTCCTTCAATTATTTCCTTATCGGAAATCCTCTTTTCATTTGATTTGCTTATTTATGAATAACTTAAAAAGACCTCACTGAGGAGGTCTTTCAAGTTTAATTATTCTTCATCATCTTCTTCGAAGTCACTGAAAGACAAAGAACCTAAAATACTGCCGAATGCATCGCCGATGGTATTGTTGGCGGATTCTTCGTAGACAGTTTTGTTTCTGTTTTGAGGTTGTCTTTTTCTCGGAGTATCGTTACGTTGGTAAGAGGAGCCTTCACCTCTGTCAAAACTTCTTTCAGTTTTTTTGCGACGAGCCGGTCTTTCCGGTGCTTCCTTGGTTGCCTTGATACTCAGGCTGATTCTTTCTCTTTCTTTATCGATTCCGATAATTTTAACGGTGACGGTTTCTCCCGTTGTTAAGACCGATGCTACGGATTCTACACGCTCGTAAGAAATTTCGGATACGTGGATTAAACCTTCCACACCCGGAATAATTTCCGCAAAAGCACCGAAGTCTAAAATGTTTGTAATTACTACGTCAGCGGTGTCGCCTTCTTTGTATTCCGCAAGGAATTTTTCCATGGGTTTTTCCTGAAGTGCTTTTACACTGAGTTTAATTTTTTTGTCTTCTTCGTTTTTGTTGATGACTTTCGCTTGAATATCCTGTCCTTTTTCTACCAGGTTTTTAGGATCATTCGCTCTGAGCCATGTTAAGTCCGAACGGTGAACAAATCCGTCGATGCCGTCTAAATCTACAAAAATACCGAAGTTGGTAATGGTTTTAACTTTACCGTCTACCACTTGGTCCAATTCCAATTCGTTGAAGCGTTTTTCTTTAGCAGCTTTCATTTCTTCCTGTCTTTGCTTCGTATCTTTTTCAATCAACACTTTTTGAGATAAAATTGCACGACGACGTCTTGCATTGTAATCGATAATAATACCCTTTACTTCTTTGCCGATTAAAGTGGTTAAGTCTTTAATGAAACGTACATGATATTGGGAAGCGGGCATAAAAATATCCGTAAAACCGATGTCGACGATTAAACCGCCACCGGAAACCGCTTTAACGGTTCCTTCAAGAATGGTTTTATTCTCAAAAGCTTCCGCCAATTGAATTTGCACTTTTTTGTTGTCGTAACGAATTTTGGAAAGTTTGACACGTCCGGCACCGTCGTTTAAATCTACAACGACAGCTGTTATTTTATCTCCGACTTTTACAAGGTCTTCCAGGTTTTCATCCTGTTTCCATGTATAGTCGTTTTTCTTAATAACACCGTCAGCCTTATAGGCAATGTTTAAGATCACTTCGTCGTTATCAACCAAAATAACTTCGCCTTCAAGAGTTGTGCCTTTTCTGATCGGCTTGAGAGATTCTTCGATTTCCGCTTCGAAGTCAAATTCGGCGTCGCTTATATCCGCACTGTCCGTTGTTTCTTCTTCGACTTCTTCCACCGCTTCTTCGGTAACCGTTTCAGCTGTAACTTCGGGTTCTGTCGTTTCTTCCGCAACTTCTTGTGCTTCTACAACTTCTTCTGCTTCCGCAGCCATAACTTCTTCCGTCACTGTGACCTCTTCTTCTCTTTCTGCAACTTCCTGTTCCAAATCCTTCTTGACTTCTTCCATTCTATCCGTTACCTCCTTGATAATCCAATCCGGTGTTGACGCACCCGCTGTGATTCCGATGAACTTATATTTCTTAATCTCATTAGGGTTTAATGCTCCGGCTGTTTCTATGTGACAAGTATTTTTGCAATAGGTGCGACATATTTCCGCTAGTTTTTTTGTATTGGAACTATGGTAGCCGCCTATTACTATCATATAATCCGAACCCTTTGCCACTTCCGCCGCCGCCGCTTGTCTTTCAGCGGTTGCGGAGCAAATGGTATTCAATATGATCGTTTCTTTTGCCTTGCGTTTAACGGCTTCGGCAATTCGGTAGAACATGTCTTCGATAAGTGTAGTTTGTGCAACCACACAAACACGTTCCTCAAAATTTCGAGTTTGTACGTCGGTCAAAGAGCCGACAACCACACCCTCGCGGTTACACCATCCCATTGCACCGATGACTTCGGGGTGAAATGCATCTCCGACAATAACAATTTGGTAACCTTTGTTGTAAAATTTTTCTATTTTGTTATGCAAAGCAGTAACAAAAGGGCACGTAGCATTTATGACTTTTAAACCTTTGTTATGAGCTTCTTCCAGTTCATCTTTACCCACACCGTGGGACCGAATAATCAAGGAACAAGGTCGGGGCACATCTTTAATGTCGTAATATGTTTTTAAACCATTGTTTTGAAGCCGTTCAATCTCCTGAGCGTTGTGAGATAAGTCGCCCAGTGCACATACAGGTAAATCATCGCATTGGCTTAAGACATTTTCTGCCAACTTCATAGCGTTTTTAATGCCAAAACAATAACCTGCCCACTTTGCCATTGTAATACACATCATGGTACTACTCTCATCATTTTAGTGTAAATCATAAATATTGTCCATAATTTTTTGACTAATTTCAGAAATTTCTTCAATTCTTAGTCTTTTTTGTGTATAGTCGGTTAAATAGACCGGTTTTCCGATGATAACCTTAATTTTTGCTCTAAATTTAAAGCTGTCATAATATATAAATACGGGAACAATCGGTGCTTTTGCTTTGTGGGCAAATACCACATAGCCGCCCTGGGGCTTCAGTTTTCTGCCTTTGGTGCGGGTGCCCTCGGGGAATATACCCAAAATTCCTTTGTTTTGTAAGACCGTTATAGCATGGCGCATGGTCGCTAAGGACGGGTTTTGTCGATCGACCGGAAAGGCATGGACTTTTTTAAAAATCCATCCCAGTACAGGGTTTTCAAACAATTCTTTTTTTGCTATAAAATGAACGGGTTCTTTTCCTGTTAAAAAGGCCAACATTACCGGATCCGCATAGGAAACATGGTTGGCACATAAAACATAAGGCCCCTTTTCGGGAAGGTTTTCCTGCCCCGTCACCGACACATCATACCATATAAATGTAAAAACCCGAAGTATTCCTTTTATAAGTTTATAGATCATTGCCGCCACCTATTGTGTCGATAATTTTTCGGGCCACTTCTTCGACAGTCAAATGATCCGTTGCTATTTTAACGGCATCCTCCGTACAGACAAGAGGGCTTTCACTGCGATTCATATCGGCGTAATCTCTTTTTATCATATCAAATTTTACCGATTCGTAGCTTTGGGCAATGCCTTTTTTTTCGAGTTCGTTTTCTCTTCTTTTGGCTCTTTCCTCCACATCGGCGTCTAAATAAAATTTATAGTCCGCATCAGGTAAAACAACGGAGCCGATATCTCGTCCATCCATAATAACATCGTTACCTTGTGCAATTTGCCTTTGTTTGTCAACCATTAAATCTCGAACTTCTTTAATTACCGATACAACCGATGTCATTTGTGATACCGCAGGTTCTCTGATTTGCGCGGTCACGTTGTGATCATTTAAAAATACCTGTTGCCCCTGCAGATCGACGGAAGCTTTTTGTGCAAACGCAATAATTGCTTCGGGGTTAGTGTCGGGTATTTTGTTAAGTATGACACCGTAAGCAATGGCACGATACATGGCACCTGTATCGATATAGGTTAAGTTTAAGCGATCCGCTATTATCTTTGCAACGGTACTTTTGCCGGCTCCTGCGGGACCGTCTATAGCTATTTTCATTTTATTTTACCAATCCTTTTCCTGCCAGCCAACCCGTACTTGCGGCAATTTGAAGATTAAAGCCACCGGTGAGTGCATCGATGTCCAGCACTTCGCCGGCAACGTATAAGCCTTGCACCAGTCGGGAACCCATCGTCGCCGGGTCAATCTCTTTGACGTTGATCCCCCCCGCCGTTACAATACCGCGATTGGGGTCCTCATAATCCGCAACCGTCAAGGGCAAATGTTTAAGTAATTTCCCCAATTTAAAGCGTTCGGCTTTGGTTAATTGGTTTACTTTTTTGTTGCCGTCCAACTCGACTAATATCGGTATTAATGATATCATACTTTTAGGCAAAAGGTCATCTAAAGCATTTTTAATTAATTTATTGCTGTTCTGCAAAAAGTCTCTTTGTAGGCGACGGTCCAATTGCTCTTCGGTTAATGCGGGCTTTAAGTCGATCTTCAGGTGATAGTCCTGCGGCGAGTTTTTTATTTTTGACGACTGGGTTAAAATAACGGGACCGGATACTCCGAAGTGGGTAAAGAGCATTTCGCCGAAATCTTTGGAAACTTGCTTTTTGCCTCGGTACAAAGAAACCTCTACATTTTTTAAGGTTAAGCCTTGCAGTTCTTGGGGCCATTTTTCGACGGTCTTCAGCCCGATAAGAGACGGCCGTAAGGACGTTACGGTGTGCCCCAGGCTTTTTGCCAGTGCATAGCCCGAGCCGTCGGACCCGGTTGCCCTATAGGTCTTGCCACCGGTTGCCAAAACTGCTTTTTTACAAGGGAAAAAACCGTTGTTCGTTTCGACACCGCAAACTTTTTTATTTGCATCGACATCTATTCGCAATACCTTATGGTGTAAATTAATTTGAACGCCTTTATCGGTCAAGGCTTTTTCCAGTGCTTTAATGACGTCTCCCGATTTATCCGAAACAGGAAAAACCCGCCCGCCCCTTTCTGTTTTTAAGGGACAACCGTACATTTCCACCAGTCGGCACAAATCTTGCTGATTATAGTGACTGTAAGCGGAATAAAAAAAACGGGGATTGCCGATGATGTTTTTAAAAAATTCCGTTCGATCGCAGGCGTTGGTTAAGTTGCATCTTCCCTTACCTGTAATAAACATTTTTTTGCCTAACTTTTCGTTTTGCTCCAAAATTAATACCGATTGTCCATCGCCTGCTGCCGATAAGGCCGCCAGCATTCCGGCCGGTCCGCCACCGATTACAACGGTATTCCAAATCACGTTATTCATTCTTCACCTTTATATATGTATTGATTTTTCCATACTTCTTCCAATCGGTTGAAGGTATCTTTTGTTTGATTTAAATTTGAAAAACCCACAGCGGCCGTTAAGGCGTTAATCATGCTTAAAGGTGCCGCTAAGGAATCCACAAAGGATGCGCACGACGTTTTGGCATACAACCGAATGTCGGCAAATTCATTAATCGGTGCCGATTCCGAATCGGTGATCGCTAAAACGGTCGGCGAAAATTTCTTAACAAACTTTAATAAATCATAGGTTTTTTTGGCATATCTCGGAAAGCTTAATCCGATAACCAAATCCTCCGCATTTATTTTGACCAATTGTTCGTATACATCCAATGCATGTTGATTAACGACACGTACATCTTCCACCACAAACCCCAGGTAGTAACTCATCATTTCTACGAGTAAACCGGTTGTTCGAAAGCCGATAATATAAATACGCGGTGCTTCGATGATGGCTTTAACCGCTTGGCAAATTGTCCGTCTGTCCATTTGTTTTAAGGTATCCCGAACCGATACAATATCTCTGCGAATGGACAGACTCATAAATTGCAACACTTTCTCATCGGAAAACATTGCGACATTATCGGCCTCCATATTTAAACGGTCGACCGTTGTTAAACGGGCTTTTAAGTCTTCCGACAAGGCTCTTTTAAATTCCGGAAAACCCTCGTAATCTAAAAACATGGCAAAACGTACCAGGGTTGCTTCGCTGACAGCCACCGCTTTTGCCATTTTTGTTACGGATAGAGCCGGCACCATATCTTTATGATTAAGCACAAAGGATGCCACTTTTTTTTGACTTTTGCTCATACGCGGATAATAGGCTTTTATTTTTTCGATAACATCAATGTTTTGACCTGACGGCTCCGTTTCTTCTTTATCTTTCATCCCTACTCCTGATTTTTGTATTTTTTATGACAAACAACTCGGGCGGCTTGTTTCGTTTTAATGGCACGATATGTAAAACCTGAAAGAACTTGGGCAAACTGTCAATCCATTTTATGACGGCTTGCTTCTCTCTTAACCCCTCTCGGTGGTTGTACAAGCACAGGCTTATCATACCGCCGGGTGCCAATATCCGACAACTTTCTTCCAATGCCCTTAGCGTGGTCTCGGCTTTTGTGTGAATATCCGAGGACCCTCCGGGAAGATAGCCCAAATTAAACATAATCACCGACGGGCTTTCGCTACAATGGTTTCCGATGTTTTGATGGCTTGAACAAACCAACCGAACCCGTTGCTCCAATCCGTTTTCGATTAATAGTCGCTCTGTCTTTTTTAAGCCCAGATCCTGAATATCAAACCCCAATACCTTTCCTTTATCTCCCACACAACGAGCTAAATGGAGGGTATCCTCGCCGTTGCCGACGGTCGCATCGATCACAAAATCCCCCGGTTGTATGGTTTGTGCCGCAATTTGTTGTGCAAGCTCGGTCAATTTAAGGGGAAATTCGGATATCGTGCTTTCTTTTTTGTTTGACGTATTGGTCATGATAAAAATATTTTCCTGATATCTTTTTCTTTTAGTTGTTTGTACTGCCCTTCCGGTAAATTGCCGAGTACAAGGCCGCCTACCGCCACTCTTTTAAGAGCCGTTACCTTGCAATTAACGGCCTCACACATACGGCGTACCTGCCTTTTTTTACCCTCCGTTATCGCAATTTCCAGGTATGTTTGATTGCCTTCGGTCTTTAGAACCCGAACCTGTGCCGGAGCGGTAATGTAAGTTGTCGTTTCGTCCGTGATAGCTATCCCTTTTTTAAGTGCCCGGATGTCTTGTACATCGGGTTTTCCCAGCACGGTGACGTGATAGACTTTTTTTATTTTTTTAGCGGGATGGGTAATTTTTTGTGTCAATTGACCGTCATTGGTTAATAACAACAGCCCGGTGGTGTTTTTATCCAACCGTCCGATACAATGCCACTTTGTCCCTTCCGGCACTAAAAGAGAAACGGATTTTTCTCCCGGAAAATTTTTAAAGGTACAAACATAGCCTCCCGGCTTGTTGAGCATAAGGGTTGTTTTTTGCTCCGGGGTGATGACTTTGCCCTTTACTTTAACCACATCGCTGAAGGGGTCGATCCGTACACCCATTTCCGTTGCAATCGTACCGTTGACCTCTACCAGACCTTGCAAAATCATCGCTTCGGATTTTCTTCGGGAGGCGACACCGCAATCCGCCATATATTTTTGTAATCTAATTGGTTCCATTTGTGTTCGCTACCTCCTCCGTTTTTTGCGGTACCGTTTGCTTTTCCTGTTCTTTAAATTCTTCGAATTCCGGCAGTTGAGCGATGGTTTCCAGCCCGACCAGTCTTAGAAAATTGTTGGTGGTTCGATAAAGAATCGGCCTACCCGGTGCTTCCAGACGTCCGGCTTCTTCAATCAGATCATTTTCCAAGAGCCAATAAACCGTCGAAGACGATTGGATGCCCCGAATGCCGTCGATCACAACCCGTGTGACCGGTTGCCTGTAGGCGATAATAGCCAAGGTTTCCATTGCCGCTTTGGAAATTTGATTTTTTTTGACGACTTGTGTATATTCGGTGATCATATCGTAGTATTCCGCTTTAGATGCCAATCGCCATGTATTGTCCGCTTTTAATAAACAAATGCCCCGATCGCTACAGCGGTAGTGATCTTGCATTTCTCTGAGTAATATTTCTATTTGTTCCAAATCCAAGGACAAAAGCGAAGCGATATCTTCTTGCGGCACCTCTTCTCCGACCGAAAAAAGCAATGCTTCAATCCGACTGAAATAATAGGACTTATTTTCAATAAATTTCATTTGCATTGTTAATTTTTTTATATACTTCCATATCCGTAAAGATACTTTCTTGATAAACTTCAATCACATCGGTTTTCATTAATTCCAAAAGTGCTAAAAAACCTGCCAAAACCTCGCGATAATCACGATAACTCGCCACTATTTCGGAAAACATAAGTTTATCTTTATCCGTTTTGTCTAAGGCGGCTTGAATATCTCTTGCCTTATCCCGTACGGAATAAAAGTTTTTAAAAATACGTTTGTGGACGGTTAGCTCATCGACATTATCCTTGCGTTGTGCAAAACGTCTGTAAGCTTTACACAAGCGTTCCGGGTCAAGGGGTGGCAATTCTTTTTTTATGACACGGGGTAAATATTCCGGGTCTTTGTACAGGTGTCTTCCCGCTTCATTCTGTCGTAAGATGAACATTTCGGCCGCTTTTTTAAACAGACGATACAACGCCAATTGTTGTAATAAAAGGGCTTCGTCGTCCTCTTCTTCCGTAAAAGCAAGCGTCGGCAGTAATTTTCTCGATTTAATTTCAATTAAGCGGGACGCCATCAGGATAAACTCGCTCTCTACGGTCATGTCCGCTTTTTCCCATTGCTGAATTTGCTTTAAATAGCTGTCGATAATCTCCGAAATTTGAACTTCATAAATATCTATCTTATTTTTTTCGACCAATTGCAACAACAAGTCCAACGGTCCTTCAAAGGACTCTATATGGATCGATACGGTTTTCATAAAACCCAACCCCTTAAGGGGCTTAAAAGTAATTTATAAAAACTGTCTACCGCACTGATGGCAGGCCAAATCAAACGGCCGACCATTCCTGTCCACAACAACAGCAGCAGCACAAACATACCGTAACGGGCGTATCGGTTGTAAACCATACGTGCCCGAAGAGGTAAAAATTGTTCCAAAACATGAGAGCCGTCCAAAGGCGGTATCGGCAATAAATTAAATATACCGAAAATTAAATTATAGATGTAAAAATTATACAAAATCCGATTGAGCAAGGGGTTTGCAAAGCCTTGCACCAGAGTGATGACCGCCAAGGAGATAAAGGCCAATATGAGATTGGTGCCGCAGCCGGACAAAGAAACCAACAACACACCTTTTTTTCGATCTTTAAAGTTGTTGGGGTTAACCGGAACGGGCTTTGCCCAACCGAACCGAAACAAAACCATCGACAACAGCCCCAGAGGGTCAATATGTTTAAGCGGATTTAAGGTTAAACGTCCGGCACGTGCCGCCGTATCGTCCCCCATGGCCTCCGCCGCATAGCCGTGGGCCACCTCATGAAAGGTGATAGCAATGATAATTGCCGGAAGACTTATCAATAAATCCACCGGTGTATTTGATGAAAACCCCACGATATTACTCCTCCAACCATGGCGGTATTTCGTCTAAACGCAAAAGGTCGTCGTAGGTTTCTCTTCTTGAAATAATGTCGCTGCGATTACCCTTTAATAAAACAACCGCAGGTTTCGGCAGGCGATTGTAGTTACTTGCCATGGCATAATTATAAGCACCGGTCGCATACACCATTAGGATGTCCCCGACCTGCGGGTCGTTTAATTCAATCCGATCAATTAAAGTGTCGGTTTCACAAGCTTTTCCCGAAACACGTACCGCTACGGGTCGATCGGTCTGTTTTGCATTGCAAATTTCCCCATGGTATACGGCATCGTACAGAGCCGGTCTCGGATTGTCCGCCATACCTCCGTCGATACTCACATAGGTTTTTTGTCCCGGTATTTCTTTAACCGTACCGACGGTATAAAGAGTAACCCCCGCCGTAGCCGCCAGAAAGCGTCCGGGTTCAAACATCAGTTGCGGTTTTTGCAAATTGTACGCTCGGCACATGCTTTTAACTTTTTTACCGAGTTCGGTAAACAATGTCTCCAGGTCGATGGTCGGATCTCCCGGTAGGTAAGGAATGCCGAATCCTCCGCCGAGATTCAACAAGTCAAAAGACAGTCCTTTATTTTTTTTGATTGTACCGTAAATTTCGAGCATTCTTTCTGCCGCCGCAATAAACCCCGCCGACTCCGTAATTTGTGAGCCAATATGACAATGCAATCCTCTTAAACGCAAATGCGACAATTCTTTTAAAGTCTCAATAAGACGGGGGATTAACGCCATCGGAATACCGAATTTCGAATCAATCGTCCCTGTCTGTATCAGGTGGTGGGTATGGGCTTCGATCCCCGGTGCAATGCGAACTAAAATATCAACAGGACGCTCAGGGGTTGTTAAACGTGCCAGACGTTTGATTTCGTCGAAAGAATCCACCACAATCAATCCGACCCGACGATCCAATGCCAATTGCAACTCCTGATCGGATTTATTGCTTCCGTGAAAGCATATATCCGCTACCGGAAAACCCGCCTGTATGGCCGTATATAGTTCTCCGCCGGATGCCACGTCCAAATGCAGACCCTGCGCCTGAACCAAGCGACACATGGCTTTATTTAAGAATGCTTTTCCTGCGTAATGTATGGTGACGTCTAGTTCCGTCTTTTGAAAAGCTCGTCGAATTGTATCCACCGACGCACTGAAATGATCGGCCGAAAATACATACAAAGGCGTACCGTATCGCTTTGCCAGGGCGACAGTATCCTGCCCGGAAAATTTTAAATTTTCTTTCATATTACTCCTGTTATTTTTGTTGTCGGGTATTCCGTAACAACTTTTATTTTACGCCGCTGTCTTTTCACTCCGAACGGTACATCCATTTAAAAAAAGTGATCTTCCTACGTGGATAGATCACTTCTCAATGATGCCATTGTATAGTGAGAAGAAAAAACCCAAGGCCGCATAGGTTTTTGCGTCTCTGATTTTTCCCGTCATGTACAGCATTTTAACCGTAGGGATCGGTATTTTGACGATTTGTAAAAATTCGTCGTCATCTTGCGGTAATTTACTTTCTTCAAACTCTGTTGCCAAAAACAAACAGGTTTTTTCGTCTGAAAATCCGGCCGACGGCCAAATTTCACCGATTTTAACAAGGTCCAGAGGTTTGAGGCCAATTTCTTCCTGAAGTTCCCGATTTGCCGCCTCGGAGGGGTCTTCGCCCTCTTCCAGTAAGCCCGCCGGTATTTCCAGCAAAGCCATCTCCAATGCTTTTCGGTATTGTTTGACAAATACCATGTTACCCTGCTGTGTAACAGGCAACACCGCAACGGCATCTTTATGTTCCACCAGCTCCCTCGTTGCCTTTTCACCGTTGGGCAACTCTACGGTTTCCACTCTTAAATTTAGAATGCGCCCACTAAAAACTTCAGTGGACGCAATGGTTTTTTCATAAAAATCTTTCATTGATCGGATACCATTTGAGCAATTTCGTTTAGAAACGAATCAACATCTGCAAATTTACGATACACCGATGCGAAACGTACATAAGCGACCTGATCCAAATCCAATAAAAGAGCCATGACTCTTTCGCCTATTTCTTGGGAGGTTACTTCTTTCCCTTCGATTTTATAGAGTTCCTTTTCAAGCCTTCTTACTTCGTGCTCGATACGTTCCTTTGTTACCGGCCTTTTTTCGCAAGCTCTTAAGATACCGTTTAAAACATTTTTACGATTATAAGGTACCTTTTGTCCCGAGCGTTTGATGACCATTAAGGGAATCACTTCTATTCTTTCGTAGGTTGTAAAGCGTTTTCCGCAACTGAAACAAGCCCGTCTGCGTCGAATCATTTCGCCGTCTTTTACCGGACGGGAATCGATAACCTTGCTCTCTTCGTGATCACAATAGGGACACTTCATTTTGTGCTCTATTCGTCTGTATTTAAGAAGTCGGGAATTTTAAACTCATCCACCTTGGGTTGTGCTTGTTCCTCGCCTGCTCCTTCTTCCTGTCTGGGCATACCTGTTACTTCATCTTGACCGTAAATACCGGTCGCTATAATGGTAATTTCAAATTCGTCGCCCAATTGTTCTTCGATGGCCGCCCCGAAAATAACGTTGGCATCTTCAGCACAGGCTTCGCGTGCAATTTCCGCTGCCGCATCCACTTCAAAGAGGGATAAGCTTTCGCCGGCTTTAATATTTAACAGAACGCCGGTCGCACCGTCAATCGCCGTTTCCAACAAGGGGCTCTTAATGGCCATTTGTGCCGCTTCCGTTGCTCTGTTTTCTCCGGAAGCACGACCGACACCCATGTGTGCCAATCCGGCATCTTTCATAATGGTTTGAACATCGGCAAAGTCCAAGCTGACCAGACCCGGAATGGAAATAAGGTCTGAGATACTTCTGACGCCTTGTAACAGAACATCGTCCGCCATTCTAAAAGCTTCTTTTAAAGAGGTGTCTTTAGATGCAACTTTTAACAAGCGATCGTTGGGAATCATTACTAAAGCATCGACGCTTTCTCTTAAAAATTCACATGCGATATCGGCATTTCTTTTTCTGACTTTTCCTTCAAAGCTAAAGGGTTTTGTTACAACACCGATGGTTAAAATGCCCATTTCTCTGGCTATTTTAGCAACGATAGGTGCTGCACCGGAACCGGTTCCGCCGCCCATGCCGGCCGTAATAAATAACAGATCCGTATCTTCGATTAATTCGATGATTTCATCTCTGCTTTCTTCAGCCGATTTTTGTCCCATTTCCGGATTACCGCCGCAGCCTAAGCCGCCGGTTGTTTTGTCCCCGATTTGTAAACGGGTTTCGGCGATACTTAAGCCCAAAGCTTGATTATCCGAGTTGACAGCAATAAATTCCACGCCGGACAAGCCCGCTTCAATCATGCGATTAATCGCATTATTGCCTCCGCCACCTACGCCGACAACACGAATTTTTGCCAAGTTACCTGTGTTGTTATCTAATTCGATCACTTTTTCCTCCTACACATCTAAACATCTTTATTCACTGAAGCCATCTATATCATGATCTGTTTTTTAGGGCATCAACTGATTATCTTCTGAATGATTTTCCGCGTTTGTTTTATTTTCAAAAACTTCTTTTTTGACTTGTTCTTTCTTTTTATTAACGTCTGCTTCTATTTTAGCACCTTTTGCACGAAAATAGTAGCGTCTAATTTTAGCAAAATTAGAAAATAAACTTGTGCCGAAATAAAATATAGCGGCATAATAAATTGGCAACCCGATTTTATCCCCTAAAAAGGTCAGGACTATCGCCAGCAGGATGTTGCCGAAAAAACCGGTTACAAAAAGTCTTTCGTCAAATACTTTCTGCAGCTCCGCATTGATGCCGCCAAAAACGGAATTGATTGCTGCCAAAACACCGATGGACAAATACGGGGCAAACTCCAGCGGGACAGTGATGTTAACAACCGACCCTAAGATAATACCCAGGATTAAGCCTAATAACGGTAACAACATTCGATCCTCTTTCTAGCAAGTTATTTTTTTTCTTCAATAAAAACAATTTCTGATTTATCTATATTAACCTTTATTCCCTTTGATTTCAATATACGTATAACACTTTCATCGGAATTTAAATAAAAATTAAGGGCTTCGGCATCTCCAACCGCTTTTATGGTAATAGGAGCCGCCGTACGCTTACCGTTCACGGTAATAATAGGACCCGCACAGTTGACATCGCTGGTTGCGGCAATCGGCTGTTCGTTAACGGAAATGGTTTCCGCACCGAAGAACCGTAAATCATTAAGTACTTCCAGCAGATCAGTGTTATGAATCAGGGCGGATGCTTTATCCCCGTCCTTCAGGGTAATCACGACACCTTCGCCGTAAACATTGACATGACCGTTTAAGCTACGATACGAAAACAAATGTTCGATCAATATTGTTTCGATATCGCTTTTAGAACTGATGCCATCGGCAGAGTTTTGTATTTGCTCAAAGTAGTCGATCCTTTGTTGAATGACATTATTTTTTTCCGCCATTTGCGCGTTTTGTTCTTTTAAATTACGCACTTTGTTTTTTTCTTTTTCGATATTTTCCGGTGTCGCGATGCGTCGGTTAATGGAAAGATCCAAATCCAACGCCGTGTTGTAGACAAAGGTTAAGCCGAATCCGATACAGAGCATGGTTACTGTTAATAAAACCAGATAGTGTGAGGCTGTTTGCGCTTTGAAAATCGCCGCAATTTTATTGAGGTATTTTCCCGCCATTTACTCCGCCTCTTCCACGGTTTTTTCATCGACGGGTTTTGCGTATTCGACTTCCACACTCCCTTTATAGCCGTCAATTTGTACGGCGTCACTCTTTTCGATTCGTACCTTAAAGGTATTCACCTTCAGCAAATCAACAACGCCGGAGGGCATGGTAATGGCGTTATAGAGGGTATCCGGATCGCCGATAACGCGAACTTCGAAGGGGTAATTATACTTTTTACCGTTAATTTGAACGTAGGACCCCACCTGGCGAACCTCCGTTCTGTTAATAATGCGCTCACCGTTTATTGAAATGGCCTCGGCACCTGCCGAATTAAGCTCGTTATTTAACGTTAATAACAGTACCGCCGATTGAATTTGGCTTTTTTCGTTGAGTGCCATTTCGCTGGGGTTTAAGTGAATAATCAGTCCTTTGCCTTCCAAATCCGTCATTCCCGCAATACTTCGTTCTTTATCAATCATCGCTTTAATGTCTTCTAAATACGCATCGTCACCGATGACTGTTTGTTCTATTTTTTCGTATTGTTCCTGAAGTGCAAGGTTTTCAGATTTCAGTTTTTCGTTTTCTTCTTCCAAAACGGCCAATTGTTCTAAGACATCGGGGTCCTGCTCTACCGTTAGCCACGAATTGACATTGTCGATAACCTTTACCTGAAAGGCAATCATCATACCGAAAATCATGCAAACCAATGCGATGCTCCACTTACCTTTATTCATTTTCACCTCATCGTTCTTTAATTACCGGGTTGCTGCCCGCAGTTAAATTGATGGTCATATCTCTTTTATTGGTTTCCATCACATGTTTGATGTAATCGATATGTTCTTTATAGTTTTCCAAATCTCTAATTTGAATTAAGATATTGTTTTTAGTGACGATGTGCACGGTTTCCTGATCCGCTATGGCAATTTCGGAAATACGATTTAATATTTTTTCTCCTTGAAAGTAGTCGATAAAGTCCCGCACTTTGTTAAATTGGCCTTTTGTGGTAATCTCGCCACTTCGCCCCACACCCCTGAATGTGACTTCTTTAAATCCGCTGACCAACGGTACATCCGCTTGACGTAATTGTTCGGAGGTGGCGATGAGACGGTCGTCTGCGGCCATGTAATGTGCACTGCCGTTTGCGTAGATAATATATTGGCAGGGTACTTCCTGAATCTCGATACGAACGGTGTCCGGTAAGACGCGTCTGATTTGAATTTTATCGGACAATATCAGTTCGCCGATTTTATAACGCACCTGATTGATGTTAACGGAAAAAATACTTTGCCCGATCGCCAAGCCGCTGATTTCCAAAATCTCAGGCTCACTCACCAATTCATTACCGCTGATTTCTACTTTTTTTATACTGAAAATACGACTGTTATGGGCGGTAACAATCACGTAGCCCATTACAAACAAAATGGCGAAAGCAGTTAACAACAATGTCAAACGGCGCATTAATCTTTGGTATTTTATTCTGTTTAATTTTTTTTTGATTTCCGACCGTCTGTCCATAGTTCCTCTACTTCAG
Organism: uncultured Lachnospiraceae bacterium; assembly: GCA_964346185.1. Lineage (GTDB taxonomy): Bacteria > Bacillota > Clostridia > Eubacteriales > Eubacteriaceae > JAAYJS01. Next base: position 18,614 of record CAYFTR010000018.1, on the reverse strand, counting down.
TAGTTTTAAGGCTTCCGTTGCGATGAGTTCATCGGCATCTGTTTTTCTTAAACGTAAGGTTTTCAGTCGCATAATGGAGAGGGTTTCTTCTTCTGCAAAGAGATTTTCAAAGGTTTTTAACAGGGTTTCGCCGTTCAGTTGTCGATCATAAAGTAAAATGCCCGCACCTTTATCGGTTAATACCCGCGCATTAAATTCCTGGTGATTGCCAGCCGCCAAGGGAAAGGGTATCAGTACCGAGGGTACACCCACAGCGGCAATTTCCGAAACGGTACCGGCACCGGATCTGGCAATCATTAAATCCGCCGCGCCCATCAAAATATCCATTCGGTTTGAAAAATGAGATATCTTAATATTATCATAAAGTTCCTTAGTGATACCTTTTTCTTCCAGGGCTTGTAAAACGCCTTTGTAAGGTCCGTCTCCCGTCAATTGAATAAATTGATAGTTCCGATTGCCTTTATAACGTTCGTACAAGCTGAGTACCGCCCGATTAATGGATTCGGCACCTTGAGAGCCGCCTGTTATCAAAATCAATTTTTGGTCGGAATCTAAGTGCAGGCTGCGCCTTGCCGCATCGCGGTCTACATTTTTAAAGGAGTTCCGAACCGGGTTTCCGGATAAAAATGTTTTTTCTTTCGGGAAGTATGTTTCCGCTTCATAAAAAGAAATGGCAATGCGCTCCACATACTTCGACAAAATTCGGTTTGCTCGACCCGGGTAAGCGTTCTGTTCGTGAATGAGGGTCGGTATACCCGTTTGCGCCGCTTTTAAGAGCAATTGACCGCTTGTAAACCCCCCGGTTCCGATAACCAGATCCGGCTTATGTTTTTTTAAAACTCGCCGCACATCGATAATTCCGTCCAACAGGCCTTTAAGTGCGGCAAAAGTCTGTAAGCCGAAACTGCGTTCAAATCCTCTGACACGTATCAACTCCAGAGGATAGCCGTATTCGGGGACAATGTTTTTTTCCATCCCAACATGAGAACCGATAAATACAATTTGGCAATCTTCACACTTTTTTTTAAGGGCATCCGCAATGGCCAACCCCGGAAAAATATGGCCGCCGGTTCCGCCGGCCGCGATTAATATTTTCATTTTTTCTTCCTTCTTTTTTCGCTTCTCTCGTTGATTTCCCGAGACATACCCAAAATCGGTCCGATCATAATAAACATCACCAACGAGGAAGAACCGCCGGAACTTACAAAAGGCAACGTTACACCGGTTACGGGCATGCCTCCGGTTGCCACCAACATATTAATCAGCGTTTGTGTTGTAATGAGAGATGCAACGGTCGCGGAGTAAATTTTATCGAAGGGATCGGTCACGCGGGTGCTGATTCGAAAACAGCTTCTCATAAACCAAATGTATAGAAAAACCAACAATAAACTGCCCCATAAACCGAGTTCTTCACCGACGTTGGCAAAAATAAAGTCGTTTTCCACTTCCGATAAAAACAGCAGTTTTTGGACTCCCCGTCCGATACCCTTGCCCCAGATACCGCCCGATCCGAAGGCAATCATCGATTGGGTAATTTGATGGTTTTGAAAACCTTGCCCGGTCCATGCAAGAATACGGTCCAAACGCCAACTTTCAAACACTAAAAAGAACACCAACATAACCAGCCCCATTAGGATATAGGGCGACAAAACCCTTATATCGATGCCGCTGTATAACAGTGCATAAAAAACAATCAACAAAAACACAAGGGATATGGTAAAGGATGGTTCGATTAAAATAAGCACCCACATCATCCCCAGCGGAACAACAATTAATTTGGCAAAATCCGGGTTCAGAAAAAATATAAGGGTATTTTTCCTTGATAAAATTTCTTTTCTGGTCGTCGAAAAGTAAGCCGTAAACACCACTGCCGTCCATTTGGCAAATTCCGACGGTTGGAAACTTAAAGGCCCCAGGGCAATCCAGCGTTTGGCACCTTTAACCGCAGGAAACACAAAGACCGCAACCAGTAGGATAAAGGTTAAAAAATATAAACTCCAAACGGTTTTGTCGTTTAACAGCTTTTTATAGTCGGTCTTACTGATTATAAAGCTGACACCCAACCCGCCGATTACCAATATAGTTTGCGTGATGAAAGCTCTAAAATTACCGCCTTCATCGGTGGTGGTCATATACATTTTAGCCGAATAAACCATCAAAATACCGATAAAGATAATCGTTAACAGCGGTAATAATAAATCTAAAGATATGGCACCGGTGCGAACGAAATATTTTTTTTCGACGGCTTTATTCACTTTCTTGATCATTTTTTCGGCCTTTCATCTCATATACCAGTTTTTTAAACAAATCGCCCCGTTGCTCAAAATCTCTGAACATGCCCCAGGAGGCACACGCCGGAGACAGGAGAACCACATCGTCGGGTTGTGCCAATCGGGCACCGAGGGTAACGGCTTCTTCCAAACTTTTGACGGAATAAATCGAGGTATAACCTTGTTTGAGTGCCGCTTTTTTAATAGCCGCTGCCGTTTCTCCCAGCAAAATCAGCCCTTTTGCCCGAGATTTTAAGGCAGTCACAAAGTCGGTATAATCTTCGCCTTTGTCGTAACCTCCCGCAATTAAAACAACGGGTTGATGCATCGCGTTTAAGGCAACAATTGCCGCTTGTGTGTTGGTTGCTTTGGAATCGTTGATATAAGTGACACCATTTACCGTTGCGACGGTCTCCTGCCTGTGGGGAGCGCCTTTAAAAATTTTTAACGTATCTGCAATTGTTTGTTTGTCCACTCCCGTAAAATAAGTCATGCAAATGGCTGCCAAAGCGTTTTCAACGTTGTGGGGTCCCCGAATTTTCATTTTCTCCAAGCAAACGAGGGGGGTTGCTCCACCCTTATCGGCAATATACAGGGTATCATTCTTTAAATAAGCACCGTCGGATACGGCTTGCTGTTGACTGATGTACAATACCCGACTTTTAACTTTGGGCTGTAAACCCATCACCCGGGGGTCATCGGCATTTAGTACCGCAAAGTCCTCCGCCGTTTGATTTTCAAAAATACGTGCTTTTGCGGCGACGTAGTTGGCCATGGTGCCGTGGCGTTCCAAATGGTCCGGTGATAAATTTAACAACACACACATATGCGGTTTAAATTGATCAATACATTCCAATTGATAAGAGGAGGTTTCACAAACAAATACGTCTTCGGGGTGTGCATCTTCAATATAATTTGAAATGGGTGTTCCCACATTGCCAACCACATAGGTCTTTTTACCGCTGTTTTTAAAAATTTCTCCGGTTAATAAGACTGTTGTGGTTTTACCGTTGGTTCCCGTAACGGCAACCACCTCGGCATCGGTCATGGCGGTTAACAGCTCGATGTCGCTGAGTACCGGTACACCCCTTTCAATACAATCCGCTACAACGGGTATAGTTAAGGGGACGCCGGGGCTTTTAAGTACCCAGGTAAGCGGTGCAACCGCTTCGTAAGTAATTTGTTGACCGAAACATGTTACAACCCCCGCCTCTTCCAATTTTTTTAAGGCTTTTCTTTCATATGCGTCCAAACTTTCTTTTGATTTTGTATCGGTCAACAGAACCTTATAACCTTTTCGGTTTAATAACCGTGCAGCGGAAAGTCCACTGCGGGCAGCACCGATAATCAACACTTTTTTCATGGCAACTCTAATTTATAAAAACAAAAAGGCAACGGCTACGGAAAGTGCCGACGCAATCCAAAAAACGGTAACCACTCTGGTTTCGCTCCAACCTTTCAACTCAAAATGATGATGGATCGGTGTCATGGCAAAAATACGTTTTCCCCCGCTTATTTTAAAATAAGCAACCTGCATGACAACCGATAACGCTTCCAGCACATAAATAATACCTGCAATTAATAAAAATAATTGCAGCCTTGTCATAATGGCAATAGCGGTAACGGCACCACCCAACCCCATGGACCCGGTATCTCCCATAAAAATATTGGCCGGGTTGGAATTATAGCGTAAAAATGCAAAACAAACACCGATCACCGCACCGCCGAAAATAACAACGGCAGACGCTTCCATAAACATAGCGGCCGTTGTAAAAAATAACATAACAATGCCTGTAACGCCGGCACATAAGCCGTCTAAACCGTCGGTCAGGTTAACGGCGTTAACCATTGCCACAACGGCAAAAATTGTAAACGGGAAATACCAAAAACCGAAGTCGATATTTTGTCCGATAACCGGAACGTATAAACGGGTGCCGATATCCGACGAAAAACCGGCCCACAACGTAAAGACAACGGCAAACACAATTTGCAAAACCATCTTTTGCCATGCCCTTAAGCCCAAGTTTTCCTTATTCATAATTTTAATTAAGTCGTCGTAAAAGCCGATACCGCCAAAAGCCATACTCACTAAAAGCGGATAGACTTTAACATCTCGGATAATAATGGCACACAATAAAACCGTCAATATCACAGCAACCAACAAAACCACTCCGCCCATGGTCGGGGTGCCCGCTTTTTTAAAATGACTTTTAGGCCCTTCTTCCCGAATTTCCTGACCGAATTTCATTTTTTTTAAAAAGGGAATATAAAAGGGCATGGTTACATACACACCGATAAAGGCAATAATCATGCTTAAAGCTGCATACTTATAGTTACTCATTCAAATGTTCCTTTAGCTTTTTTACTACGGTTTCCAAACGAACCCCGCGGGATCCTTTCACCAGTACCAAATCTCCGGGACGAATCATGTTAATTAATATATCCGCCGCTTCCGTCGCATTGTCACACAGTCGGATACGTTTATCGTTTTGAAAACCCTTACGGTAATCCGATCGGTTTTCTCCGACGGCTATCAAACAATCCAGCACCTGTGCCGCGGTCTGTCCGATTGCACGATGGACTTTTGCAGATAATTCGCCCATTTCCAACATATCGCCTAAAACACCGACGGTTCGTTGATGTCCCGCTTTGTAAATACTTACGGTTTCCAAAGCTGCACGCATGGCGTCGGGGTTGGCGTTGTATACGTCGTTAATAACGGTAATTCCCCCGCTCAACTTGAAGATATCCATGCGGTTTTCCGACGGTCTGAAAGCGTCCAAACCTTTTTGTACGGCTTGAGGACTTAAACCGTAGTGAAGCCCAATCCAAATTGCAGGCAGAGCATCGTAAACATTATGGGTACCCGGCAAGGGTACGTGGTACGTTGTTTCCGCTATTTTAAAAGTTGTACCTGCCTCCGACGCTTCTAAAATTTTTGCATAACAATCCGAAGCGGGGTTTTTAAGCGAAAAGGTAACAACCCGATAAATCGGGTTTTCATCTTTCAGTCTTTGTAAAAAACGGTCGTCTCCGTTTACAACGGCAATGCCCCTTTCGCTTAATCGGGATAAAATTTCTTTTTTTGCCCGATAAATGTTCTCCTGCGTTTTAAGGTGTTCGATATGACTGGTACCGATATTGGTTATAACGGCTATATCGGGAGTTACCGCATCGATCGATTCTTCGATATCTCCGAGTCGGTCCATACCCATTTCTATCACCATTTTTTCCGTTTTCGCATTTAAATTAAACAATGTTAAAGGAATACCGTATTGGTTATTGAGATTGCCTTGGGTTTTTAAGGTATCAAACCCCTGCTCCAACACCGATGCAACCATGTCTTTGGTGGTGGTCTTACCGCTGCTGCCCGTCAATGCGACGGTATCAACATTGTAGCGACTCCGTTGGTAGCGGGCAACAGCTTTTAAAGCGTCGTAGGTTGAGGCAACTGCCAAAACCGTTACCGACTCCGCCACCTGAATATCCGTTTTCTGTGTGAGCACACAAACCGCTCCCCGATCTGTCGCATCGCCGATAAAGCGATGGCCGTCGTTATTCTCTCCGATAACGGGTATGTATAAGTCTCCCGGGGTTACCTGCCTGCTATCGATACATATGTCGGTTACCTCGGTGTTGTTCCCTTTTTGTTGTATGGTTGCGGACAATACATCCGCCAGTGTTTGTATTTGAATTGCTTCCATCGTTAATATGAGAATTTAACTTTAACTTCTGTCCCTTTCTTTACTATTTCTCCGCTTTTCGGGCTTTGTTCTGTCGCAAACCCCGTGCCGTCCATCATTAACCGCAAATCGGAATTTTGCAAAATTTCGTTGGCACTTTGAATAGACATACCCTTTAAATCGGGAACTATAACTTCTTCCGGGTTTTCTTCGCCCTCCGTACCCAGTTGCAGCACAACTTCCACGTCGGATTCTACAATAGTTTTCGGTTCGATACTTTGTTTTAAAACCACCCGTTCTTCGCCCTCGTTGATCAACTTATAAGTAATTCCGTATTCGTCTAAAATATCTGTCGCTATGTCCGCCCTTTGTCCGACCAAATCCGGCATGACAACTTTATCCGACGGGTCGTCCTCCTGCAGGTTCACCTTATCTCCCGTATAGTCGAGGGCCTGTTTCATCAAGCTGATAGCAACCGGTGCCGCGGAGGTTCCCCCGTAGGCGTCGGAACTCGGTTCGTCGAGTAAAACGATAATGGCGTATTTCGGATCTTCCACCGGTGCGTAGCAGAAAAAAGACGTAACGTGCAATTGACTGGAATAAGCACCGTCGATGTATTTTTCCGCCGTACCGGTTTTTCCACCGATCCGATAGCCTTTGGATTGCTCCCTTAATTGCGGATTTTTTTGAACCACCTGCTCCATAATATTTCGCATTTCCCGAGAGGTGTCCGCAGAAATAAGTTGCTTGGGTGAATCCGCTTTTTTGCCCAACAAGTCCTGGCGGTCTTCCTTGGAGACGATAGAGGGTTTCATGTAATAGCCGTCGTTGACGACACAATTTAATGCCGCCAGCATTTGAACCGGTGTGGTGGCCAGCCCTTGGCCGAAGGAAAAGGTGGCGTAGTCCAGCTCGTTGATGTCACCGACATTGTTAAATGCCCGGTTGACAATCCCGGATTCTTCTCCCGGCAGTTCGATTCCCGTTCGTTTACCGTAGCCGAAGTTATAAGCGTACTGATAAAAGGTATCGGGATCCAGGTGCTGAATAATTTGCACCATGCCGGGATTGCAGGAATTGGCAACCGCTTCGGATACGGTTTGGGTACCGTGGTTACCGGTACATTTGATGGTTACACCGTTGACGACAATGTAGCCGTTGCAATGCACTTTTGTTTCGGGGTTTACCACCCCTTCCTCCAATGCGGTGGCGGCGGTCACCGCCTTAAAAGTGGATCCCGGCTCATAAACAAAAGAAACTGCGGGGTTTTTCCACATAGCGTTGAGACGATCGGTTTCCGACAGCTCCTTATAAGCTTCGTCCTGTTTGTCCGAAAACTCTTTGTCGATATCAAAGGGTTTGTTTAAATCGTAATCGGGCAGGGTAGCCATCGCCATAATTCCGCCGGTTTTGGAGTCCATCACAATGGCGGTTCCGCTTTTTGCCTTCCATTCCGTTACGGCTTTTTTGAGTTCTTTCTCCGTGAGTGCCTGAAGAGAGCTGTCCAATGTCAAGTTCAGGTCTTTTCCTTTTTTCGGCTCTTTAATAATTCGGGATTCCGAGGGCAACACCGTTCCCGACGCATCTTTTGCATAGTAAGCGACGCCGTCTTCTCCTTTTAACCATGTGTTATAATTTTGTTCGATTCCCGACATACCGTTATGCTCGTAGTCCGTAAAACCGAGTACATGGGAGGCAAAATGCCCGTTGGTGTAGTAACGTTTCTTGTCTTCCGATAAGTAGACGCCGTTTTTAGAATAGGCTTTGGTCCATTCTTCGCTTTCAAGGTTTGCACCCTCCGGTATCGGCTCGTTGATAAGGGTGTAATAGTCTTTTTTATTAATTTTTTGTGATTCCACAAGCTCGGTGGCGACATCGTAATCCACCTTGTTTTTTATTTTAACATAGGAGTTTTCTTTTTGAGTCAATTTCTCGTAAACGTATCGCTCATCGACGTCTTCCAAAATACCGGCAATCACTTTGGCGTCCTCTTCCGGGTTTTTAACCTGATTGGGAATGACCTGTAAGCTTTTGTTGTCGTACTTATAGGCATCGGGGTTAATGGCTTCAACAGCTTTCCCCTGATCATCCTTATAAATGTTGGTAACATCGACCGGGCTGTCTTCGATTTGATTAATTTTTTTTCGGGCTTCTTCCCGATCCACACCCAGTTTTTCGACAATAGCATCTTCCAGCCGTTTCGGGTCGTCAACATAATAAGGAACCACGCTGACAATGGATGCGGTGGAATCTCCAACCAATTGCCGATGGTTGGCATCATAAATATTGCCCCTCGGGGCGGTAATTTTTACTTCATCGATAAATTGATCCACTTGACCGGCATATTTACCCTGGGCTTGAATGACCTGCAGCAAAACAAGACGGTAGATCACTAACAAAAAAGCCAGAGTAAAAAAAACTCTGGCATATTTTCTTCTTTTCTGCATAATTTGTCTGCGGCCAAGCTCTTTTTTCTTTATAACCATGACTCACCTTATTTGTTTTGCGACAGATTTTTGCTCATATCGCTTTCGTAACTGCCGCTTTCTATTCTCTCATAAATGTATTGTTCCGGTTTTAATTCCGTCATACCGTAGGAGCGTGCAGTCTTTTCAATGGCAACCAAATCATCAACCATTAACAATTCTCTTTTTTTGTTATCTACAACTTGGGTCATATGTTCCAGTTCCGCTTCGCATTTTGTAACTTGTTTATTGAGCTTATAAATATAACTCACCTGAAACAATAATAACAAAAATATCGAAAAAACAACAGAATAAATAATTGCCAACATCGACTTGCCCGTAATGGTTGTTGTGCGACTTTTCTTTTTTCCTAAGGTTGTCGAAGCTCTGTGGCTTTGTGTGAATTGATAATTTGTCATTGCTGTTACTCCTTTAAATTTTTTCGGCAATACGCAGTTTTGCACTTCTTGCTCTGGGGTTATGGTTGACTTCCTCCACCGTCGGAGAAAGAGGTTTTCTGGTGATAATTTTTACTACCGGCTTGCGGTTGCAGGTACAAATCGGAAAATCCGGCGGACAGATACAGGGGTTTTCCATTTTTTTGAAAAATTGTTTAATGATTCTGTCTTCTAACGAATGAAAGGTGATAACGGCCAGGCGACCGCCCGTTTTTAATTTGCTCAAGGCGTCGGTCATGGTCTTTTCTAAAATAGCCAGCTCCTGATTGACTTCGATGCGAATGGCCTGAAAGCTTTTTCTTGCCGGATGTTTTTCTTTGTAGCGTGCCTTCATCGGGTAGGCTTTTTCGATAACATCTCTCAGATCCACTGTGGTTGTAAAGGGTTTTTCGGTTCTTCGAGTTGCAACGGCCTGTGCAATTCTCTTTGCAAAGCGCTCTTCTCCGAAGTTTTTAAGAATGTCCGTCAAAGCTTCTACGGAATAAGTATTGACAACATCCGCCGCCGTTAAGGTGCCCGCTTCGTTCATACGCATATCCAAAGGACCGTCCTCACGATAAGAAAAGCCCCGATCGGCATCATCCAATTGAAAGGAGGATACCCCCAAATCAAATAAAAAACCGTCGACTTCCCTGATCTCCAAGGCGTCCAAATGTTTTTTTAAGTGAACAAAATTATCTTTAATGAATGTTTTTGAACAAACGGTACTCTCCAAACGTTTTGCGGCTTGATTTAAGGCAAAATTGTCTTGGTCGAAACCGATCAACCGACCATGTTTCGTCAGCTGTCGGCAAATGCCCAGGGCATGACCGCCACCGCCAAGGGTGCCGTCGACATAGGTACCCGACGGTACAATCTGCAAACCGTCGATTACTTCGTCGAATAAAACACTTATATGTTTCAATCTTGCCTCCTAAATACCCAATTCCGCCATGCGTTCCGCCAAAACGGTTGCATCGATATTGCTGGTTTCTTCCCACAAGTTTGCTTCCCAAATTTCCAGACGTGTGGATACGCCGATAATTCTGGTTTCTTTGGTTAAGTTTGCATGTTTTCTTAAAATAGGCGGTATGGTAATGCGTCCCTGTTTGTCCAGGGTACAGTCGGAAGCCCCTGCAAAGAAAAAACGTGTAAAGTCACGAGCGTTTTTATCGTAAAAAGAAAGTTCTCGAATTTTATTTTCAAAATTTTTCCATTCTTCTTCGGAAAATACAAAAAGGCAACGATCCAGCCCTTTTGTAACAATAAATTGGTCTCCCAAGGCATCACGAAACTTAGACGGTATAATCAACCGCCCTTTGTCATCGATATTATGTGCAAAATCCCCGTATAAGTTTGCCATTTTACCACCTCGGGCCCATACCGATGGGAAATCTCCCACTTTTCACTACATTCTTCCCCTATTTGCCCCATATTATACCACAATTCTCCACTTTTCTACAACCGTATTCCCCAATAATTTCATAAAAATAAAGATAATAAATGCTTTCGATCAATAAAGCACCTAAATTGTTTCGAAGCACTTGAGATAATGTTTTTTTTAGTTTAAGATAAAGTGACAAAACTTAGGAGGTTCACATGAGAGCAGTTGTCACAGTGATCGGTAAAGACCGAACGGGCATCATATATTCCATTTCCAAGGTATTGGCGGAATCCAACGTAAATATCGAAGATATCAGCCAAACCATCATGCAGGGTTTTTTTACCATGATTATGTTGGTGGATTATTCCCACATGACCGGCAGTTTTAAACAACTTAAAGCGGAGTTGGAAAAAACCAGTGCCGCTTTGGGTATGTCCATTCATTTACAGCACGAAGAAATTTTTGATGCAATGCACACAATATAGGTGAACAATGGCACTTTATAAAAATGTAATTGAAACCATTCGCATGATCGAAAAGGAGAAGCTCGATATCCGAACCATTACCATGGGCATCTCCTTAATGGATTGTATTGACGGCGACGGAGCCAAGGCACGGCAAAAAATCTACGATAAAATTACAACCGCCGCACAAAATCTCGTTAAAGAAGGCGAAAAAATAGAAACCGAGCTGGGCATTCCCATTGTTAATAAACGTATATCCGTCACACCCGTCTCCTTAGTTGCCGGGGCATCCGATGACTCGGACTATGTCGCTTTTGCAAAAACCCTGGACCAAGCCGCAACCGAAGTCGGTGTTAATTTTATCGGCGGATATTCCGCCCTATGCCCCAAAGGGTTTACCGACGGTGATCTGCGCACCATTCAGTCCATCCCTGAAGCCTTGGCAACCACCGACAAGGTATGTGCGTCAGTGAATATAGGTTCGAGTAAAACCGGCATTAATATGGATGCCGTGCGCTTAATGGGAGAAATCATAAAAAAAACGGCCTACAATACCAGAAATAACGATTCCATCGGTTGTGCCAAATTGGTGGTGTTTTGTAATGCCGTCGAAGATAACCCCTTTATGGCGGGTGCCTTTCACGGCATCGGCGAGCCGGATAAAGCGGTACACGTCGGTGTTTCCGGACCCGGAGTCGTAAAAACCGCTTTAGAAAAATGCCAGGGTGCCTCTTTTGATGAAATGGCGGAAATCATTAAAAAAACCGCTTTTAAAATTACAAGGGCCGGGCAATTGGTCGGTACCACCGTTTCCAAACGCTTAGGCGTGCCTTTCGGTATTTTGGATCTTTCCCTTGCCCCCACCCCCTCCGTCGGCGATTCCGTCGCACGTATCTTGGAGGAGATGGGCTTGGAACATGCCGGTGCACCGGGTACTACCGCCGCCTTGGCCATGCTCAACGACGCCGTTAAAAAGGGCGGCATTATGGCATCTACCTCCGTGGGCGGTTTAAGCGGTGCGTTTATCCCCGTATCCGAGGACGAAGGAATGATCGAATCGGCCGAAATCGGTGCCATTACCCTGGAAAAATTGGAAGCCATGACCTGTGTGTGCTCCGTCGGGTTGGATATGATTGCCATACCCGGGGATACGCCCGCCACCACCATCTCCGGCATTATTGCGGACGAGGCCGCCATCGGTATGGTTAACCACAAAACCACCGCCGTCAGGCTTATTCCTGTTTACGGTAAAAACGTCGGAGACCGCGCGGAATTCGGCGGGCTGTTGGGCTACGCCCCGGTCATGAAGGTTAACCCTTATCGGTGCGACCACTTTATTAACCGAAGCGGTAAAATACCGCCACCGATCCACAGTTTTAAAAATTAAAAAAACCTGAAAGCCTCTTAATTAGCGATTTTTCTAAAAATAGAATCGGCACTAAGGTAAACACCTTAGTGCCGATTCTATTTTGATCTATTACACATACTCCCTGTTCTCAGCCACTCATTTTATCATCTGTCGACAAGTGCTTATCATTAAAATCAAGCCGTATCAATACAGGTGTTTTCTTACTAAGACATTTGTAACTATGGTATAATGTTATGCAAATGCGTATGGAAACACCCGGTAAGAGTGTTAGGTATTATCAATGCACTTTTTCTGAAGTATCGGCATACAAACAGGCATAAGGAAAAATTTATAACTATACGTTTATATTTTGTGGAGACGGCGATGATAAAAAAATATTAATAATAGAAGACGACAAACATTTAAATTTGGGGCTCTCCCTCTCTCTGGAAAATACTTACGAAATTTTTTCTGCAAACACCGTAAAAGAGTCGAAAAATCACATCGATACGGTTGACTTAATTTTATTAGATATGAATTTACCCGACGGTGACGGTTTAGAAATAATCAAACACACAAGAAAAAAATCTTCAACCCCTATTATCGTTTTATCTGCTATCGACCTGGAGCCTTATATTGTATCCGCAATTGAAGCGGGTGCGGACGATTATCTAACCAAACCGTTTTCTTTAGGAATTTTACAAGCCAAAATCAAAAGAATTTTTGAAAAAGTTACTGCCGACAATCTAACCCTCTATCGACATAAAGGTATTTATTTTAATTTTGAGGAAAACAAATTTTCGGTTGACAACACACATATTCACTTTACTAAAATTGAAACTAAAATTTTATACTCTTTAATTAAAAACAAATCACGAATATTGACAAAAGAATTACTGTTTGACCTGATTTGGGGGATTGATGATGATTTGATTGACAAAAATACCCTCAGCGTCAACATATCAAGAATCAGAAACAAACTGAAACCCTACGACCCTATCGAAACAATATTTGGAGTCGGTTATAAATGGAATTATTAGTCATCATTTTATTGGTTCTTTTAGTCATCATCATCTCTAAATATATAAATCTAAGTAAGCAAGTAAACACTTTTTCAGAGTATATCGATCATGCGATAGAAGACACGTTAGAACTTTCCGACTTTGATGAAAAGGAGTTATCTAAAATAAAATCAAAACTCTTTAAATTTTTGCATGCCAATCAAGTGAGGGCGTCTAAATTAAATAAAGAGAAAAATAAAACGAAAGACCTGATCGCGGATATTTCCCACCAAACAAAAACACCGATTGCCAACTTGTCGTTGTATATTGCTTTGTTGGAAAATAATCCCGAAAAAGCGTACATAGAAATCATAAAACACGAACTGGATAAACTCAATTTTTTAATTGATAATTTAGTCAAATCTTCGAGACTCGAATCAAACATCATCGTTTTACAAAAATCCGAAGCCGATTTATCCGCTTTAGTCCACGACGTTTTAAAAGAGTTTAATAAACCTTTAACAAATAAAAATATCAAAATAACCTACATCGGAGAAAAATGCATCTTTAAATTGGATGAAAGATGGCTTAGAGAAGCCGTCCATAACTTGATAGATAATGCAATAAAATACTCGCCCGACAATTCCAATACCAATATCTCCGTTTATCAATCCTATCTGAATTATCGTGTCGCTATCGACAACGAATATCAAAACCTTTCGGAAGAAGACTTACCGAACTTATATAAAAGATTTTATAGAGGTAAAAATTCCGTCTCAAAGGACGGTTTGGGGTTGGGCCTTAATATCAGCCGAGATATTATAGAAAAACACGGGGGGCACTTTATCGACTTCTTTAAACAATAACAGAATAAAATTTTCAGTAGACTTCCCTCTGTGAGAAGTCTTTTTTCTTACAAAATTGTAAGGCGTTTTGTAAGACCTTTGCAACATCGGTTTGTTATTCTGATAATCGGAGGTCATGCGTATGTTAAAAGTAGAAAACTTAAAAAAATACTATAAAACGAACGATGTCAAAGTAAAAGCTTTGGACGGTGTATCGTTTAATATTAAAAAAGGAGCCTTTATTTCTATTATCGGGGCATTCGGTTCCGGAAAATCCACCCTGCTTCACCTTATCGGTGGGCTTGACTTTCCTACAGAGGGGAAAGTTTATATAGACGGTATAGATATTTACAATCTGAAAGATGATGAACGAACCATCTTCAGAAGAAGACATATAGTGTCATTGATTTCTAACTCTGTCCTGCACTTGCTCTCTATTTTTGCCAAAACCTGCTCTCTTATTTTGCCTTCCCTAGTTCAGATACAGGCCACTTGATTAATACCAAGTAGCCTGTTATTTAATCTAAGTAATTTAAACTAATAAACTTTAGAGCAGAGGCAACTGTTGCGGCATCTACTTCTCCTATGAGTGGTGTTAGGGCTTCTTCGTTCCAAAAAGTATCGCTAAAGTGTGCCATATAAGAGCTTTTTTCATATTCAGGTAAGCAGATGAAGTTTCCACTGCTACATGTTCAAAAAATAAGGTGTATCCCAGAGCTACGCCCTTCTATTCTTGCTTCGTAGAAACCGCCACTGTTTGACAAGCTAGATATTTTGCCTCTCCATTGTTGATGTTTTTCTCCTGATAAGGTGCATATAAATTCCATACCTGTCTCCTATGGTAACTCGCCAGCAATTACTGCTTTTATTATGTGATCATCAATGAGCTTTTTAGCTCTTTGAGAGGCATTCATTAGGCTATGAGTACATACCTTGTTTATAGCTCTTGCAGAGCCTGCTGAGTACTTAAATATCTCATCTACTGCCTTTTCTGTAAAGATATCTTCTACTCCTTCAGCATAGCGAAGATGAGACTTTATATATTCTTCTGTCTGTGCACGGTCGTATTGAGGGATCTCACATTTTATATCGATCCGTTGTCGTATGGCTGCATAGCGTTGTAATTTTAGTTTATCCCATAATTCGTTTTGTCCCACTAGGATCAGTGCCATTGGATTCATGGAGTCCATGCGATAGTTTAAGAGGAAGCGGATTTCTTCTAAAGTTTCTTTTGCTAATAGATGTGCTTCATCTACTATCGTAATTACTGTCTTTTTATGTACGCCACGGATGACTTCTAGCTGCTGGTGAAGTTGCTTTTTAGCATCCCCACGGTAAAACTTCGATTCGATTCCGAGCTGATCTAAGAGCCCTTTGTAAAACCACCTAGGTGTTAGGTTGGAGTCTGATAAATACAGCACTGTGTATTGGTCTTGGTCAAGCTCAGATGTAAATTTGCGTATGGCTGTTGTTTTGCCACAGCCTACATCTGCTGTAACGATTGAAAACAGTCTCTTTTCAGCTACAAAGTTTAATCTGCCTAGGGTTTCATCTAGCATGCTAGATTGGTAGAGAAATCTAGGTGGAATATCGTTTATAAAGGGAGTATGGTTCATTTCAAAGAAGGCTTCATACATTTTATTCTACCTCCTCAATTTTTCGAAAGGATGTAGCGATTACAGAGCGTGTACGGTTTGTGGTATTTGCTTTGTTTAAGCCATCGAGAAGTCTTGAGGATTCTGTATGAAGGGTTTTCAGCCCTTCTGGAAGTTCTGCTCGTATGCCACAGTTTGACCCGATTTGAAGCTCTTTTGCTTTAAATGGTTTTATGTCTTTATGATGTATTTCCACTTCTTCTGTCCATGATGAGTCATAATGGATTTCGACCTTGCGGCCCATTAAAGATAGCCCTACTTCATATTTTTTTCCGTTAAAGTGAATACATCCTGTTTTGTCTACTTGTCGCACTTGTGTATGTAGAAATGCTTCTTTTATTTTTTCAACATCTAGAAAGGCAAGAGGGCGCTTATCTGTTATAAAGGCTGTGCCTGGTGAGATATCTCCTAGCCCATAGTGTGCATTTTTATGGTAGTATTCTTGTATCCAAACAGAGAGAAGCTTGTTCAGTTCATCTAGTGTTTTTACTTTGGCTAAGGCTACCTCTGATAAAAACGCTTCCATGCGCCGGTTAAAGGCCTCAATTTTTCCTTTTCCTTCTGGATGATAAGGTTTAGCGAAAAGCAGTCGGATTTCTAGCTTGGCGCAAGCTCTTTTTAGCCATTCAGATCGATACTGTTTGCCATTATCGACATATATGGCATTGGGTTTTCCATACTGCATGAGAGTTTGTCTAAGGCTATCTTCTATAATATCCACCTTTTGGTTTTCATAGAATTTTGCAGAGACAATATATCTCGTAGCATCATCTATAAAGGCGGATAAGTACACCTGTTTTTTCTCACCATTTTTACCGATGGGTAGATAAGGGCCATACTTAATGTCTCCTTGCCAGAGCATACAACGATGTGGTTTTTGAAACCTTCGAGCTGCTGCACCTTTTTTCGTATACATCTGCATCTGCTTAAAGCTATATCCAGATGCGCTTAAATGTCTTTGCAAAGTGCTACGGCTTAAGGTATTAGCAGGTGCTGCCCCTTCTAACTCTAGTATTTTGATAATGTCCGCTACACTTCTCGTTGGGCATTCCCTTCTTAGATCAATGGCTTTCTCCACGATATCTGGGTAATTTTCAGGTAAGGTAGATGCGGTTCTTTTATAGGAAGTCTTTGGCTTCAGTGCTTCAAAACCACCTTGTTTATAGGCATCAAAATAACGGCTTATGGTTCGATAAGAGAGTTCATGTTTTTTAGCAATTTCTTTCTTTCGTTCGATGATACTTTGTAAATCTATACCTTCTTCGAGTAGTGGAGAGAGCATAGTCATGCGTTTTACTGCTACTTCTTCTGGGCTTGTTTGCATTTTCATAGAGAAAACACTCCTTTACTAATCTTTTTAGAAAGTGTAACACGCCCTCTCTATGGGCAAAATGCGAACTGGGTGTGTAGCCCATAATTATTATGAATGAGTATTTTTGTGACAAAAGCTAACCAATGAACTTGGGTTTTTTGTATGATTTCGAGTAAAGAATGCTGATGAAAAAGAGGGTACTGTTTTTGGTGGTATGTAATCCAACAAGCGATTAAAAATGCCTCAAGCCATTGCTTGTTCCTTTGAAAAGAAAGCTTCCATCGATTGATTGTGGAAGTATCGGCTTTGCAATAGTTATCTTTTTTATCATCGATTGTATCCTGAATAGAGATCGATTCATAATGCTTGTAAGGATGTATAAAGTCTGGCACCTCTGTATGGAGTTTCTTGCATTCTTGACATCTAAGTCTGCGAAGTCTAAAAATCTCTTTTTCTTCTGTATTTTTACGGATAACACCACGCAGTTTTGAATCTCTAACCTTAAGTGTTCCAAGGCATTCAGGACAAACAGATAATTCTTTACTCTTAATGAAAAATATTTGTTTCTTTGTTGCAGACGACCTCATACTGTGATAGGATAATCATATATTTGGGGCGCCACATACGATTATCAATCTTGCCGGATGGACATCGTACTGTGGTGCTTTTTTTCACCTCAATACCAGTTTATATAGGTAGTATACATAGTCTTAACGGACAAAACAAGAGATCAAAAATGCCTGCTCATGGACAACGCCAGCAAGCAGGCTAAGGACATAAAATAGTGCCTAAAACAATATAGGCTTTGTATTTCAGGCTTATAATCTTTTACCGATGCTGACCGTTTACGAGAATATCATTTTACCCTTCGGACTCGACGGAGAGAAAGTCCATAAAAAGTACGTAGCGGATATTATAGACATTCTTGAAATTAAAAGTCAAATATATAAAATGCCGAACCAATTATCCGGAGGCCAACAACAAAGAGTTGCCATAGCAAGAGCCTTGGTAACAAAGCCCGCATTAATATTAGCCGATGAACCTACCGGAAATTTGGATTCAAAGTCTTCGTCCCAAGTGGTCTATCTCCTTAAAAAAATAAATAAAGAACTAGGCAATACCATCCTGTTGATCACTCATGACGATGCTGTGGCCCAAGCTGCAAGCAGCAGTATTCGAATAGAAGACGGGAAATTGGTGAGTAAAAATGAAAGTCAAAAATAATGCCTATCTTTTCAATCTGGCGAAAAAAATATTAAATGCCGACAAAAACAAAAAAACTATAGCTGCTGTTCCGTTGGTAGATAGCCAAGCTAATGAATGCATGATAAAGGCCAGGTCTGCCCTTGATTTTGGAGCTAAAACTCCAGCAGGAGAGAATCTAGGGTCATTTATTAAAATAGGATTTGCATCTCCATCCCATTTAATAGAGTAAGGAGGGTTTGACACAATTACCTCAAATGGTTCATCATCCCAATGAGCTGGCTCTGTTAAGGTATCAGCATGGGCAATATCAAATTTATCGTAATCAACATCATGTAGGAACATATTGATTCTACATAAATTATAAGTAGTTATATTTATTTCTTGTCCGAAAAAACCTTGTCTTACTTTATCCTTTCCTAAAATCTTAGCTGATTGTAAAAGTAAAGAGCCAGAACCCTCTCGTGTCAAGTCTGTGATAAAAAATATTTTCAATATTATATGTAACGATAAATGTTGTTTAAGCATAGAAAGAGGGCAACTATTA
>CAYFTR010000017.1:0-37764 GCA_964346185.1 uncultured Lachnospiraceae bacterium | reverse complement strand
TACATGGGGTTTGGATCTTTCAAATTTACTTTTTGCCATTTCTTTCTCCTTTAGATTTTCGCTTTATCTGTCGGCCAATTACTTGCCTTCAATAATTTTTTCTGCAATACTTTTGGGGACCGGTTCGTAATGGGAAAATTGCATGGTATAGGTGCCGCGTCCTTGGGTGTTGGATCTGAGAGATGTCGCATAACCGAACATCTCGGATAAGGGGGTATAGCCCGATATCACCTGTGCACCGGAACGCATTTCCATACCTTCAATACGGCCGCGTCGGGAGTTAATGTCTCCCATTACGTCGCCCATATATTCTTCAGGTATTACCACTTCCAATTTAAAAACAGGTTCCAAAATAACCGGTTTTGCCTTTCTCATAGCGTTTTTAAAGGCCATGGATCCGGCAATTTTAAAGGCCATTTCCGAAGAGTCCACCTCGTGGTAGGAGCCGTCGGTTAAGGTTACCTTAACGTCGATTACGGGATAGCCTGCCAATATACCGCTGCTCATGGCTTCTTCCATACCTTGTTGGACCGCACCGATATATTCTTTGGGAATTGCCCCACCGACAATTTTGTTTTCAAATACAAAGCCTTCGCCTTTTTCCGCCGGCTCCATGGTAATAATACAATGTCCGTATTGACCGCGTCCACCGGATTGGCGTGCAAATTTGCCTTCGGCATCGGTTGTTTCCTGAATGGTTTCTCTGTAAGATACCTGTGGTTGTCCGATGTTGGCTTCTACTTTAAATTCTCTCAACAGACGGTCGATGATAATATCCAGGTGCAATTCGCCCATTCCGGATATAATGGTTTGACCGGTTTCTTCGTTGGTGTGGGTTTTAAAGGTCGGGTCTTCTTCTGAGAGTTTTTGCAAAGCAGCGGACATTTTTTCTTGTCCCGCCTTGGTCTTCGGTTCGATCGCAACATCGATAACCGGTTCCGGGAATACCATGGATTCCAAAATAACATGGTCGTCCATTGCACATAAGGTGTCACCGGTTCCCGTATCTTTTAAACCGACCGCCGCGACGATATCACCTGAGTAAACTTCGGTGATTTCCTCCCGATGGTTGGCGTGCATTTGCAAAATACGTCCCAGACGTTCTCTTTTTTTCTTGGTGGAGTTAAACACGTAAGATCCGGAAGTTGCCTTACCGGAATACACACGCATAAACGCCAATTTACCGACATAGGGGTCGGTCATAATTTTAAATGCCAGAGCGGAGAAAGGTTCTTCGTCGCTCGGGTGGCGTTCCACTTCTTCCTCCGTATCGAGATCGATACCTTTAATGGCTGGAATATCCAAGGGCGAGGGCATAAAGTCTACAACGGCATCCAATAAAAGTTGAACACCTTTGTTCTTGTAAGACGAGCCGCAAACAACGGGAATAAAATCGACACCGACGGTTCCTTTACGGATTGCCGTTTTTATTTCTTCAACGGTAATCTCTTCACCTTCCAGGAACTTAACCATCAGGTCTTCATCTATTTCCACGATTGCTTCGAGCATTTTTTCTCTGTACTCTTCCGCCAATTCCGCCATGTCTTCCGGAATATCCGTCTCTTCATAAACTTGACCCATCTCATCTTTGTAGATTTCGGCTTTCATGGTTACCAAATCGATAATGCCCACAAAGTCGCTCTCTTTTCCGATGGGTAGTTGAATGCATACCGGGTTGGCGCCCAGTCTTTCTCTGATCATTTCCACTGTGTGGTAGAAGTCCGCCCCGGTGATGTCCATCTTGTTGATGTACGCCATTCTGGGAACGTTATATTGGTCGGCTTGACGCCAAACCGTTTCCGATTGAGGTTCTACTCCGCCTTTGGCACAGAATACAGCGACCGATCCGTCAAGAACTCTTAAAGATCTTTCTACTTCAACAGTAAAGTCGACGTGACCCGGTGTGTCGATAATGTTGATACGGTTGCCCTTCCAGAAGCAGGTTGTCGCCGCGGACGTAATGGTAATACCACGTTCTTGTTCCTGTTCCATCCAGTCCATTTGTGCACCACCGTCGTGGGTTTCACCGATTTTATGGATCTTTCCGGAATAAAACAAAATTCTTTCCGTCGTCGTTGTTTTTCCTGCGTCGATATGTGCCATTATTCCGATATTTCTTGTGTTTTTTAAACTATATTCTCTAGGCACAGTTTTATCCTCTCATATATTTCATCAAAATTTTACCAGCGATAGTGTGCAAAAGCTTTGTTCGCTTCGGCTGTCGCATGTACTTCTTCTTTTTTCTTAACGGCACCGCCGGAATGGTTGATGGCATCCATAATTTCGCCGGCCAGACGATCCACCATGGTTTTTTCCGAGCGTTTACGTGCGTAGTTGGTCAACCATCTCAATGCCAGTGCTTGTTTTCTGGCTTCTTTAATTTCCATGGGAACTTGATAGGTTGCACCGCCGACTCTTCTGGCTTTTACTTCCAGAACCGGCGTAATGTTTTCCATTGCTTCGTTAAAAGCGTCCATGGGTTCTTTGCCCGTTTTTTCGTTTACTTTATCAAAGGCATCGTAAACGATTCTTTGGGCCACTCCTTTTTTTCCGTCCAGCATGATGTAATTGATGAGTTTTGTGACGATCACGCTGGAAAATTTAGGATCCGGTAATACTTCTCTTTTTGGTACTGGTCCTTTTCTTGGCACTATGCTTCCCTCCTTAACAATTGATGTTCATCGGTACTCGACATCCAATTTCTTGTCGTCGTGCGTCTATACATATGCAGTATGATGCACTACTTTTTGGGTTTCTTAGCCCCGTATTTGGATCGAGCTTGCTTACGATTATCGACTCCTGCCGTATCCAGGGCACCACGGATAATTTTGTAACGCACACCGGGCAAGTCCTTAACTCTTCCGCCTTTAATAAGCACGATGCTGTGCTCTTGCAGGTTGTGACCTTCTCCGGGAATATACGCCGTTACTTCCATTCCGTTGACAAGCTTAACTCTCGCAATTTTTCTTAAAGCGGAGTTCGGCTTTTTAGGTGTGGATGTCCTAACAGCTGTGCAAACCCCTCTTTTTTGAGGATTTTGCTTTAACGCCGGCGTTTTAGTTTTTTCCAACAAACGCTGTCTTCCTTGTTTTACAAGCTGATTAATGGTAGGCATTCAGTTCTGCACCTCCTTATAATATTTATTAAACCGTTTAAGGGTCTAATCGGATGTTTTCGTTTCTTTCAGAACGGCAATCGCCGCGGCATGTCTGTCGATACCGCACCGACGGCCCAAAGTTTTTTTACTTTGATAGGCTTGCACGCGAACCCCGTGGGTTTTACAAAGCACTAAGATCTCTTCGCGGATATGTGCATCGGCGTCCATTGCCACTATCACTTTATCCGCCTTGCCGGAAACGACGGCTTTCATGGTTTGTTTGGTCCCGACGACCATTTTTTGTGATTTTATCTTCGTCACCTCCAAACCATTGGACTTAATTAAAAGTTCTTAAGAATGCTCCCATACATATCATATGAATGGGAGCACACCCTATAAGTATAAAATTTTATTTTGCCGATGTCAAGCGTTATTCTTCGTTGTTTTCTTCAAAGAAAAAATCCGTATCAAACATGGAGAAAGCATTTTCCAATACTTCGTCGGTAACAAAAGATTCTTCCTTGTTTTGCATGGTATCGGTTGTTACAATTCTGTCGTCATCCATCACAATATCCAGGCGGTCGACCAGGTCGCCTTCTTTTGAAACCTGTTCTTTGTAATCGCTAATGGTGTCCAGAACATCTTGTCCTTCTGCTTGCGTCGCAACGCTTTCTTGCGGTTCTTCTTCCCGTTCATAGGTAAATGCAATTTGGTCGTACTCTTTAAGACCCGTACCTGCGGGAATCAATTGCCCGATAATTACATTTTCTTTCAGTCCCATTAAGGGATCGACTTTACCTTTAATAGCGGCTTCGGTGAGTACCCTGGTCGTTTCCTGGAAAGACGCCGCGGACAGGAAGGAGTCCGTCGCCAGCGATGCTTTGGTGATCCCCAACAGTTCGCGATTGCCGGTTGCGGTTAACAGGCCCGCTTCTTCGGCTTTACGATTGGCGGCTTCAACTTCAAAGATGTCTGTCAATTGCCCGGCAACCAAATCGGTATCGCCGGGGTCTTCGACTTTCACTCTACGCAGCATCTGACGGATAATAAGTTCAATATGCTTGTCGCTGATATGAACCCCTTGCAGTCGGTAAACTTTTTGAACCTCGGATAACAGGTATTGCTGCACGGCCGCCACACCTTTAATACGCAGAATATCGTTGGGATTGATGGAGCCCTCGGTTAAAGGTTGCCCCGCTTCCACAACGTCGCCGTCCATCACTTTTACACGGGAACCGTAGGGAATTAAGTAGGCTTTGCTTTTGCCTTCTTCTCCGGTTACAACGGCTTCGTGTTTTTTATCGTTGACCAACTCAACGGTACCGGCCAATTCGGAGACAATGGCCTGCCCCTTGGGTTTTCTGGCCTCAAACAATTCTTCGACACGGGGCAAACCTTGGGTAATGTCGTCCGCAGAGGCAACCCCGCCGGTGTGGAAGGTACGCATGGTTAACTGGGTACCGGGTTCTCCGATGGATTGGGCGGCAATCGTACCGACGGCTTCGCCGATTTCTACCGTACGCCAGGTGGTTAAATCGACACCGTAGCATTTTTTGCAAACACCGTGTTTCGATTTACAATTTAAGACCGAGCGTATGACAACGGCGGTGATGCCGACATCTTCGATAATATCCGCCATTTTTGAACTGATCGCCGTGTCTTTTTCTACCAATACTTCCCCCGTTTCCGGATGGACAATATCTTCAAAAGCAAAGCGACCGGCAATTCTTTCCGACAGAGTTTCAATGACCTCACCAACTTCGGTAATGGCGGTAACGGTATAGCCCTCTTCGGTGCCGCAATCTTCTTCCCGAACAATAACTTCTTGGCTGACATCTACCAAACGTCTGGTCAGGTAGCCGGAGTCGGCAGTACGCAAGGCGGTATCTGCAAGACCTTTTCTGGCACCGTGGGTCGAGGAGAAAAATTCCAGAACGTTGAGTCCCTCCCTAAAGTTGGAACGAATAGGCAATTCGATAACACGTCCGGTGGGGTTGGTCATTAAGCCCCGCATACCCGCCAGTTGACGGATTTGGTTTTTGGAACCCCTTGCACCGGAATCCGCCATCATATTAATGGGGTTGGTGGTATCCAAATGGTTTAACAGAGCGGTGGTTACGCGATCGGTGGCGTTGTTCCAGATCGATACAACGTTTTGATAGCGTTCCTCTTCGCTCAACAAACCGTTTTCGAATTGCTCGTGATTTTCTTCGATTTCGATATCGGCTTCTTTTAGAATTTCTTCTTTATCGCCGGGGACTTGCATGTCGGAAACTCCGATGGTAATCGCCGCACGCGTGGAGTATTTAAAGCCCGTTTCTTTTATTTTGTCCAACATTTCGGATGTAACGGTCGGGCCGTGGGCTTTAAAGCATTTATCTACTATAGTGGACAGCATCTTCTTGCCGACGACTTCGTCGACTTCCAGTTCAAACATGTCGTCCAAGGTTTCTCTTTTTTTAAGTCCGATATCTTGAGGGATAATCTGGTTGACGAGAAAACGTCCGACGGTGCTTTCCACCCGTTTGCTTGCCGTTTCGCCATTAAGCCCTTTGGTCATACGAACAGACACTCGTGCATGGATATGTACATCCCTGTTAAAGTAAGCCATTTCCAGTTCGTTTAAATCTTTAAAGATCGAACCGGATCCCTTAACACCCTCTTGCTCCAGAGTTGCGTAGTAAATCCCCAAAATCATATCCTGAGAAGGTACGACGACAGGGGTACCGTCCTGAGGTTTTAAGATATTGTTTGAAGCCAACATTAAAAATCGGGCTTCCGCTTGGGCTTCAACGGACAAAGGCACGTGAACGGCCATCTGGTCGCCGTCGAAGTCGGCGTTGTAGGCGGTACAAACCAAGGGGTGCAATTTGATGGCACGTCCTTCTACCAGAACCGGTTCAAAGGCCTGAATACCGAGGCGGTGCAGGGTCGGTGCACGGTTTAAGAGCACCGGGTGTTCTTTAATAACTTCTTCCAACACATCCCACACGGCCGGATCCAGTTTTTCGACCATTTTTTTTGCACTTCTGATGTTTTGTGCCATTTGTCTGCTAACAAGTTCCTGCATAACAAAAGGCTTAAACAATTCGATGGCCATTTCCTTCGGCAGCCCGCATTGATACATTTTTAATTCCGGTCCGACAACAATAACCGAACGGCCGGAGTAGTCTACCCGTTTACCCAATAGGTTCTGACGAAAACGCCCCTGCTTACCTTTGAGCATATCGCTTAAGGATTTAAAGGGACGGTTGCCGGGACCGGTAACCGGTCGGCCTCTTCTGCCGTTGTCGATTAAAGAGTCCACCGCTTCCTGTAACATTCGTTTTTCGTTTTGTACGATAATATCCGGCGCATCAAGTTCCTGTAATTTCAATAAACGGTTGTTACGGTTGATAACCCGACGGTACAGGTCGTTTAAGTCGGAGGTGGCAAAACGTCCGCCGTCCAATTGTACCATGGGGCGCAGTTCCGGCGGGATAACCGGAATACATTCCAAAATCATCCATTCCGGACGATTGTCGGAGTTTTTAAAGGCTTCGATCGCCTCCAAACGGCGGGCAATCCGCACGCGTTTTTGTCCGGTGGAATCTCGAAGTTCTTCTTTTATAACGGCGGCTTCCTGATCCAGATCGACCATTTTTAATAGTTCCTGAATGGCTTCCGCACCCATGCCCGCTTTAAAACCGTCGCCGTAATTCATTTTGGCTTCCCGGTATTCGGCTTCGCTCAATACCTGTTTATAAGTTAAGGGGGTGTCGCCGGGGTCGGTAACAACATAGGAGGCAAAGTAAATGACTTTTTCCAAGTTTCTCGGAGACATCTCCAAAACCAAGCCCATACGGCTGGGGATGCCTTTAAAATACCAAATGTGGGAAACCGGTGCGGCCAATTCGATATGGCCCATACGTTCTCTTCGCACTTTGGATTTGGTTACTTCTACACCGCAGTTTTCACAAACAATCCCCTTGTGGCGAATGCGTTTGTATTTACCGCAATTACATTCCCAGTCTTTGGTCGGACCAAATATTTTTTCACAGAATAAGCCTTCCTTTTCCGGCTTTAAGGTTCGGTAGTTAATAGTTTCGGGTTTTTTTACTTCCCCTCTGGACCATTCCCGAATCTTTTCAGGTGAGGCTAATCCAATTTGTAACGACTTAAACGCAAATTCTTCACTCAACAATTGGTTGCTCCCTTCCGCATCAAATCTATTTTTGATTGTATCGTGTTCATACTGTTTCGACGACTCATGACAGTATATCTGGATTATCCAAATCAGCGGCGTCAATAATGCTGATCATGTCTTCATCCTCATAATCTTCTTCGGTCAGCGTTCCGATAAGGGGTTGCGTATCTAAGCTGTCCATCATATCGTTGTCGGTTTGTTCGGGTTCGCTCGCTTCGTGATTATCCAACAGCTCCACTTCGGATTCATCGTTTAAAATTTTAACGTCCAATGCAAGACTTTGGAATTCTTTGATGAGAACTTTAAAGGATTCCGGAATGCCGGGTTTTTGAATGTTTTCCCCTTTAACGATGGACTCGTAGGTTTTGACACGGCCGACAACATCATCGGATTTAATGGTTAATATTTCCTGTAAGGTGTGGGCGGCTCCATAGGCCTCCAAGGCCCAAACCTCCATCTCTCCGAAACGTTGACCGCCGAATTGTGCCTTACCGCCCAAGGGCTGTTGCGTTACCAGGGAGTAGGGTCCGGTAGAACGGGCATGCATTTTATCATCGACCAGGTGGTGCAATTTCATATAGTACATATAGCCCACCGTTACGCGGGAGTCGAAGGGTTCGCCGGTTCGTCCGTCTATCAGCTGGACTTTACCGTCTCTGGGCAAACCCGCTTCTTCCAACAGGTTCATAATATCTTCTTCGTTGGCAGGATCGAAAACCGGTGTGGCAACATAGTAACCCAAGGTTTTGAGTGCCAATCCCAAATGGACTTCCAAGACCTGACCGATATTCATACGGGAGGGAACGCCCAAGGGGTTTAAAACAATATCCAGGGGGGTGCCGTCGGGCATAAAAGGCATATCTTCCTGGGGTAAAATTCTGGAAACAACCCCTTTGTTTCCGTGGCGTCCCGCCATTTTGTCTCCGACGGATATTTTCCGTTTAACCGCAACATATACACGCACCATGGTGTTGACACCGGGTTTTAAGTCTTCATCTTTATTGGCTCTGGAAAATTTTTTAACATCGACAACAATCCCCGATTGGCCGTGGGGTACTTTAAGAGAGGTGTCTCTGATTTCCCGAGCTTTTTCGCCGAAAATAGCACGAAGCAATTTTTCTTCGGCGGACAGATCCGTTTCACCTTTCGGGGTAACTTTGCCGACCAAAATATCCTCGGATTTTACTTCCGCCCCGACGTAGACGATGCCGTCTTCATCCAAGTTTTTAAGTGCGTCATCGGAAACATTGGGAATATCTCTGGTAATTTCTTCCGGTCCCAATTTTGTTTCTCTGGCTTCGCACTCGTATTCTTCGATATGAATGGAGGTATACATATCGTCTTTCAGTAAGTTTTCGTTGATGAGTACCGCGTCTTCGTAGTTGTAACCTTCCCAGGTCATAAAACCAATGAGCGCATTACGACCTAGGGCAAGTTCTCCCATTGCTGTAGAAGGACCATCGGCGATAATTTCATCTGCCATGACCCGTTGCCCTTTATCGACCAAGGGTTTTTGGTTGATACAGGTGGTCTGGTTGGATCGTTTAAATTTATGCAGGTGGTAGCTATCCAAGGTGCCGTCTTCGTCCGCTCGTATGCGAATGGTTTTAGCATCGACATATTCCACCACACCGCTTCTTTTACTGATAACACATACGCCGGAGTCCTTCGCGGCTTTGTGTTCCATACCTGTTCCCACAACAGGAGCTTTCGGCGTGATCAAGGGTACCGCCTGACGTTGCATGTTGGCACCCATTAGGGCACGGTTGGCGTCGTCGTTTTCCAAGAAAGGAATAAGAGATGTTGCAACGGACACGACTTGTTTCGGTGATACGTCCATATAGTCGACCTCTTCCGGTCTTAAGGTCACAAAATCCCGGTTGCTTCCCGCACGACCGGTAACATCCTTATTGACGAAACGGTTGTTTTCGTCCAAGGGTTCGTTGGCCTGTGCAATGGCGTATTGTCCCTCTTCGTCAGCGGATAAAAAGTCGTATTTTTTTTCGACAATTCCGTTATTAACCCGTAAGTAAGGTGTTTCGATAAAGCCGTACTCATTAACACGAGCATAGGTCGCCAAAGATCCGATCAAGCCGATGTTGGGACCTTCCGGTGTTTCGATAGGGCACATTCTGCCGTAGTGACTGTGGTGAACGTCCCGAACCTCGAACCCGGCTCTCTCCCGACTCAATCCCCCGGGGCCTAATGCCGACAGTCTTCGCTTATGGGTTAATTCACCCAACGGGTTGTTTTGGTCCATAAATTGAGATAATTGAGAACTTCCGAAAAATTCTTTAAGTGCCGCATTAATGGGACGGGTATTGATCAGGCTTTGAGGCGTTAACCCTTCGTCGCTCTGTACGGACATACGCTCCCGAACCACTCTTTCCATACGGGATAACCCGATTCTGAATTGATTTTGGAGCAATTCACCTACGGAACGTAAACGTCGGTTGCCCAAATGGTCGATGTCGTCGATACTGCCGATGCCGTATTCCAGTCCGATAAAGTAAGAAACCGACGCAAATAAATCGCTTTGTAGGATATGTTTGGGGATCAACTTATCCATATTGCTTTCCAACGTTTCGTATTTTTCTTCGTCGGTTGCATCCATATTTAAAATTTCCTGAAGAGCGGGGTAATACACCATTTCCTTTACATTTAAGTTATCGATATTAAAAGGAAGGTCCTGTGTGTAAATATCCACAAAATGGTTGCCCATCACTCGAACAATTTTGTCTTCTCCATGGTAAGGGACAACTACATCCACTACGTTAATGCCGGCATTTTGTACATCCCAAGCTGTCGTTTTCGTGAAAACATCGCCCGCTTCAACTAAAATTTCCCCGGTTTCGGGGTCAACGATATCTTCCGCTGTCTGTTGTCCGATTAATCGTGTCGCCAGGGATAGTTTTTTATTGTATTTGTAACGCCCAACTCGAGCCATGTCGTAACGGCGATCATCAAAAAACATGGAATTGAGTAAAGATTCCGCGCTTTCCACCGTCGGCGGCTCGCCCGGTCTTAATCGTTTATGAATTTCGATCAAACCGTCTTCTCTGCTGTTGATACCGGGAGCGGCATCTTTCTTAATGGTTTCTTCCAGGCGTTCGTCTTCGCCGAAGGCTTCCCGTATATCGCTGTTGCTGCCCAAACCGAAGGCGCGTAACAAGGCGGTAATAGGTAATTTTCTGGTTCTGTCTATTTTGACATACATGATACTGTTGGAATCCATCTCGTATTCCAACCAGGCACCTCTGTTGGGAATAACCTGTGCGGAGTACAGTTTTTTGCCTAATTTATCCCGTGTCAGAGTAAAATACGCCCCCGGAGAACGTACCAATTGGCTGACGATAACCCGCTCGGCACCGTTAACGATAAAGGTGCCCGTATCGGTCATCTTGTGTAAATCCGCCATGTACACAATTTGTTCTTTGACTTCGTTTTTAGCTTTGTTGATTAACCTCGCCCGAACCCTTAGGGGAACATAGTAGGTCTGGTCTCTCTCTTTACATTCTTCGATGGTGTATTTAGGTGTTTCGTCGACAGTATAATCTCCGAATTGTAACACCAAGTTACCCGTATAGTCGGTAATTTCATCGATATCGTCGAAAACTTCCTGAAGCCCCGTTTCTAAAAACCAATTGTAAGAGTCCAATTGTACTTCCAGGAGATTGGGCATTTCAAGCGCTTCGTTAATTTTAGAGTAACTTTGTCTCGTCCTTAATCCATATTGCACCGGATGTGTTCTCATCTTTGATTAACCCACCTTCTTCTTTTTACATTTTACCGTACTGATTATTTTAGCTTTTCTTTTAGGATTAAATGTGCTAAACTAAAGCCATAACACTTCGGTCAGCAACATCTTTGATCAACGTTGCAAATACAGCCTAAAATTATTTGGCTTTTCTTTGATCAAAAAGCCCGTATTTCCGATGTTTGTTTTAGAAAAATAGCAAATTTATTTCTTGTAATGCAATTTAATACATTATCATAAACACGTAGGCTCGTCAAGGGATTTGGCGTTCTTTTTTACATTACGCACTTTTATATATATTGCGACGACTCGCAGTACTTAAAGCTTTAGTGTGGAGGTTTTATGAGATCATTAAAAGAAATCGAAAAAGACTATCTTACAGTGTTAAATGACAATCCGACCAAAGACAGAAACACCCGTCTCGAAAAACTCTTAGACGAATTGAGGGAAGACCACGGTGCTTTTTGCGACATTGCCTGCGGCTCCAAAGTTATCGATAACCCGGCCGCCAACTTGTATCGACAAATATCCAAAAATTTGCCTGTTTAACAATTATTAAGATTACAATTTTTTAAAATAAAAGCGGTTGGGCGATTGATGCTTCAAATCGCTTTTTTTAGGTGGCATTGCTTTATAGGGTTCTTAAGAAAAACCATTGCTCTAACCGAACTTAAGGAAATATGTTATGATTGAATAGTTATTAAAAAATCTACAAGCGGATCGACTGATAACTTAAAGGAGGTGGCCCATTGTCGATTTTACTTGAAAAACTCAAAGAGGTTTTATACTCCGTTATTCCCATAACGGTTTTGGTCTTAATTTTAAATTTTTTATTTCTGAATTTAGACACCGTGCTCATCTTTCGCTTTATGACCGGTAGTGTGCTGATAATTATCGGCTTAACCATTTTTTTATTCGGTATCGATATCGGTATTACACCCATCGGTGAAAACATGGGGCATTTGCTGACCCGTCTTACCACCCTCGGGGGTATCGGGCTGATGGCTCTGGTACTCGGTTTTTTTATATCCGTCGCGGAGCCGGACTTACACATCCTTGCGCAACAGGTGGAGGACATCGCCCAAGCCGCTCTCTCTAAAAATTTTGTAGTTTTAGTGGTTTCCCTTGGAGTCGGCTTTATGATTGCCATCGGAATTTTAAGAATTGTTAAACAGGTACATCTCACCAAAGTATTTATTGCCGCCTACGGTATTATTTTTATTTTAGTTGCCGTCGTCCCGCAAGAATACGTCGCCATGGCCTTTGACGCATCCGGGGCAACCACCGGCGCTCTAACCGTACCCTTTATGCTTGCCCTTGCCTACGGGGTCGCCATACAACAAAGAGATTCCTTAAAAACGGAGGCAGACAGTTTCGGTCTGGTGGGTTTGGCCTCCTCCGGGGCGATTATGGGTTTGCTCTTTGCGGTGGCGTTGTTCAAACCGCAGCTGCCCGAAAGCAATACCATGACGATAACCGAACCGACCGTATCCGGCGGATTGGTACAACCCTTTGTAGCGTTGTTGCCCCACACCTTGCAAGAGGTTGTGCTGGCTCTTTTACCCATTGCCCTGATATTTTTCTTGGCAAACGCTTTTTACCTGCGTTTACCCAAAAGGTCCTTGCGACAAATTATTGTGGGGATCGTTTACAGTTTTATCGGACTGATTATCTTTTTAGTCGGTGTTAACGGCGGATTTATGGCTATCGGTCGGCTTATTGGCTTTGAGTTGGCAAGTACCCAAAGCAATACCGTTTTGTTGATTATCGGCTTTTTAATGGGTGTTACCACCATTTTAGCGGAACCAGCCGTACACGTGCTCTCCCAACAAATCGAACAGACCACCTCCGGCTCAGTTAAAAACACCTGGCTGTACTTTGCCCTGTGTATGGGTGTAGGCTTGGCGATTGTTTTTGCCCTGGCACGTATTTTGTACCCGCAAGTACAATTGTACCATTTTCTCATTCCGGGTTACGTGCTTATTTTTGCCATTATCTTTAAAGTACCGGAGCTTTTCGTGGGAATGGCCTTTGACTCCGGCGGCGTCGCCTCGGGTCCCATGACGGCAACCTTTATTTTTGCTTTTGTCCAGGGAATTGCCCACGCCACCGATCCGAGCGATATTATTTTAAACAGTTTCGGCATGATTACCATGGTTGCCATGATGCCGATTTTAAGTATTATGTTGCTGGGTATTTTTTATCAATTTATGCTGAACCGCTCACGCAAAGGAGAAGGAAAACAAAATGATGAATAAACTCTATCCCGATATCAGCCTGTTGGCGACCGTTGCCCCCCACGGGCACGGATCTCAAGTCCTATCTGTACTGCGTCAGGAAGGGGTGACGGGCGGCACGATTTTAATGGCCAGAGGCTGTTACCACCGCGGACTCCTGGATTTTTTCTGCTTAACGGAAAGCCATAAGGAGTTGGTGCTTAGTGTTTTGCCGACCACCATGCTGGACCGTGTGGTTGATAATCTTGAAAAAAAGATGTCTCTTAACAAGGCGGGTACGGGCATTTGCTTTGCCTACCCCCTTGTCGGTTTCAGTAAACAATACCCCGACCTACCCGATTCGTCTAATCCAATTGCCAAACCCCGAAAGGAGAACACTATCGTGTACCAAGCCATTATTACCATTGTCGACAAAGGCCTCGGCGAAGCCGTTACAACCACGGCGGAAGCCCATGGCGCAAGAGGCGGCACCATTATTAACGCCAGAGGTTCCGGCGCCGCCGCAAGCGTTAAGTTTTTTAATATGGATATCGAACCGGAAAAGGAAATGGTTATCATTGTCATTGATGCCCTGGAAACCGAAAAAGTGGTCGATGCCATTATGAACGAACACCAACTGGACCAACCCAATAAGGGCATTCTATTTGTTCAGGACTTAAGCCATGTAAGGGGTATCCGATAAAAAAGTGTTGTCAATTTGACAACACTTTTTTATTTTTAGAAAACGTCCGATTGTTTCGCTTTGTGCGAGCGTTCCGGCTTAAGGTTTGCCGAGGGTACGCGGCATGAAAAACTGTTTAGCCTAATGGTCCGACGTATTATCTCGCGGGCCTGTCAGACCGTTTAACATTATATGTTTGGTTATGGCTTCCAGCGTTTTTTGTATTTCCTCGATGCGTAATGACATCTAGATAGCTGTTTTTATTTTTGACGATACAAATTTTTTTCAAGTATCAGCAAACCCGCGTCGGGAATGTCCATTAGTTCCAAACAGCGGTTTGCCTTGAGACATTATATGATAAATTTTTTTACTTCATTTCGTAATATAATAACAAAGACCATCTCTACAATTGCTATCGTTCCCGCTACAACCCACCCGCTAAAAAGATTTCCTAAGACAAGCGATAAAATAGGAATAATCATTGCGAAAACACGATAGGCTTTTGATTGGTACAACCACGAATACGGTAACAAATGAGCACCAAAAACCATCGCGTATACCATAATCATTTTTTCAGGTACCGCATTAAAGACCCACATTACAATTAGAAGATATAAAATCTGATTCATTGTAAATAAAAATCCTAAATTTCCCAACTCATTATCTTTTGAAAAAATATCTACACCAATTTTCTTTCCTATCAACCACGATAACGGCAGCATTGGTGTTGAGCAACAAAATACGAAGATATTTTTTAGCTCAACACCAATATCCAATGCCGCAACAATAGTAATCAACAGCCATATGACAACGGATGTAAGAATAAACGGCATGCCTTTTTTCTGTTTTATAATGATATCGTTTCTTAATTCTTCTAAATTCATTGTTTTCCCTTTCAAATCCTAATTTCTCTACACCGCTTTTATTCTATTGCTTGTAAGTTCAATCGGTACTATCACGTTGCCCCTATCATCTTTGTCTAAAAGAACTTAACAAAAATCCGATAACCGAAGCTTTTAATCCCGATTTTGTATCGAGTGGCCTTAAGAATGAACCTGATGCCATCAATAGGCTTGTCATTACACTATACGGCAACGCCGTCGCTATGCTAAGCAGGGGTGTCCCAACAGCCGTCAAAAATAATCAGACAAGCGTAATCGGAAATAAGATAATTTTCAATGATCACCATTAAACTCCACGTTTTCTCCTCTGCTTATATGCCGCTTGCAACCACTGTCGGGGTTTAATCATATCGAAGCTAAGACCAGTATACGTCCTCGGGCGGATAAAAGCCATGGCAAAATTGGTGCATTTAAAAAAGACTGTAAACCTTTTAGGGGTTTCAGTCCTTTCGATACCTTCGATGCTCAACACAATTCGTGCGTTGCCTTACCTTTCCAAAAACTTCAACCGCTGTGTAGCGATGCGTTTCAGTTTTTTCGCATCACCCACAGATTGAGGATTTGTTTGCGTAATGTTTCGTAGGGCCATGTTTTTTGGGAATTGGCGACGCGATTGGGGTCGTTTAAAGTAAAGCCGCCGTCGGTGTAACCGGTTAAAACGATAAAGTGACCTTCATCGGTAAAATCGCCGGGGCCAACTACGCAAATAATCGGGTTGCCGGCTTGCAGGTTTTCAATCATGCGGTTTTTATCCGGTGTTATCTCGATGGCTTCTATTCCCAAAAGGGGTGCCCCTTCGGAGATAAGTGCCCAAGCGGTGCCGTTTTTATCGTCGGCAAAGCCGTGTTCTTCGCTGAAGTTTGCCATGTATGTCGGGTTATAGTCTTCGTTACCCGTTAAGTGGAGGGCAACCATGGATAAACTCGTCGGACCACAACCGGTCAACCCCATAACATGACCTGCGTAAATATGGTAACCCCAACGTTTGTCCCATTGGAGCAACAGAGGGACACCTTCCTGTCGTATTTCTTTATCTAGCTGAACGGGAAAATTTTTATCGCGATTTTTTTCGTAGTTTAGGACAAACTTTCGGGCTTCAGGATTTTTCTCATAGAGTTTCTGCAATTCCGGCGGGAGTGTTGCCAAGGTTTTTCGTATCTTTCGTTGACGGTACAGGTAAACGCCGCCGATAACCAAGGTGAGGATTACCGCGAAAACAAAAATCGTTCTGATAAAAGCTCGTATTTTTCGTATTTTTTTGCCCGTTTTCGTTGTAAACGCTGTGTTCTTTTATTCATTTTTGCCCCTTACTTTCACTAATACCACTTAAACGCGGCGACTGTAATTTTTACACTTGCCAAACGTTTTTTGATAAGTCCGCTTTGTGGCAATACCCCGACACTAACCACCTTATCACTCAAGTTTTTTTGTATCTCCAATCATACTGTTTAAATAAAAAAACCCATATGGTATTTTACCACAGGGGTTCTTTTGCTTTTTCTTATTTTTTATGATTTAGATGATTTTTCTTTTGACTTTTCTTTTTTTACCGCCAGTTAATTTGGATCCGGCAGTGACAATGGGGTCTACCACTTTTACGACACTTGTGGTTAAACCGTTAACTTTATTGACGATTTCATCGGTACTTTTGGACATATTTTCCGCATTGTTGATAATGCTGTTGATATTGTATCTGTTTTCCGACAGGGTTTGGTTCACCCCGGACAAAAGTTCAATAACACGCAGCAAGGTTTTGACCAGATAATAGGTAAGCGGTATAAAGCACAGCCCGATAATCAGCACACCTACTTCCCAAAGGCCGGCATCTTGGAACATATCAATCCTCCAATGTGTCTGCTACAGCGTCTGCCTGTTCTTCGACTTCTTCCTGTACGTCGTCTGCAGCTTCTTCCAACTCTTCGGTTGCTTCGTCAATGTAGTCGTCGGCGTACATTTGTGCCACTTCCAAGTCTTCTTCCAATTCTTCGCTTAAATCAAAAATTTTGTCTTCGATGATGGCTTTGTAATCTTCGACTTTTTCATTTAAGGTTTCATAAGCTTCTTCCATGCGATCCTTTAAGTCCATGGTGTAGTATTCGACGGATTCTTTAATATGATCTCTGGTGTATTCACCTTTTTCCGGTGCCAATAACATCCCCAAAGCGCCGCCGATCAGGGTTCCGACGAAAACGCCGCCCCAAAAACTTCCTTTATTACACATTTTACCCATAATACTTCCTCCTTAGGTGATCTTGGTATATGTTCAGTGACAATGTCACATAACAACAATGTTTAATGCATCCAATTTTTTTCTGACCAATGCTTTAACTTCTTCTCCGGTTGCCAGATGCAGGGCCTCCTCTGCCAATTGTTGTGCTTCCTCCAGTTGCATGGTGCGTATAATTTTTTTTGCCAGCGGTATGGAAGAGGCACTCATGGAAAATTCGTCCAACCCCAATCCCAATAAAATCGGAACCGCCAAGGGGTCGCCGGCCATCTCGCCGCACATACCGGTAAACTTACCCGGGTGTGCATGGGAGGCGTCGATGACGTTTTTAACCAGTCTTAAAATAGCGGGGTGTAGCGGGTCGTACAGATAGGATACCTGTTGGTTCATTCTGTCAACCGCCAAGGTGTATTGACAAAGATCGTTGGTGCCGATGGAAAAGAAGTCGACTTCCGGTGCGATAATATCCGCGGTAACCGCTGCCGACGGGATTTCCACCATAATACCCACTTTAATTTGGGGATCGTAGGCAATGCCTTCCGCCTCCAACTCCGCCATTACTTCTTTTAGCACGGTTTTCGCCTGAATGACTTCCGTCACACCGGATATCATCGGAAACATGATGTGGGCCTTTCCGTTAACCGATGCTCTTAAGATGGCTCTTAACTGTGTTTTGAATAAATCGGTTTCTTTTAAACACAGACGAATGGCCCTTAATCCCAAAAACGGGTTCATCTCTTCTTCCATAGGCAGGTAGGGTAATTGTTTGTCCCCGCCGATATCCAAGGTTCTTATAATAACGTTGCCCTCAAAGCTCTCCAACACTTTTCGGTAAGCGGTTGTCTGGGTTTCTTCGTCGGGCATGGTGTCGCTGTCCATGTATAAGAACTCGGTTCGATAGAGTCCGACACCTTCGCCACCGTTTCTGAGAACGCCTTCGACATCGTTGGGTGAGCCGATATTGCCTACCAATTCCACGCGATGACCGTCCAGGGTTTCGGCGGGTTGTTCTTTTAAAGTCGATAATTCCTTAACGTAGGTTTCGTAGGCGTCTTTTTTCTTTTGGTAGTCGACCAGTTCTTCCTGTGTCGGATTGAGGATTACAGCACCCGCCTGTCCGTCGATGATAATCGTATCACCGGTTTTAACCTTTGTCGTAATATCGCCCAAGCCCAATACGGCGGGTATTTCCAAACTTCTTGCCATGATGGCCGTATGAGAGGTCCTGCTGCCGATATCGGTGGCAAATCCCTTTACATGATTTTTATCCATTTGTGCCGTATCCGAAGGTGCCAAGTCTTCCGCAATAATGATAACGTCTTCCGACATGGCGGAAAGATCCACGTTTTCAATCCCCGCCACGTTATTTAAAACCCTCGTGCCGACGTCATGAATGTCCGCCGCTCTGGCTTTAAAGTAGTCGTCCTCCATCATCTCAAAAATCTGTTTTAAACGTTCCGTTACGGTTTGTACCGCATATTCCGCATTAAATTTGTTGTCTTGTATTTCCGACAACATACCGCCGGTAAATTCGGGGTCTTCCAAGACCATAATGTGTGCTTCGAAAATTTCCGCCTCTTCGGGGCCGAGTTCCACCACCGCTTTTTCCTTAATGGCGACCAATTGTTCTTTGGCGGCGGCAAGAGCATTGTTAAGTCGATCCGTTTCTTTTGCAACGTCTTCCACAAGGGTCGATTGAACGTCGACCTCTTCTTTCACATATAAAAAAGCTTTATGAATTGCAATGCCGGGAGATGCGCCAATTCCTTTTATGAACATAGTAAAACCTCCTGGTTTAAATTTTTATTATTCCGATCCCATGGGTTTACGCCCTTCAAAGGCTTTTACCAGGGTCATTTCATCGATATATTCCATATCCGATCCGACGGGTATTCCTTTAGCCAACCGTGTGACGACAATACCCGCCGGTTGTATAAGTTGACTGAGGTACACCGCCGTCGCTTCGCCCTCGGGCTTGGGGTTGGTTGCCATGATAACTTCCTGAACAGGTTCTTTTTCAAGACGCAGGATCAGCTCTCTGGCTTTAATATCTTTCGGGCCGATGCCCTCCAAGGGCGATATGGCACCGTGCAACACGTGATACAAGCCTTTGTATTCTTTGGTTTTTTCTATCGCAAAGACATCGTTGGTGTCTTCAACCACACAAAGGGTTCGGGTGTCCCGCTCGGGGTCGGCACAAATATCGCACAAAGGTTTGTCGGTAATGCTGTAGCATTTCGGGCATAAATGTACATTTTTTTTTGCCGCCACCAATGCTTGAGATAAACCGTAAACATCTTGGCTCGGTGCATTGATAATGTGAAAAGCCAAACGACCGGCCGTTTTTTCGCCAATTCCGGGTAATTTTGCCAATTCGCCGATAAGCCGTTCGATTGCTTTCGGGTAGGTCCCCATCTTCTACCCTTTACATTCCGGGAATGTTTAAACCGCCGGTAAAACGTTGCATTTTTTGAGAGGACATCTCGTCGATTTGCTTAATCGCTTCGTTTACCGCCGCTATCATTAAGTCTTCCAGCATTTCGATATCGTCTTCATCTACGACATCGGGGTCTATTTTTATTTCGGTTACTTCTTTGGCTCCCGTTATGGTAACGGAAACCGCACCGCCGCCGGAGGTGGTTGTAATGGTTGCGTTTTCAAGTTCTTCCTGTGCTTTTGCCATTTCCTCCTGCATTTTTTGTATTTGTTTCATCATATTTTTGTTGCCCATACCGCCGGGTATGCCGCCGGGCATTCTTCTTCTTGCCATTTTTCCTCCTGGTTGCTCTCTTTTATTTTGGATACGTTTTACATATCTTCAGTATAAATATTTATCCTTTATTATAGCATAGTTTTTCCGTTTTAACGCCTTTAACTTCTTATTTATGACGAACGGGTATGCCTGTGCCTTCAACAATCGCTTTGGTTTTTTCGTAATGATCCATATCTTCGAAACGTTTGGTGGTTAATTTGGTAGCAATCACCATTTTTTTTCCCATCATTTGATTGACCGCCTCTTGTAAATTACCGAGTTGGTAAGAGGTTTCCAATAAACTTTTGCAACTACGACCGGTGTCGTCATCCATAAAAATAATTTGTACCATTTGTTGATCGACCTGTATTCGTGCATTTGCCAATTGTATTTTTATGGTGTGTGCACCGTTTTCTTCCAGAATAGCCAACAGTTTTTTCTTATAATTTTTATCGTCTTTAGGGGCGGCACTTTGCACGACAACTTCCCGTTGAGGGGGGGCGTGCCTTTCATCGGAGCGGTCCGAACTGTTGTCGGAAACATTTTCTTCGGAAGCAGCTGTTGCATCCCCGGGTGTTGCGGCTATTGTAACGGGTTGCGGCGTTTCTTCCTGTAAAGTGACCGCCGGTGTTTGGCGTACCGCCGGCTTTACAGGTTCGGTCTTTATCTTTTCGAGCGGGTTCGCCGCCAAATTGTATGCGTTCCGCAGCTCGTCTTCGGAACGCACGGAAGGGGATTGCACCTCAGGGGTAACGTCGGTTAATTTGTAAAGAGTCAACTCCAATACCAACCGAGCCAATTGAGTGTGTTCCAGACGACTTCTCTCTTCTATTAATAGATCCAACATCGTGTACAACTTTTTTGTTGCGATACCCGTACCGGCTTTTTCCCGTAAGGAAAAAGCTGCGTCGTCCAGCTCTAAAAGCGGCTGTGCCCCTTTACCCGACAATTTAACGATTAAAATCTCTCTGAGCAGGGCAATAATCTGGTCTATTAAGCCTTTGCTGTTACCGCCCTGCTCAAAAAACATATCAATGCTTGCCGCCAATCCCGCCAAGTCTCCGGAAAAAATTTGGTCGAGCAATTGCAGTACGGCATCTTCTTCCACCATACCTAAAAAACTTAAGACTTCTTTCAGGGTAACGGTTTCTTGCGAATTA
This sequence comes from uncultured Lachnospiraceae bacterium, assembly GCA_964346185.1. Classification (GTDB taxonomy): domain Bacteria; phylum Bacillota; class Clostridia; order Eubacteriales; family Eubacteriaceae; genus JAAYJS01. Next base: position 16,785 of record CAYFTR010000017.1, on the reverse strand, counting down.
CCCAAACCGATGATTTGGTCAAGCAAGCTGAGGGCATCTCGCATGGAGTGTTCGCCCCTCCTTGCCAAGGTATTGACGGCAGCCGTTTCCATTTTTCGGTTTTCTTCCTTTAGTATAAAGTGTAGTTGCTCCGCAATTTCTTTTGTGGCAATAGGGCGGACATCAAAACGTTGGCAACGGGACAATATGGTAACCGGCAATTTATGGGGTTCGGTGGTCGCAAATATAAAGACGATGTGAGCAGGCGGTTCTTCCAATATTTTTAACAGAGCGTTAAAAGCCTCCTTGGTAAGCATGTGTACCTCGTCGATAATGTACACTTTAAACCGTCCGAACACCGGCGGAAAAACAGCCTTTTCTCTGATTTCCCGAATTTCATCTACGCCTCGGTTGCTGGCACCGTCTATCTCTATTATATCGGACTGGTTGTCCTTACTTAAAGTGACACAGGTCGGACAAGTTAAACAGGGGTTACCGTCGTCGGTTGTTTCACAATTAACGGCTTTTGCAAAAATTTTGGCGAGGGTAGTTTTGCCCGTTCCCCGTATGCCTGTAAACAGGTAGGCGTGTGCAATGCGGTCCTTTACGATTTGATTTTTTAAAATACGCACAATTGTACCCTGCCCCACAACCTGATCGAAGGTTTGGGGGCGGTATTTTCTGTACAAGGCGATATAACTCATAGTATTTTCCTCTTTATTATTTTAATTATTTTAACACGACTCACTTTTTTTTGCACGACAGGGTGCAATAAAGTTATCTTTCAATTATACTTTGCAAGCCCTTGTTGCTTTTGTTATACTGATTTGTATTGATCGCCGACGGAGGACTTTTATGAAAACAACAACACGACAAACTTTGGCGAAAATTGCTCTTTTTGCCGCATCCCTGATATGGGGAAGTTCTTTTTTTATTGTTAAAAACACGGTGGATGTTCTACCCCCCAATGTTTTGCTCAGTATTCGTTTTTTAATAGGTAGCTTGGTATTAGGTCTTGTTTTCTTTAAACGTTTAAGAAAATTAAATAAGGATTACTGGCTGTCCGGCGGGATGATCGGCATTTTTTTATTTTTAGGTTATTGTGTTCAAACCATTGGGCTTGTGGCAACAACCCCGGGTAAAAACGCTTTTTTAACCGCCGTATATTGCGTGATTGTCCCCTTTCTTTATTGGATGATCGATAAGACCAAACCGAAAAACGACCAGTTTTTAGCTGCCATTATTTGCATTGTCGGTATCGGGTTTGTCTCATTAGATGCAAACTTAACCATGGGTTACGGCGATGCCCTTACCCTGGTCAGCGGCTTGTGCTATTCCTTTCAAATAGTATTAATTGCAAAATTCGCCAAAGGCAAGGACCCCATTTTATTAACCTTCATACAATTTATTGTAGCCGGCATCCTCTCCTGGACAACCGCCATGCTCTTTGAGCCGATACCCGAAGGCTTACCGCAAGAATCCGTCTTGCCGTTATTGTATCTGGGGGTTGTTTGTACCGCCGGTGCCTTGGCATTACAAAATATCGGTCAAAAACACACGGATCCCTCTTCCGCCGCTATTATATTAAGTTTGGAGGCGGTATTCGGCGTTTTATTTTCCATCGCCTTTTACGGAGAGCAATTAAATTTTAAGTTGTTTTTAGGATTTGTTCTGATTTTTATTGCCATTCTTATCTCCGAGGGTGTTATTCAAATGGCCAACTATCAAAAGCGTTAACGAAATATTTTTAATGTTAATTTTACATTTATAGGTAATATTGCCTAAAAAAGCCGTGCTTTTTTTTAAAAGTGCGGCTTTTTTGTCGTGCTTTACACAACCTTAACATATTAGCTCTTTTAAATTTTACATAAGCACCCTATGATGATAAAAGAATTCTTATTAAACGAAAGGAAAGAAAAATGAGAAAGAAGTTAGGTTTAATGGCTCTTTTTATGGCAGTATTACTCGTATTGGCAGGCTGTGGTGGAGGCGGCGGAGACACCGCTAAAGATGACAGTGCCGCAAAAGACACCGATGCGGCGGCTGATAATTCCGGTAACGCTATTGCCGTTATCTCCCGTGAAGAAGGTTCCGGTACCAGAGGTGCTTTCATTGAATTGATGGGCATCGAAGAAAAAAATGACGCAGGCGAAAAAGTGGATAACACCACCGAAGAAGCGGAAATTTCCAACTCTACCTCCGTTATGATGACCACCGTAGCCGGCAATAAAGATGCGATCGGTTATATCTCCTTAGGTTCTTTAAACGATACCGTTAAAGCGGTTAAAGTAGACGGTGTTGAAGCAACCAAAGAAAACATCACCAACGGTACTTACAAAGTGGCTCGTCCTTTCCACATTGCAACCAAAGGCGACGTATCTCCCCTGGCGGAAGACTTTATCACTTTTATTATGAGTGAAGAAGGTCAAAAAATTGCGGAAGACAACGGCTATGTTTCTAAAGAAAACAACGGTGCATACGAAGCTAAAAATCCGGAAGGAAGCTTGGTAATTGCAGGTTCTTCCTCCATCTCTCCGTTAATGGAAAAATTGGTTGAAGCTTACAAAGCACACAATGCCAACGCGGACATTCAAGTCCAACAAAACGACTCTACAACCGGGATGACCTCCGTTATCGAAGGAATTGCAGATATCGGTATGGCATCCAGAGAGCTGAAAGAAAGCGAATTGAGCGAAGGCTTGAACCCGACCGTTATCGCAATGGACGGTATTGCAATCGTCGTTAATAACGAAAACCCCGTAGATGATTTGACTTCCGATGATATCAAAGCCATCTTCACCGGTGAAAAAACCAGCTGGTAAAATAAAACGATTGTTTTAAATCATAAAAGAGGCTGCACAGCCTCTTTTATTTTCTAATATCTGTCCTAATGCGATGAATTTATACGTTATGTATTACGGATTGACGATCTGTCAACATAAATCCGTTGCGCAAAACAACTACAGTTGGAGATTTTGATTATGAATAATTTTAAAGAGCGCGCCTTTCAAATCATTTTTACACTCGCAGCCAGCGTTTCGATTTTATCCGTTTTTTTAATTTGTCTTTTCCTCTTTGCCAAGGGGATCCCCACCGTCGGCAAAATTGGACCCTTAAAATTTTTACTGGGCACGTCGTGGAAGCCGTTAAATGATGTTTTCGGTATCTTCCCGATGATTATTGCTTCCATCTACGTGACTATCGGGTCGATTATTGTCGGAGTGCCGATCGGGCTGCTTACCGCCATTTACCTGGCGTATTTTTGCCCGCCCAAATTACATGCCTTTTTAAAGCCGGGTGTCGAACTGCTTGCCGGTATCCCGTCTATCGTATACGGGTTTTTCGGTTTAGTAGTCATGGTACCGCTTTTACAGCACATCGGTGCCGGCAAAAGTATTCTAACAGCGTCTTTGTTGCTTGGTATTATGATTCTACCGACCATTATTAATGTCGCGGAAAGTTCGCTAAGAAGTGTTCCGAACCCCTATTATCAGGGAGCACTCGCCTTGGGTGCCACCCATGAGCGTGCCGTGTTCAGCGTTTTGGTACCCGCAGCCCGCTCCGGTATTGTTGCCGGTATTATTTTAGGTGTCGGACGTGCCATCGGTGAAACTATGGCGGTTATTATGGTTGCCGGTAACCAACCCATTATGCCCAGAGGTTTGTTTAAAGGTGTCCGTACCTTAACCGCCAATATTGTATTGGAGATGGGCTATGCGACAGACCTGCACAGAGAGGCACTGATTGCCACAGGTATGGTTCTCTTTATATTTATATTAATCATCAACCTGTTGTTTTCCCTTCTCAATAAGGAGGCCAGCTCATGAATGATACAAAAACACTATTGGAGAGCCTTTATCCCCCGCCGTCTTTTTCTAAAAAGCCCGGTTCTTTCCTCTTAAACATATTGGTCAAACTTGCAACCCTGCTGACAATCGGCATATTGCTGTCAATTATTTTATATGTTATTGTACGCGGCGTCACTTTTATTAATCCGGATATTTTTGCCTTGAAGTTTACAACGGAAAACCTGTCCATGACACCGGCCATCATTAACACCTTGTTTATTACCGCCATTGCTTTACTTCTAGCCGTACCTACCGGGGTCGGCGCCGCCATTTATCTGGTGGAATATGCGAAGCCCGGCTCTAAACTGGTAAAGGTGGTTCGTTTAACAACGGAAACCCTGTCGGGGATTCCTTCTATCGTTTACGGTTTGTTCGGCTATTTGTTTTTTGTTATTGCGCTTAAATGGCAACAATCCATCTTATCCGGTTCTTTCACCCTGGCCATTATGATTCTTCCCCTAATTATGCGAACCACCGAGGAAGCACTGAAAGCCATTCCCCGTTCCTACCGGGAAGGCAGCTATGCCTTGGGTGCCGGTAAATTACGAACCATTACCAAGGTGGTTTTACCCTCCGCCATACCCGGTATCCTCGCCGGAACCATTTTAGGGATCGGTCGTATTGTCGGAGAAACGGCGGCCTTAATTTACACGGCGGGAACCGTCGCCGGTATCCCATCTTCGCCCTTTTCCTCCGGGCGTACCCTGGCCGTACATATGTACGCCTTGCTGTCCGAGGGGTTGTACGTTGACCAGGCCTACGCCACGGCGGTTGTGCTTCTGGTATTTGTATTGTTACTCAACGCCACTTCTTCCTTTATAGCAAGTGGATTAAAAAAGAACAAAAGGACTTAATATGACTAAAATACTCGTAAAAGATTTAGATCTTTATTACGGCGCGTTCCAAGCTTTAAAAAAGATCAATTTGGATATCGAAGAAAGTCGCATTGCCGCATTAATCGGCCCTTCCGGTTGTGGTAAATCGACCCTGTTAAAAACCCTCAACCGTATGAACGACTTAATTGACTCCGTAAAAATAGAGGGCAATGTGTATTTGGACGGAAAGGATATTTACGACAATTACGACGTGACCGACTTACGTAAAAATGTAGGTATGGTGTTTCAAAACCCCAACCCTTTTCCCATGAGCATTTACGACAACATCGCCTACGGACCGCGTACCCACGGCATTCGTAATCGTGGGGAATTGGACGTCATCGTCGAAAAATCCTTAAGATCCGCCGCCATTTGGGACGAAGTCAAAGACCGTTTACATAAAAACGCTTTGGGTATGTCCGGCGGGCAGCAACAACGGTTGTGCATCGCGAGAGCCCTTGCCGTAGAACCGGAAGTTTTATTGATGGATGAGCCCACCTCCGCGTTGGACCCGATTTCAACCGGTAAAATCGAAGAGCTTGCCCTGGAATTAAAAAAGGACTATATTATTGTCATCGTCACCCACAATATGCAGCAAGCAGCTCGTATTTCCGACGATACGGCCTTCTTCCTATTGGGTGAAATGGTAGAATTTGGCGAAACCGAAGACCTCTTTGCCTCTCCGAAGGACCCCAGAACGGAAGATTATATTACAGGAAGGTTTGGATGATATGCGCAAGCAATTAACGAGACAATTAAATGTTTTAAATGTAGATTTAATTACCATGGGAGCTCTTTGCGAAGATGCCATTACAACCGTTACCAAATGCCTGGTTGACAACTGTCAGGAAGAGTTACTCCAAGTTCGACAATATTACGAAGAAATCAACCACTTGGAAAAGGACATCGAAGGCATGGCTTTAAAACTCTTTGTAAGAGAACAGCCCGTCGCGCGCGATTTGCGTATTATTTCCGCCGCTTTTAAAATAGTGGAAGATATGAAAAGAATCGGCACGCAAGCAGCCGATATAGCGGAAATCGTTAAAGAAATCGACCACAAGATCGACCAGAACCCCGCACGGTTTACCATCGGAGAAATGGCGGAAAGAACATCCGCTATGGTCGTGCGCTCCGTCGATTCCTACGTTCGTCAGGATGAAGACCTTGCCAACAAAGTTATCGCGTCCGACGACACTGTAGACGATTTATTTATTAAGGTCAAAAATGAGCTAATCAAAACACTGAAAACCGAAGATAATCAGGAAGAAATCAGCATTCAACTCTTGATGATCGCAAAATATTTGGAAAGAATTGGAGATCACGCTGCTAATATCGCTCATTGGGTACTATTTGCATTAAATGGCGGTAACTAGCCATGATTTATTTATTGGAAGACGACAGCAGTATCCGCGAATTGGTCCTCTATACATTAAACCAAAGCGAATACCAATCCGAAGGGTTTGCCCACCCAGAAGATTTCTGGAATGCCATGGAAAAGCAACTGCCCGACCTCATTCTTCTGGATATTATGCTTCCGGATCAGGACGGCATCACCATACTTTCCATGCTCAGAGAAAACATTAACACCGCCAATATACCGGTCATGATGCTAACCGCCAATCGACGCTTCCCGTTCCGATAAAGTTCGGGGCAGCGGGTTAGGATTGGCAATTGTTAAAAACGGCATGAACCTGCACAAAGGTAAAATTGAGTTGACCAGTGCCTATGGTAAAGGAACAACGGTTAAGCTCCATTTTCCTACTAAAATTATTGATTAAATGCTTCCCGATCGGTGATGTAGCGTATGGGCTATGCTACATCACCGATTTTTATTAGCATTTGTAAGACTTTTCTATTCTAACGAGGCGACAATTGCGTTCTTTGCCACAAGTCTCTCTTTTTACTTAAACACCTCTTAAATTATACCTAGTTAGTTGATTTTATATCTAGTTAGTGATATTATAAGTCTAACATTAAGTGAGGAAAATACTAATGAAGTCATTAAAAATATTTATCGGCATGAGTCGGTTCTTAAACAAAATTAACCGTGTAACAGGAAAAATTCACCAACAATACGGTTTAACTACCCCTCAATTCGGTGTTCTCGAAGCTCTTTATCACAAAGGTGACTTAAGCATCGGCGAGGTTCAGGAGAAAATTTTAAGCACCGGCGGTACCATGCCAGTGATCATCAGAAACTTATTGCGAGAAGGTTTAATCACCAAAACCAAGGATTCAAAGGACAAAAGAAGAGCCATTTTAAACTTAACGGAAAAGGGTCGCGCCCTCATGGATAAGGTGTATCCGAAAAATGAAGCCTTAATTCATTCCGAACTTTCCATCTGGAACGAAGAAGAAAAGGATGCGATACTCCAATTGCTCTCAAAAACTCGGAGGTAAACAAATGAAAAGACAAATTATCGAAAAAATAACAGGATTCAGAACCCAGGACGGCGCGGGTGTCAACTTAGTTCGTGTTTTAGGCAGAGATACGGTAAAAAGCTACGACCCCATCTTAATGCTTGACTCTTTTGACAGCACCAACCCGGAAGATTATTCCGCCGGTTTCCCCTTACACCCCCACAGAGGTATCGAAACCATATCGCTGATTTCGCGAGGTAATATGGTACATAAAGACAGTATCGGCAATTCCGATGCCATTACTGACGGCGAAGTCCAATGGATGACGGCAGGTTCCGGCATTATGCACGAAGAACAACTCCCCGCGTCCGAAAGAATGTTAGGTGTGCAACTATGGTTAAATATGCCACAAAAACACAAAATGGCACCGCCGGAATACCACAGCATTAAAAAAGATCAAATAGAAGAAATTGCCATAGAGGGCGGTACCCTTCGTTTAATCAGCGGCAATTATAAAGACTATAAAGGCTTTCAAGGTAAATACTTGCCCCTGGACTACTACCACATTTATTTAGAACCCGGTAAATCCCTAAACATTGACACCCCCAAGGACAAATCCGTGATGGTTTTCCTCTTATTGGGCGATGCGAAAGTTTCCGGAGAAAAGGTAGCCGAAAAAACCGCCGTTAAACTGTCCGAAGGCGATGTATTAGAGCTGGTGGCTTTGGAGGAGCCCATTCAAATTTTGTACATGGCAAGCGACAAATTGGAAGAACCCGTTGTTTGGGGCGGTCCCATTGTTATGAATACAAAAGAAGAATTACAACACGCCTTTGAGGAATTACAAAACGGCACCTTCCTGAAAGAACAAGTTGATTACGAATAATCCGAACTTTAATGTATTGAAAAGAGAAAAGCTATGAAAATTTTAGAATCATTAAAAAACAGAAGAAGTCACTACGACATTCACAAAAATATCCCCGTATCGGAAGAAAAGGTTTTTGACCTGATTAAAGAAGCCACTGAATTGGTACCCGATGCCTACAATATGAAAAGCTCCCGCTTGGTTGTGGCAACCGGTGCCAAACAGGACGAGCTCTGGGACAATATTGATAAAGTTTTTGAAAATAAAATACCGAGAGAAAAAATTAATTCCTTTAAAAACGGTTACGGCACCATTCTTTATTTTTACGACAATGCCGTTGTCAAAGAGCTTCAGGACAAATTTCCCACCTACGCCGATAATTTCCCCAAATGGGCGAACCAAAGTGCCGGCATGCTGCAATTGAGCATATGGTCCGCTTTGAAGGAACTGGATATCGGTGCATCGTTACAACACTACAACCCGATCATTGATGACATGATTCGCGAAATGTTTGACATTCCCGAGTCATGGGTGTTAAATGCACAAATGCCCTTTGGCGGCATCGGATCTCACCCCGAACCTAAAATGTCGGAAGACATCACTTTAAGAGTAAAATTTGCTAAATAAGCGATTAAACTGTGTGAGGCCGTAAAAATAAATAAACCTACCCTTTATAAAACGGGCTGTTGCGATATATACGCCAACAGCCCGTTTTTTTATTTAAAGCTTATATTTATTACCCGTTTGTTTTTATAAAAACGGCTTATTCGCTGACGATACTCTGTGCAGCCACCATGGCTGATACCCACGCCCAATGTAAATTGTAACCGCCGCAACGTCCGTCGACATCTATTACCTCTCCGGAAAAATATAGACCCGGGTGTATTTTTGATATCATTCGGTTCGGATCGATTTCTTTTGTATCAACACCACCGGCCGTTACCTGAGCCGAAGGCCAACTCTTGGTCCCTTTTACTTTAAAAGTCCAGTTTTGTAATACATCCGCCAAAGCTTTAATGTCCCGGTCGGAAAGGGTTGCCGCCAGTATCTGCCCGCTTTGTATGCCCGCCACTTGAATTATTTTGGGAATCAGGCGTTTGTTGATTAAGCCCACTAAGGCAAAGGCAAGGGGTTTATCCGCTCTGCCGTAAAAACGTGTATAAAGATGGCTGATCAACGAGCTGCCTTGAAACTCCGGCAAAAGGTTAAGACGGATCGTCGGCTCTCGATTTGCCTGAAGTAAAGTGCCGGCAGGTGCCGACAATTGCAAAATCGGCGGGCCCGAAATGCCGTAATCGGCAAACAAAATATCGCCACTTTCTTTTTGTATGGTTTTTCCGTCGCAGTCAAGCGTTGCCACACCTTTAAATTTAACACCGCTTACAGCTTTCAACCCATCGGCAACAAGCCTTAATTGCACCAGAGAGGGTCTAAGCGGCGTTATACGATGTCCTAATTGCTCAACCAACCGATAGCCGTTACCGTCGGAACCTGTAGACGGCATTGCTTTACCGCCGGTCGCAATTAATATATTTTTCCCCGACAATTGACGGCCGTCTTCCAAATGCAGGCGATAACCGTCCTCAAGAGGTTCAATTTCCCGAACGTAGGCGTTACATAGGACATCTTTTTCCTGTAATTCATAACGCATAACGTCTAAAACGGCGGAGGCTTGATCCGACATGGGAAACACCTTGCCCTCCTCTTCCACTTTATGGGCGATACCCAACTCTTCAAAAAAAGTAACGACTTCCTGTGGTGAGTGCCGTTTAAGAACCGTCTTAATAAATTCGGGGTTTTCGCTATAGTAATCCTCGGCGGTTGCACCGATATTGGTAAAGTTACAGCGACCGTTACCCGTCGCCAAAATTTTTTTACCGACTCTGGGATTACGCTCCAACACCACCACCGGTTGCCCCCATTTTTTAATTAAAATAGCAGCGAGGAGCCCTGAGGCTCCCCCACCGATAATGATATTTTTAAATTTTTGCATGAATATGTGTTACTTCACTTTTTTTAGTTTTGATGCCGCCGCTTTATCCGCAACAATGGTTAATTGGGGATGCAGTTTTAAAACGGAAGCGGGGTGATCGACCGTAATGCCGCCTTCAAGCGTTTTTACCAAGGCGTCCGCTTTGCTGCTGCCGATGGCCAGTAATAGGATTTGTCGCGCCTGCATAATGGTTTTAATGCCCATGGTGATGGCTTGTTTTGGAACTTCGTCGATTGAAGTGAAAAACCGCGCATTGGCATCCAAGGTGTTTTCTATTAAATCTACAACGTGGGTTTCTGCGACAAAGTCCGTTCCCGGTTCGTTAAAGCCGATGTGTGCGTTGCGACCGATACCTAATACTTGCAGATCGATACCGCCGTGTGCCGCAATCATTTTTTCGTAATTGGCACATTCTTCTCTCAGGTTTTCCGCCATGCCGTTAGGTACATGGTTGGCACCCTCTTTAAAGTTTACATGATCGAATAAGTTTTCTTTCATAAAACGTATATAGCTTTGAGGATGTTCTTTGGGAAGACCCACATATTCATCCAAGTTAAAGGAAACCGCTTCTTCGAAAGTAATGAGGTCCTCGTTAAAAATTTTAACCAATCTGCTGTACATGCCCTCCGGTGTTGATCCGGTTGCCAGCCCTAAAACGCTTTTAGGATTGATTAATAATTGTTTTGCGACCACTCTTGCCGCATAACGGGATACTTCTTTTCCGTTTTCCAATACTACTAAGTTCATCGATTGACCTCCATCGGTGTTTCTGACTTTTTCGATTCTTGATTTCAAGAATATTTGAATGCTCTTTTGCCGTCCGCTATTAGATTTATTTGCCGAGCTTTTGACCCGGTCAATAAGAACCGTGCTCCGTGCAACAACGCACAAAGTCGCTGTTCTTGTCGGTTTATCGGTAAAACCGCTTTTTTATTATGTTCCAACAAAAACAAATCTACAAGTTTTTTTTTGACTTTTTACATTTTGATTAAAATTGTATCTACCGTTTTTTCAGCGGGATTGTTTAAAATTTACCGTTTTTAGCCTGTTTCAAGGCAATTTCCATTCTAAGGGTTTTATCCGTTTACTTCCGTTTAATTTAAGAAAAACAACAGAAAAACGTACTTTTTTTTTGTACAATTCCTTTGAAATACCCTGTTGTCTTCGGTGGTTTTCCAATCATCATCGGCTCTTTTAACGCATGGTTACCAGCTCTTCCGCAGCGGTTGGGTGAATAGCAACGGTGTTGTCAAAGTCCTTTTTCGTCGCTCCCATATTCAAGGCAACCGAAAAACCTTGTAACAGTTCGTCGACGCCGTCACCGATGGCGTGAATTCCCACAATTTGTTGTGTCTCCCCGACACAAACCAAAAGCATGCGTGTTTCAACACGATGACGGGTTACGGCGGTATACATACTCCCGAAGGAAGAACGGTAAATTTTAACCTGATCCTTCCCGTAGCGTTGAACGGCTTGTTCCGATGTTAAGCCCACCATTCCGACAGGCGGGTGGCTGAACACCACGGTTGCCACCTTTTGCGGGTCGATGGGGGGTAAGGGTTGGTTGTAAAAGAGATAATCCGCCAGACGTCTGCCCGAGGCAACCGCTACCGGTGTCAATTCCACTAAGGGGATAATATCTCCGATGGCATAAACACCGGGTGCCGTTGTGCGGTAATGGTCGTCTACTACCACATGCCCGCTTTCATCGCAGGTAACACCGGCAATATCCAAACCCAGGTTTTCGGTATTGGGCTTTCTGCCCGCAGCGATAATAACTTTTTCCGCAATGAGTGTTTCCCCGTTATCAAAATTTGCTTTATAGCTGCCGTCAAAACGTTTTTCGATACGGTTCGGAATATGGTACGGGTGAAAGTGAATGCCGCTATTCTCTATTGCTTGAAGTAATCCTTCTACAATATAAGGTTCGAAACTTCTGAGAGGTGCATGGCGACGTACGCAAAAATGGGTTTCAATCCCCAAGTTTTTCAGCAACATGGCAATTTCCACCGCAATGTACCCGCCGCCCATCACAATAACGGATTTCGGCAGCTCTTTCCAATTAAAAAAGGTGTCCGAGTTGTCCGCCAATTCGGCTCCTTGAAAATGAGGGACGGTCGGTCGACTGCCGGTGGCAATCGTAATATGATCCGCCGTGTAGGTTTTACCGTTGACCTCCAAAACACGGGGTTCTACAAAACGTGCCCTGCCGTTAAGCATTTCGGTCCCTCTGGTTTCAAAACCCTTTCGATAGGAATCGTGCACCCGATTGATGTAAGCGTCTCTGCTTTCCAACAGTTTTTTGTATTGAAACCACGTATTATCCGAGGTAAAACCGTAATCCTTACCGTAGGTTCGGTACGCTTCGGCAATATGGGCACCGTACCACATAATTTTTTTCGGCACACACCCGCGATTGACACAGGTGCCACCCAATTGGTTTTTTTCGATAATCAGTGACTTTACACCACGTTCCGCCGCACGATTGGCCGAAGCCAAACCGCCGCTACCTCCACCGATTGTAATATAATCATATTTTTGCATAGTATTCATCCTTTATTCCTTATTGACAAACAAAACCGCTATTACAGATGTTCGTCACACATCTCATCAAATATGCGTCATCTTAAATAGCGGTCATCCCAGTTCAGTTAACTATTGTTTCTTCTATTCGGTTAATTTCCGACCTGTAATCCCTGTATCGGATACGCAAGGTAATGCCGGTTCCGCTCATAGGAACTATTATAATCTGTTACTCTTAGACTTTTCAAAATCCTTCGATATTATTAATCTTTTAATGTATCCTCCGCCGTTGGTTTCTTCTGAAGGCGTTCTCTTATTTTCTTACCGAGTTCGGTTTTAAAGAGTACCGTTAAAGTCAGTATCGCCAAAATAAAAATACCGACATAAACGGCAAATTCTTCCGCTTGATAGGAAAACACCGGCACCACATATTCAAGCGACCGCTCGTAGGGCACACGTTCTCCCCGTACCAACAGTCGGTTTTGATTGATCAGGTAAGGGTGGGGGGTGACCAAAGTTGCCAAATCCAACCCCGGTTCAACCGAAAAGTATTGGTAGATATCGGGCTGAACGATGCGTACCGATTGCACCTGATAGGCCATATCCAGATCCATGGTGTGTATAAAAAAATGGTCTCCGGGTTTCAGGAGTTCTAAAAATTGAAACAGTTCCGATGTGCCGGGACCTCGATGACCGGCAATTACCGTGTGGGTATCGTAACCGCCGACGGGTAAAGAGGATCCTCGCACATAGCCCACACCTTCCCACAAGGTTTGTGCATCCATACCGTTTTTTATCGGTACTTTTAAATTGAGCTTCGGTATGTGGAGCGTACCGAGGGTGCGACCCGGACCGTAGGCTTCGGGGTAACGCACGGTATCTATTTGTTCGAAGGGGGTGCGTTTATGAAAGTTGAAAGGGTCGTAAACAGGATACCCCTTTTGCATCATATGAATATTAAATAAATTTGCTTGATTTAAAATATCCCTTTTCGTACCTTCCTCAAGGCGGCCGATCCGACGTTCATAACCGGCCATGGTGTTGTACATCATCCGTTCAACGTACAGGTCTCGAAATACAGGTACCAATATCGCAACGAGTACCCCCGCCACTATTGCAGTAAATAACCATTTTTTTCGTATTTTCATAAAAACTCTTTCCAACTTTTAAAGGTTTATTATTTTCTTATCGTATCATATCATTTTTTTAATTGCTTTAAAAGTATTCTTCATTTCATCGCTTATCTTAACGGAAGTAACACCTCTTAACAACTTCAGTCAATTCGATTAATCCTTTCATTATGCTTATTTTATTTTTTATGATGACACATTAAAAGAGCTACCCGAAAAACGGGTAGCTCTTAACATGGATTGAGAAATTCTCTTATAAATGAGTTGCCTTATCGGCCCGTATGTTTTTTTCGTTCGACAAAACGTCCCATCAAGTATGCGATAATGCCGACGCCGATACCCGTTTGAACACAAAAGATTAAACTTTCGACCTCACCGGGTATTTCACCACCGAGCAGGGTTTCCGCAACCGGTGTGTACCAGGGTTCGTACTCTTCACCCAACACCTCGGATACCGCATCGCCGGCCGCATCATCGGCACCGCCGAATTCCGCATCTTTTAATGCGAAAAGCGGAACAATGGCAATCAGCAATACCAAAACCAATAATAAGATAGCGGTTGATTTTTTCATTATTTCATCCCTCCGGAGGCAAAGCCCAAGCTCTTCATTTCCGCTTCCGCATAGGTTTCCAAAGCGTCAAAAATTAATACGGTTAAAATGCCTTCGATAATCGCTAAGGGTACTTGTGTCGGTGCAAAAGTACCTAAAAATTTTGCGGCGGAAACTGCAAATCCGCCATCGGGTGCCGGGTAGGCAATCGCCAATTGCAATGAAGTGACGATATAGGTAAACAAATCTCCGATAAATGCGGCTAAAAAGACCGCCACTTTCTTGTTGCTTTTGGATAAGGCTTTATAAACGGCAAAGGCAACAAAGGGTCCGGCAATTCCCATCGAAAAGGTGTTGGCGCCGAGGCTGGTCAAACCGCCGTGGGCCAATAAAATTGCTTGAAAGATTAATACAATCATACCCAACAGCGACATGGCGGCCGGTCCGAATAATATAGCACCCAGTCCGGTACCCGTCATATGGGAGCAGCTTCCCGTAACCGAGGGTATTTTTAAGGAAGACAAAACAAAAACAAAGGCGCCGGCAATAGCAATCATAGAAATATTGCGGCGGTTTTCGTCGACTTTTCCCTTAACGGAACGATAACCCATCACTAAAAAAGGAATACAGACAACAAACCAAACAATACAATGGGTTAAAGGCAGGTAGCCTTCCATAATGTGCATAGCCCCTGCAACCGGGGTAATAGCCATTGTTGCAACAAAGGCTTAAAACACTATAAATTTCTTATTATACTTTAAATTTTTCATTTTCCTCCTCACAGAAACTAAAGAAGTGCATAGAGCTCTTCCGTTGTTTTAGGATAAACATCGCTTCGACTCAATTTATTCTTCTCAATCAACATGTCGTAAACATCTAACAGGGTCGGTCGTTTTAAGCTTGCTCTTTTTAACACCTCCTCATTATGAAACACCTCCAGGGGTGTGCCGTCGGCAATGATGTGTCCTTTACAGAATACAAGGACTCTGTCCGCCCAACGGTAGACAAAATTCATATCGTGGGTGGATATCAATAAGGTTTTACCTTCATTGCTTAATTTTATCAAAACATCTTCCAAAACTTCGGTATTATACGGATCCAAACCCGCTGTCGGTTCATCAAAAATAATGACTTCCGGCTTCATGGCAATTATATCCGCAATGGATACCCGTTTTTTTCTCCGCCGCTTAAGTAGTGGGGCGGTCGGTCTTTTTAGTCGGAAATGTTCATATAGGCCAAGGCCTCTTCCACCCGTTCCCGGACTTCTCCTTGGGGCAATTTTAAATTCATCGGCCCGAAGCTGACTTCCTGCAACACGGTGGATGCGATAATTTGCTGATCGGCATCTTGAAAAACAATGCCCACATTTTGACGCAACCGGTTGCGTTTTTTGCCGGTAATTAATTCCTCTCGATGGTAAATCTCGCCGCTGTCGGATTTTAAAACACCGTTGAGATTTAAAAAGAACGTCGACTTTCCGGCACCGTTGGAGCCGATAACCGCCAACTTTTCGCCTTTATAAATATTAACGCTTATCTGATTCAATGCATGCTTGCCATGACTGTAATTATAGGTTAAGTTTTTTATTTTTAAAATAACTTCCATGGTGTTCCTCTAAGTCAGTAAGCCCAGTGTTACCATTAAGGTGACGTATAAAAAAGCAAAGCCGATTTGCATTCCTTTAATCGGTCTTTTTTCTTCCAGAAAAAGGAGTTCACCCTCATAACATCTCGATTCCAAGGCATTGTAGTAATCCCCCGCCCGCTTTAAAGTGACGACAAAAATATTGCCGGCAATGCTCGCAAAGGTCTTCAGCGATGTTTTATAATCAACAAAGCCCAAACGGGACTCTGCGGAGTATTTCATTTTTCGGTAGGTATCGGACATTACAAAAATGTAACGGTAAATCATATACATGAGTTCCACAATTAATTTAGGCACCTTTAATTTTCCGAGTACCGATACAATTTCCGTTGCCGGGGTCGATAAAGTTAAGGTAATCATAGTGGAAACGGCACCGAATACTTTTAGTATCAGCGTCCCCATTTCCAACAACCTTGCACGGTCGGTGATCAGATAAAAAAAGCCGAGGTATAAACGGTATTCTCCTTTAGGGATGAAAGAAAAATCGATTCCGATCATAAAAGTCCCCAACAAAATAAACGTTAAAGGGAGCATCATCGTTGCTAAATAATCGTGGAAAGAAACACCGCCCAAACCGATGCTGATAAACCCCATAATGACAATCGTTGCAACCGATACATAAGGGTTATCCAAAGCAATACAAAGTATTAAGGCGATACATGAAAACAAAAATTTAAAGGTGGGATTCCAACCTCTGATTTGGGAGTGATAGGCAAGGTAATCGATACTGCTGCCTTCTCCATGGGAATGTTGATGTGTAACACCTTTGTAGCCGCATCGACAGGCAAAAGTATCTTGATGAAGGGTATGATGATCCGTCTTATTATTTTTCATTTTTCTTTTTCTCACTTTTGTAGCGATGCTTGCCCTGCTCACAGGCAACAAAAGGGTTGCTCTTTTCCCTTTAACCCGCTAAAAGTTGATTAAAGTTATTTGCTTATTTTCATTATAATTCATATTTCCCGGATAGTAAAATTAAGCTAGACAATTCCCGGATAGTAAAATTAAGCTAGACA
>CAYFTR010000016.1:21515-38397 GCA_964346185.1 uncultured Lachnospiraceae bacterium | reverse complement strand
GATTTCAGAAAATATATTTTATTTATAGATGGAATTATTCACGAACTCGTGATATGATTTAGGAGAGTTTAAATAGCCTGTTTAAGGAGGTCAACCACATGGCAGTAAGCTATAAGAAATTGTTTCACTTATTAATAGAAAAAGAAATGTCAAATGCCGATTTGCAGAAACAGGCAGGTTTCTCTGCTAATATAATTACTCGGTTAAAGAGAAATGAATATGTTAAATTACAAACTATAGAAAGTATCTGCAAGGTACTTAATTGTAGAGTAGATGATATTTTAGAGTTTGTGGCAAATGAAGATATTAAATAAGATATTGGAGGATAACTAATGGCTAATTTATCACAAGAAAAAAGGCTGAAGATGCTTGAATTTCTTAGCTTTATAGAAGATGAGTATAAAGATAGTGATGATTGAAGCATTAAAAAACTATTTATGAAATTGTATGCAAAAAATATGGTCTAACATAGGAAGAATAAGAAGAGAATGTAGATATGAGATCTCATGTACCTGTATTTTCTGAAGTAAAAGATATAAAAATTATAGGTGACGAAAATAAGATAGGAGGAAAAATAGTGGCCAACAAAAAGTTACATAGTGCAAAAAATGCAAAAAATGATGAGTTCTATACTCAGTATGCAGATATACAAAATGAAGTAAATGCATATATTGAATATAATCCAGATGTGTTTAGGGATAAAACTATTTTATTACCTTGCGATGACCCAGAATGGTCAAACTTCACTAAGTTTTTTGCTCAGAACTTCGAAAGATTTGGCTTGAAAAAGTTGATAAGCACTAGCTACTCTAACGAAAACAAAAAAGAAAAGTATGGGGATTTCTACCAGATGTCTTTTGCAGATTATAAAGCTGAAAAATTTGATGAAGTAAAAGAAGAATCGAGTGGAAAAATTTTCACATTAACTAGAAATTCAAATAAATCAAAAAACATTGATTTTGAAGATTTAAAGTGGGATTATCTTAAGGGGGATGGAGATTTTCGTAGTGAGGAAGTTAATGCATTACGCAGTGAAGCAGATATCATTGTTACTAATCCTCCTTTTTCATTGTATAGAGAATTCGTACAATGGATTTTTAAAGAGGATAAGAAATTTTTAATTATAGGAAATATGAACAGTATAACTTATAGTGAAATTTTCCCTTTAATAAAAGATAACAAAATGTGGGTTGGAAATGGATTTAAAGGTGGTAATGCCTATTTCGAGACACCTAATGCTACAAGTTATGGTGAAGGTGTTTTTTATGAAGATTTAAATCTTGTTAAATTTAGAAATGTTAATTGGTTTACAAATCTTGAGCATGGTCGAAGACATGAACCCATGCGATTAATGACAATGGAAGATAATTTACGTTACAACAAAGGATTAATAAGCAAGTTAGAAAATGATTATCAGACTGATACTTATCCGAAATATGATAATTATGATGCCTTGGAGGTTCCGTTAAGAAATGCTATTCCTTCTGATTATAATGAAGTAATGGGAGTTCCAACATCCTTTCTTGACGTTTATAATCCTGAACAATTTGAAATTTTAGGAATAACTTCAGGCAGGGAAGAATTTGATGAATTAGTTTGGCCAACAAAAAGATATGAAAATGCTATACAACATAATAAAAATGGTTCAACGGTTTCAGGTAGTAAAGTTAATACGGGGGCTCAAATACTCTTAAAAGAAAAACCTGAGGATAGTGTTTATTATACTGCAGACAATGTTGATGGTTATCTTAAGCGTATATATACCAGATTACTAATTAGGCACAGGAGGTAAGTTATGGATACAAAATTGAGAACTGATATAACAATAGGGGATATATGTGAAGGTTTTGTATATAATGAATTTGAAGGTAAAGGTTTATACGGTTGGAATGGGAAATTAACAATACAGCCTGAATATCAAAGAAATTATATTTATAACGATGGAAAAAAAGATGTCGCAGTAATAGATTCTATACTTAAAGGATATCCATTGGGCTTAATTTATTTTGTAGAGGTAGACGAGGATAAGTATGAGGTTTTGGATGGTCAATAAAGGATAACAAGTTTTGGACGATATGTAACTGAAAAATTTGCAATTAAAGATAAAAATGGAATACAACAATATTTTGGTGGTCTTGCTAAAGATTTAAAAGAGAAAATACTTAATACAGAGCTGACTATTTATATTTGTAAAGGTGAGGAAAGTGAAATTAAGGAATGGTTTAAGACAATAAATATTGTAGGTGTACCACTTAATGATCAAGAATTGCTAAACTCTATCTATTCGGGACCTTTTGTTACTAAGGCTAAAGAACAATTTAGTAATAGTAGAAATACTAATGTCCTAAAGTGGTCAGCTTATATTTCTGGTGATGTGAATAGACAAGATTTCCTAAGGACAGCTTTAGATTGGGTAAGTAAGGGCAACATCGATGATTATATGAGCAAGCACCGTAAAGATGATGGTATTGAAGAGTTGGAGACTTATTTTAATACGGTTATTGATTGGGTTTCTACAGTATTTATAGATGTAGAACCAAGTATGAAGGGGAGAGACTGGGGAAGACTCTATGAAGAATATCATAATAATGCTTATGATCCTAATAAAGTATCAGAACGAGTACAAGATTTATTAGGAGACCCACAAGTTCGAGATAAGAAAGGTATTTATGAGTATATTCTAGGCGGGGAAAACGACCCAAGACTTATAAATGTTCGAGTTTTCGATGATGTTACTAAGAGAGCAGTGTACAAAACTCAAACAGACTACGCTAAAGAAAAAGAAATTTCGAACTGTCCAATCTGTGCCTCTGGCAATAACAATAATAAAGCTAGAATATATAAAATAAGCGAAATGGATGCTGACCATGTGACAGCATGGAGTAATGGTGGCTCAACTGATATAAGCAATTGTGAAATGTTGTGTAAGTCTCATAATAGAGCAAAAGGGAATAGATAAGAAAAAACCGTTACCAATTTTGATGTGAACCACCCATTCTAACTTTGCAACTAACGTGCTCAAGCAAGTGCAGACAGGGTTGGCACCATCGTTTGATAAAATTCGGGAAGATGATTATGTACTGCCATTTTTCTTTATCATGGTCAAACCAAACAGCTGTCTGAACTTTGTACTTAACCCTGTAGAGACAATCCTTTTCATCAAGGAGATAAAACCATCTCTCAAATGTACCATTTAGTTTGAGTCTATACCATACCCGTTACCCGTACTGTTATGGCTATTGTCCTAATTCATAGATTTACTGACAAAAAACTCTCCCTTAACAGTTAAAAACCTTTAATGAATAATTTGATACATATAATTGCAAAGAACAACTTAAATGGTTTTTTATTGAAAACTATATTAACGACATAATAGAATTTGATGATAGGATAAGTAACGACACCCATTTAAATGAAAAAATCATAGATACAAATATTACTCGTAAAGCAGGCAAAACTACACAATATAAATTGGGAAGCATTTTTGCATATGAAGATTTTTTTACTAACAGCATTTTCTCATTTTGACAAGGAAAATATAGCGTATCTATCTATGCAAGATTATATAGGTTGTTTATTGGAATTTTGGAATGAAATAGATATCATATATGCAGGACGTACAATAGTGTTGCCATTACTCGGTTCAGGAATTACAAGATTTAAAGGAAATGAGAATGTGTCAGAGCAAGAGTTATTAGAAATAATTTTATGGTCTTTTAAGGTAAGTCGTATTAAATTCCGATATCCTTCAAAGGTAAAAATAGTAATTAGCAATGATAAAAAGGCAAAATATCTTTATTTAACATATTGAAATTTGATTATAAATAGTGAAAGACCACACCAGAGATATTACTCTCCAATGTGGTCTTTCCTTTGCTCCACTTGAAGCCGTCACTTAAGTTTTTATTCAATCCCTATGTGAAAGCTTCTAAAGGGTTGTTTTTTTTCAGAGATTGATCGAATCGAACTTTTTTCGGCCATATTTTATGGGTCAGATAAAAATCGAGCTTTCCGATGAATACCTCCGATCCGATACAAAGCACACTGAGGGGCAGAGTTACAACAAGTGCGATAAGCGAAGCACTCGGGTGCAAATCTCCGACAAAACCCGTCAGAGCGGCAAGCAGAATTAACAAGCAATAAACAATGGTGTTACTCCACACGACAAAGGCATTTTTGTTAATACTGATAAAAAAGCCGGTCATCGTACCGGGAAATAATATGGCCAACCCCACTAAAAGTGCGTCAAGGTAGAGGGTGTGGTAAGTCATTGTTGATGCCACCGTGTGCAAGAACTCTCGGATGCTTGGAGTAAGGCATTCCCGGAAAACTCATCTGCACCAATTCCGGAATAAACACCCTCATCACTTTAAAGCCTACGTCATTAATCTCTACCGGTGTCATATCGGTATAAACGGCGTATTTAGAGATTGCTTTTAACCCCTCGATGTAGGCTTTCAGCTCCTCGTTGCTGTTTTGATGCGGGTTGATATAAGTACTGACGGGCTTTTGTCCCTTAATGATCGATGCCAGGTACTCTTTTTTCATTTGAGCATCTTCCAGAGAGGCCCAATAGGAGACGTTACTGTCCAAATTGACGTGGGACCTTTCGTGAGTGACCTCCAAATAGTCTTTGGGCATGACAACCGGTCCGTTAATGGCGAGGTAAAGAATGGCCAAGGCTTCCATGACGGCTCTGTAAATAGCTTTTAAGGCATCAAACCCGGAAGAACAACCCATAACAATGTAGGGAGTTTCTTCTTTTTGATTAATGAGTGCCGCTGCAAAAACATAGCCCAACTCTTTTTGAACGGTATAGTCATAAATGACCACGTCGTAACCGGTATTTGCCGTTATTTGATGCAGCAATTGCATCAAGTCGAAGTCATCAATCACTACTTCGTACGCCTTGGGGTCGCTGTACCATTTAATCATTAAAGCGTCGGATTCAATAATTTCGCCGATGGCACCCTTAAAGGCCTTTTCAACGGTGCCGTGTGTAGCGGTTCCCTTGGAGAAACCGGGTGTAAACCATTTTTCGCTCCGGTTGGGATTTGCCTTATAGCCCACAAACATCATTTGTGCGGGGATATAGTAGCTTTGTGTTTCGTCGAAGATGGAGGGGCATAATACCCAGGAGATTTTGTCATCCTTTGTAATATCCACGAGAAAGGTTTGATCTTTCATTTTTTCGTAGTCATCTGATTCATAGAGGTGAATATAGTTCCAATCGATGACCTGATCCGGGTATTTTTCACACAACTCGTTGTAACTGAGATATATTTCGCGATGTTGGTGGTAAAAATGTGTGGTAAACAGGCCATATCGCTCAATCCCTTCGCCCAACAGGCGAATGAGGGATTCCTCTTTATAAATGCCGTAGCCGGACAAATGGTAGCTGACTTCGGCATCGTCGCCGTAGAGCACCTTGTGGTAGTTGGGCATCATGGCGGTACAAAGGGTGATGTTTCGGCTTAAATTGGAATTGGCCTGCATGACAATTTGCGATTCCATAATACCCGTATGTTGACCGCAAATATGCTTGAATTGACTGAGAATATGTTTATGGTTCGGATAAAATTCGATACTCATGCTTGTTGCATCTCCATTCTTTTTTGGCGTTCGGATGTTTTTTCCAATTGAACGCTGTCAACCAATTGACGAACGACTCTTTGAGAGTTGGTATACATCTCATCGTATTTGGCCTGTGCAACCTGACCGCAAGCCGGGCAATAGGAAACTCGCAATAAATCTTCCACTTGAATTTCCAGAATGGGGATATACACGTTGAGAACCCGACCCGCCAACTTGGTTTTATTGACGGTTGCAAGCAGAAAACCTTCAAAGATGGCCAAGCTCGTAAAAGTTTGGAGAATGGGTGTCATATGGGTTTTCTTTGTCAGTTTGGAGATACCGTCGGTTTGTTCATAAAAACGATGGTAGGGTTCGATAGATTGATTTCTGGCGATGACCCGCTGTTCAAAGCATTCGTAGCAGCCGGTTTCCTTACCTTTAACCGATGTAATGGATAAGAAAGGGCCGTCGAGAATAGAAAGCACCATGGGTTTGTCCGTTTTGATGAGCAAGCGATTTAATTTTCTTAAAAATTTAAGACGGGGTCTTTCCAGGCTGACAACCACAGCGCTGAAGGGGAAGATGGTACGCTCCAGTTCCGTCAGCTCCGTTTCCGTTTCCAATCCCTCATTTTTCGTTAGAATGTTCGCTTTTTCAATCCGGTCGATATCCGCATCGTTCATAAAGGTTAAGGTAATTTCGAGGTCTTCTGCAAGCATTTGTGCATAGTCTTTCAGTCTTGCATTATCCGTAATAAAGAGGATGGGACCGACCATTAAGTGGTCTGTTGCCATGTATTCGGAAATGGTACCGCCGATAATTTCTTTGACCAATTTCTGATGATAGTCCTGATCGGCGTATTCAAGATAGCGTTGCTCCGTTAAAGATTCCACAATATTTCTGATAAAACCGTAATCGTCGATGACCAATTCGTACTTTAAGTGGGTGTCTTTTAAATCGACGGTTCTTGTTTTAATTAATGCATCGATAACGTCCAACATGGGTTTTTTGACGGTATCCGCCACCGGGGTGATATCCAGGGTTGCTTCCTCATAATTCCAAATACCCTTACGGAAACGAACTTCGTCATCACCGTTAAAATAAATGGTTACGTTGTCCATTAAGTTAAATTTTGTAGTAAAAGCCATAATTGTGTCTCCTTTTTATTTTCTACCGACCAGGGTTAGATGAATGATGTGATGGGTTAAACCGTCCAAACCGAAGAATTGTTCCGTTCGGGCTTTTTCAAAGCCGCCCATATCGCAAGAGGATAAGTTTTCGGCCGTGCAAATTAAATGAATATTTTCAGATATTTCGCCGGCTTCTATCAAGGCAAATTGCATTGCCATATCGTTATATTTTCGCGAGTTTTCGTAGATGGCATAGACGTAGTAAATACACATGCCGACATTTTTTAGTTCCACTTCCCGACCTAAATTGGTAAAAGAAAAATAGGTCTCAAGGTCTTTTTCGTCGTATTTTTTAACAAGTTCCACACTGTGGTGCAGAGGCATGTATTTGTACAAGCCCTTATCCAGACCGTCGACATTTAAGGCAATAAAATACAAGGTAACCGGATAGAGGCCGCCACCGCTGGGTGCGGTGCGTACATGGCTGATGTAGTCTTTACCGAGAGATTCCGTTACCTCAAAGGTGCCGGAGGGGTTGTGGTCGAAGGTTCCCGAAACGCCGTCGCCGTAATATAAAACGGTGGAAACTTCCTTGAGAGACATGGGTTTCGCTCCGAAGTTTCTTAAACTTCTTCTGGCTTTAATGGTCGGACCGATGGGTGTGTTGACATTGTTGTAAGGGGGCAGCTTGACGGCACGGCCTTCTTCGATGACTTGTTCTTCTAAAAAATTTCTGAAAGACAAGGCACCTCGCGGGGCAAAGTCCGAATAAGAGAAGGTACCGATCGGTAAGGAGATATCAATCGTAGATTTTTTTGCGTTGAGCAGATAATCCTCTCCGGTAAGTCTTGAATGGTTTGAAATCATCGACGAACGAAAGATGGACTCGGAGGTTTTAACAACGGTGGAATCGGAATAAATGGAAACGGGTATATTGCTTGAAAAATCAATAATACTCCATATCGGGCCGATTTCCCGAGTTTGAACTTCGTCGAAAGTCATCGTCTTTTTTTTTATCTGTGTTGGACATAACGCCTCCTGTGGTGAATTAATTTTAAACATCAATGGAAATGAGCATGAGGCTCAAAAGAACGGTTGAGAATTAACCTCCTTTCCGATTAAGTCGGATCGATCCGTTTATTTGGATTTGTTTAGTTTCTTTTTACGTTTTATGGTAATACCGTACTCGCCCAAATGGGTGATGGCGAGACCTGCGACTAAACAGGCCAAACCGATGGCAAAGAGAATTAAAATTTCTTTTTGAATATCTTTAAAAGGGTCACCGAACCATGCCGCTTTCATAAAAACGACCGCATATTTCAGAGGGATATAATCCGAAAGAGCCAACATGTCTTCGTTCATTAATTCCAGCGGGGTCGATGCACCGGAGAGAAAGAGCATGGTAAAGAACACGGCAAAGCCCAGAGCCTGTGCCGACTTGGTGGTTTTGGCAATCACGGACAATAAAAAGCCCATAAAAAATACCGAGTAAAAACAAAGGGTCACGGCAACAAACAAAATACCGTAGTTTTCCGGTAGGGGAATATCGTAGTTGATATAACCGACGACGGTTGTAATCACCATACCGACCAAGGCAAAAAGGTAATAGATCAAACTGTCTAAAAACAACAGCCGATTATAGGAAACGGCCAATAATTTTTGCCGTTTAAATTCGCCCCGTTCTTTGGCGGTGACATGGCTGATGGGAAAAGATATAAAGGCGATACCGGCAATAATAAGAACCATATAGGAAGGCATGGAGATATCTATCGACCCCATATCGTTGAGCAGAGGGTTGGGATCATTTCCCATGGTCAATCCGAAAATAAATAAGATAATCGGACAGAAAGCCAGGGTAAAAAAAACGGCGGGATAATCTCTCAGAAAAAGCTTTCCTTTAATTTCCAATATTTTTAACATGATTCTCCCTCCTTTTGATACATTGCTTCATAAACATTCGACATATTTGCCTTTCTTGAATTTAAGGAACGAAAAGTATCGGGCTGTTTGTCCATCAGGCTGACAATCTTGTTGTGATCTTCAATATGATTAAGTTGAATATAAAATTTGTTGGGAGTAATGTCGTCGGCAATTGGTGTGAGTGGAAACCCCCGGCTATTAAAATAGGCGGTTATGTCCGCCGCGGACATGGACGATTCAAAAGACAAAACATATTGATAGCCAAGTTTTGCCACCAAATTGTCGGGGGTATCGTCGCTAATCAGCCGACTTTTTTTAGCATCATCACGCGATCGCACATAATTTGTGTCTCTTCCATGATATGTGTGGAGAGGAAAACGGTTTTACCCGAATTTTTTAAATTTTTAATGTATTTATACATCCCTTTTCGTGCTTCCGGATCGATACCGGTGGTCAGTTCGTCATAAAAGATCAACGACGGGGAGTGGACAATGCTGAGCAAAATAAAGAGCCTTTGTTTGAGACCGCCAGAAAGTTTGGAGAATTTTTTGTACTTGTGTTCCGTCAGCTCAAAGTCCTTCAGGTATTGGTCGGCATCAACTTTCAACCCGAAGGCCGCACTTTGAAATTCTACCGCTTCGTAGACTTTTAATTGACTGTTCAATTCGCTTTCCTGCAATTGGGCACCGATCATCCGTTTAAGTTGCTTCGGGTGCTCCGTCATTTGGCGACCGAAGAGGGTAATGGTGCCCTCGTACCCCTTACGCAAGCCTAATATAGACTCCATGAGGGTGGTTTTGCCCGCACCGTTATGACCGATTAAACCGATGACCTCGTTTTCCTTAACGGAAAAACTGATATCGTCAAGGACTTTGACGTTGCCGTAGGATTTACTGACATGTTTGACTTCTAAGACAGGTTGTTTCATTTTAGCCTTCCTTTGCTTGTGCCGGTAAACTGTAGTCGAATTCGCCGGTCAGTTTATAAACGAGTTCGTTGTACATAAATTGTAATTCGGCGGTAGACATGTTTTTCGGACGATAAACCGCTTGGGTCAGGTTATATCGATCCCAATTTCGATCGATAATAAGCCCCTCGTTATCCATTTGTTTGTACAAATCCGTTCCTGGAAAGGGGGTCAAAATGCTGACTGCCGGAAAATTAATGTCATTTTTTTTGATAAAATTGTAGATGTCTTCAAAGGACTCTTCGGTATCCTCGTCCAGCCCGACAATAAAAGAGCCAAATATTTCGATGCCTTTTGCCCTTATTTTTCCTAACAGGCGGGTGTATTCGTCGACTTTGTTGACATGAGCTTTGTTGATGTGACGAATGTTTTTTGTGTTGATACTTTCAATCCCGATAAAAATAGATAAACAACCGGAGGCAACGGCCAATTCCAGGAGTTCATCGTCTTTTGCCAAGTCGATACTCATTTGACCGCCCCATTTTTTATTAAGGGGTATCATGGCTTCAAATAATTTTTTTTGCATATTTGCGATTGCCGATCATATTGTCATCGGCAAATAAAATCGTCGTTCATATCCCTTATTTCGCTACAAACGTCGTCGACATCCCGATAGCGCATCACCCTGCCGAACATATTTTTTACGCAACAAAAGGAGCAATTGTTCGGACAACCGCGAGAAGCCATAATGGCATTGCCGCTGATATAAGGCGAGGTGCCGTCGCGGTTTCGCATTAAATCGACACGGGCTCTGGGTAAGGTGCGGATATTGACAGGTTCTGTGGGTCGGTATATTTTTTTCGGTTGTTTTTTTGAAAATCGTTCACAAAATCCACAAAAGTGTATTCCGCCTCACCGATCATAATTGTATCGGCATGTTGCAGTGCCTCCTCAGTCATAAAACTGACGTGGATACCGCCCAACACGACGTAGGTACCCATCTTGCGATAGGCATCGGCGAGCAGGTACATTCTGTTAGCGTGCATGGTCATACCCGATAATCCGACAATGTCGGCTTCAGGTAAATTTCGAGGATCGAGCAACTCGGCGTATTCGTCGATAATTTGAAGTTCTACCTCTTTTTCTTTGGTTTTTAAGAGATTTGCGGCGATAAACGGCAGCGACAACATGGGGGTTGTTACCCGGTGTTGGTTGGCACTTCCCGCTACCGTACCGTATTTATTGTCGATTCCCACAGAGATGAGCAAAATTTTGAGCATATACAGCCCTCCTTACTGATATGAATGTGCATTGTGCGAGGCTAAGCGATCCATTCGGAAGTTTAATTCCCAGATGGGCAGCTTTCGAACACAATTATGAATTTTACCTTTAGAGGAAATGCGTTGGTTATAATGGTAGGACCAATAATTTAAAATCAGTTCCTGTTCCTCTGCGTTTAATTCGGAGAATAACTCCGTCACAATGGCATATAAACAGACGGGCTGTTCATTGAGGGCGCCGGTATCGCTTGTCAGCCTGGTTGCAAAGCAACCGCCTTGGCACGTATCGAGATACAGACACTCTTTGCATTCGCCTTGAAAACTCATGGCTTGAACGGATTTAAAATAATCAATCATGTTTAAACGCATGGTTTCGAAATCGGTATTTAAATCATCGATGGTTTTAATTTTCAGCCCGAAGGATTCCGGCGGTAAAAATTGACAGGGCAACAGGTTTTTTTCGGAATCGACTATCATAAAACTTTTGGTCCCGGCTGCACAACGTCTGGTTGTCATCATGGAAAGAAAGTGAGGGTTGATGGGAAAAAGCGGTTTTTCGTAATACAGATAGGGTTGGTAGCGGAGTGTCATTTTAAGAATTTTTTTAAGACTACGGTGATAAAAATTTTTATCAATCGGGTAGTTGCTGCCTTTATTTTGCCTTACAACCGGAGAAAATCGGATATAGGCCGCATGGTTTTCAAAAGCAAAGTCGGCAATGGTTTCCATTTCGTCAAAGTTTTTATCGAAAATGGTACACCCGATCGAATAGTACATGCCGTTGTTTTTTAACAGGTCAATCCCCTCCAACACCCGTTGTAAAGTGTCGGTTTGGGTCATTTCAACGTGGGTTTTCGGGTTTAAGGTATGTAAACTGACACGTAAGTTAACATTTTTTCCCTTAACTGAATCAATAAATTTCTGATCAATCAAAGCACCGTTGGTTGTTAAATTAACCCAAAAGCCGTTTTTATCGGCGGCGGCAAGGGCATCGGAGAGAGAGGTGTAGAGCAAAGGTTCGCCACCGGAAAAAGTGGTGTAACGAAAGCCGTAGGCTTTTCCCTTTGTCAGAATTTGATCGATCTCCTCAACGCTCAGCTTGGGAGGTGTTTTTTCGATATAAGCACCGCAAAATTCACAACGCATATTACATTGTTTGGTCAAAAATATATCTAAGTTCATAGCAAGCCCCTATGGTTCTAAAAATCAAATAGACGTTTAATACCGACGGGTACCGATTGCCGGCTCCTTATCATCGGCATAATAAAGATAAGTGGTTCTTAACAGGAACAAAGAGAAGTATAAGGGATAAAAACTAAATTTGAATGACGAATGTGTTAAATGGTAATTATAAGCTAATCCGGTATAAATACTTTTTCTTATTTTCAAAAAAAACTGTTAATCATATAATAGTAGGAAAAAATTAGGGAAAAATAACAAAAAATATGGAAACGTTTAAACGGCGAATTTTTTCAAAAATAAAATTAATAAAATATCAAATATAATTGAAGATTATGTCAAGAATGGTTGCTTATAATAAAGAATAATGATGTATAAGCACAAAAAGCTTAGATTACCCGATGTCGTGAGGGGTAAGCTTATTCTGTTTTCCGTCTTTCTTCGGAGTGTAGCCCAAACCGTTTATCGGTCGGGTTTAAATTGAAATGTCGCAGAGGCGATTTTTTTAAAAATCGACAATGAATGCGTTTGCAATAATTGCTTTTAAATTAAAAGTATTTTTGATATGATGAATGAGAGACAATGGGAAAATAACAATAGGAGGGTCATATGGAAATATATAAAACGACAATTACGAGTATCGGTCCGATAGCCAGAGAAATGTTGGAAGCTAAAATGCTCATTATTTTTAATAATAACGCACCTGAAGAACTGGGGGAAATGTGTTACTTTCATACCGTCGACGAATTAAAAAAAGATATCGAACCGGGGGATCTGGTCTATTTGGGGGACATCCCCTATACTGTAACGGCCGTCGGGAGCGTTGCCAATCAAACCATGCGTACCATGGGGCATTGTACCCTGTGCTTTAACGGTGCCGACGTAACGCAAATATCGGGTCAAATTGAGTTGGAAGCCAAAGGGGTTGAACCGAATTTGTCCGTCGGTGATAAAATACGTATAACCAGAGGAGAATCATAAATGTACGAAAAAGAAACGACCATCATCAACAAAACGGGGTTACACGCACGTCCGGCGTCGGAATTTACAAAGCTGGCAAGCAGATTTGAAGCGGAAATTACGGTTAAAAATCTGAACACCGGTAAGGAAGGCAATGCAAAATCTATTATTGCCGTGATGTCCATGTGTATGGCAAAGGGAACCCCCGTTGCCATAGCGGCAACAGGTAGCGACGAACGCAACGCCGTAGACGAACTCGTCGCATTGATCGACACGGGCTTTGAAGAGGTCGATGCATAAAAATTAAAAGCATTTAACCGCGTTGTTTAACGAAATTTTAACGAATGTAGGGTTTGCACAACAGTCTTTGAGTGTATATGTGATCCGAAGACTGAACCGCCTTCATAAACACATTAAATGAGGAATTTTTAAACAAACTCATTGAGTCGTCTTGGTGGCAATATAAAAAAGTCTAATTTGCGGATGTAACGCAATTTAGACTTTTTTTAAGTGTTAAAGGATTTTGGTCATTTAAGGAGCGATTATAATTTCCATTGTGCCCTATCATTTTAAAAAATCAGTCTACTTTGTCGTATTGTTTTGCTCATGGATGATATCATTAATTCTATACAGTTAAGTTGTTGATTTATCCTTGGGTATATTGTGGGCTGAAAGTGCTTCCCACCAGTTTTGAGCCTCATTTTCTTTTACTTTATTCCTTTCAGGAATAAGAACGATCGAATAATCCGTTATGTGAAGGGGCGTTTCTTCCAGGATAGCGTCGGCTCTTTTTAAGATTTGAACGGCAGCCGCTTCGGTCGGATTTTCTAAAAAACCGAAAATGAAGACAGATACATCAAAGGGAAAGTTGTTGATATCGACGGCCTCATCGAGGGTTAACTGGGCACACCCGTTTTCACCTTTTATAATTGTCAGGTTAATGTCTAAAACGGGTTCGTGTTTCGGTTTAACGGTACGGTTTAATTGCCTAAAGAGGTATCCGACGTCCAATGTCGCAAAAGGTTTTGCATCCACCGGTGAATATCCATCCCGTAGACCGGATTGACACAATTCGGGCTTAAGATTTCTTCTATTTTTCCGTTGGCTACGGTTTTGCCTTTCCCCAACAATAAACCGTGGGTGCCGTAAGCCCTTGCCAATAACAGGTCGTGCACGACGGAAATAACAGCCTTGTCTTCGGTCAGCCAATCTTTAATGAGTTCAAAGAGCTGCTTTTGATGCAGCAAGTCCAAATGGTTGGTGGGTTCATCGAGGATAAGCAGTTTAGGGTCCTGGGCAAACACTCGGGATAAGAAACAACGCTGAATTTCTCCGCCGGACAGGGTTAAAATGGTTTTGTGTCGCAGGTCGCTTATGCCGGTCATTTCCAGGGCACGGTCAATCAGGGCGCGGTCTTCTTTTGTTAAACGGGGAAACAACCCTTTGCCGTGAGCATAACGCCCCAGGGCAACAATATCTTCCACTTTAAAGTCGTAATTGATATAGCGGTTTTGGGCTAGGATGGCAATTTCCCTGGCGATATCGCCGGGGTTCATGGCGGCTAAGTCGCGACCGCAATAGGAAATTTGTCCCGAATAAGCAATACCTTGAGAAATCGCATTGACAACGGTACTCTTTCCGGCACCGTTGGGTCCGATGATCATCAACCATTGGCCTTTTTTTACGTGAAAACTCATATCCTTCAGGGCACAAAAATCACCGTAATTTACGGCAACGTGTTCGGCACGCATCATGCTGTTTTCCTCCCTTTGTAAAAAATAAAGACAAAGACCACCGCGCCGATTAAGGAAGTCACCACGCCGACGGGCAGTTCGACGGGGCGTACCAGAGTTCGGGCAACCAAATCCGAGAGCATTAAGAAGCATGAACCGAAAACCAGAGTGGCCGGCAACAATTTGTTGTGGTTTGGTCCCACGACAATACGCATCATATGGGGGACTACCAGTCCCACAAAGCCGATGCTGCCACCAATGGCAACACAAACTCCTACCAGAGCGGAAGTAGCGATAAGTACGGTTAGTCGTGTTCTTTTAACATTCACCCCGATGTGGCGGGCATCCTCCTCGCTGATGGCAAAAGCGTCAAGCTCTCTGGCGTGGGCAAATAGCAGAGCACCGAAAATAAGTAGCGTGACGGCCAATATGGCAACGTGGCTGTAATTAGTACCCGATAAGGACCCCATCGTCCAAAATACAATATCTTTGATTTTTTCGTTGGCGAAAACCAAAAGTAGGGAAACCAGACTTTGCACAAAAATGCCAAAAATAATACCGATTAAAATAATGGTATGGGTGGCCAGGGAGCGGTCTAATTGATAAGCCAAGGCCAAAATAAAAACTAAGGATAAAAAGGCCGACAAGACGGCAAAAAAAATGGTGGGCGCCAGAGGGAAAGCAGGTATTTCCATACCTGAGGCAATGGCAAAAACGGCTCCCAGCGTCGCCCCGGAGGAAACCCCCAAGGTGGATCCGTCGGCCAGGGGGTTTTTGAGCAGCCCTTGCATGGCGGCACCGGCGACAGCCAAACAGGCACCCACCAACCCCACGCAGAGAACCCGGGGTACTCGTACCATTAAAATGATGGCGGGCAATTGAGCGGAAAAATCCGCTTTGCCCTGTAAACCGTCAAGTAAAGTGGCAAACACATCGGACAACGGGTAGGAAACCGACCCGAAGGAAATACACAAAACGGTTGTTGCGAGGAAAAGGCTCAGATAGATGAACAACACGGCAACGGGGGAAATTTTTTGAATATTCATGGATGTTCCTTTTTATTTCTTATGATATTTTTCATATTAAACTTCAAAAGAAAAGCCCGTATAAGGGGCTTTTCATCTAAGATTTGATTATTCGTAGACGACGCTGTACAGCTCAATTAAAGCGTCCTTTAATCTGGGACCGGGGCGGGTAAAGGCATCGTTATTTAAGCGATAAACGCGGTTGTTTTGAACCGCTTTCAGGTTTTGCCAGGAGGGACGTGCTTTTAGTTTGTCCTCCGGTTTTTCGCCGGTGCCCATATACATTTCCACGGTTACTATGATGTCAGGATTTCGTTGTAACACCTGCTCTTCCGAGACCTGTGACCATCCGTCGACATCGGCAAATATGTTTTTAAGCTTCAGGTTAGTCGCAATTTCGTCCATAAAGGTGTTTTGGCCTGCGGACCACAGCCCTTGCTCTAAGGGAGAAATTTCAAAATAAACCGTCAAGCCTTTGTCCGCCGCTTTTTCCGCGTATTCTTTAAAAGCCGCTTGCATATCCGAGATAACATCGGCAGCTTCCTTTTCTTTGGCGACGGCTTTTCCGATTAATTCGATGGATCGGTAAACGCCGTCCAAATTGTGGGCGTCGGCAACCATTACCTGAATACCTGCATTTTCGAGAGCTTTAACCTGTCCCTCCGATTGTGCCATGGTACTTATAATGACCAGGTCCGGTGCCAGAGCAATAATTTGTTCGGTGTTCAGGTCATTGCCCGATTCCACTTCCGGCAGCGTAAGAACCGCCTCCGGGTAGTCGCAATAAGTGCCCCTGGCGATAAGGGTATCGCCTGCGCCGATGGCGTAAAGAATTTCGCAGGTGGACGGATTCACGGCAACTATTTTTTTTGCCGGTTCTTTGAGGGTCAGGCTTCGGTCAACCATATCGGTTAATTGAATACCACCCTCCGTGGCGGCGGTGTCCGGGGATTTTTGTTGGCCACAGGCAGTCAGACAAAGCAGACCGATCAACAAAACCGCGGTAAGTATCAACAATCTTTTTTTCACTACATTTCCTCCTTAAGGTGTATCGAACGACAGAACAGAGTGACGGTACCTGTCGTCTGAAGTTCGATGATTCATAGTTTCTCCAACATATTAATCTATTGACATATTTTTAACCTTAACCGCAAACGTTATCTTTCGCGTTTAA
>CAYFTR010000016.1:0-21415 GCA_964346185.1 uncultured Lachnospiraceae bacterium | reverse complement strand
TTAATCTATTGACATATTTTTAACCTTAACCGCAAACGTTATCTTTCGCGTTTAAAGACTTGTTTTCTTTTTGTTTAATACCAAAAAATCTCAAAAATAAAAATAAACATAAAAACAAGGAGAATTAAATGGAGGATTTCCATTAATAAAGAGTAAAAACAAAGAAATTACGCAAAAATCTTGCAATCGGATCGGAGAAGGACTATAATAAAATCATAAAAATATTTTTTTTAAGGAGGCGTTGTTATGTGGCCATCACCCGAAGAAGCTGCTGCTTTAAGAGAAAAAAGAATTAAGATCTATTCGGATACGTATAACAATATTATACCGGAACGAGTGCCTGTTGCCTGCAGTTTCCCCAAATACTTGGTAGCGGAATATGCAGGGGTGGATATGGTTGAATTCCAATACCACTTTGATCTGATCAACAAACCCGCCGTCGAGTTATCCGCAAAATTAAACACCGATGTGGCACCCTACACACCCGCTCACGTGGTGATGGATCGTCCTGTCGCTTTCTATCAATTGCTGAAATCCCAATCTTTTATTTTAGGAAACAACGGAGTTGTACAACATCCGGAAGTTATTGCCATGTTCGATGACGAGTACGATCAACTCATCAACAATACGTACCAATTTTTAGTGGATAAGGTTATCCCCCGTCAGTATAAGGGGATTGATTGGTCGAAACCGCAGGAAACTCACCGTAATATGCAAATGGCAAATGCTTCTCTGCAATTGTCCGTCAACCAGTCTATGCCGGCTTATGTTGAGGTTATGGAAAAGGGCGGCTTTTACCCCGGTGCACCGCCGACGAGTATGGGCTTTGCCGAAGCACCTTTCGACTTTTTAGCCGACCAGCTCAGAAGCTTCTCCGGCTCCATGATGGACGTACGCCGCCATCGCAGCCAATGTATTGAAGCTTGCGAGGCTCTTTTGCCGCTGCTCTTTGAAATGGGTATGCCGATTGCACCGGATCCGATGGGCAGTGTCTTCTTGCCGCTACACATGCCTACGTACATGAGAGAAAAGGACTTCCGTGAAGTTTGGCTGCCCAGTTTCCAAAAGATGATTGAACAATATGCCGCCAGAGGCGTTCGTATCAATCCCTTTATGGAAAATAATTGGGATCGCTTCCTGGATATCGTTCATGATACCTTCCCGGCAGGGGGCGTCCTCTGGATGGAAAAAGGCGATCCGAAATTAGTTAAGGAAAAATTGGGCGACAAGTTTATTATTTACGGTATGTTCCCCATTGCAACCATGATGCAGGGAACCAAACAGGAATGTATCGATAAAACCAAAGAATTCCTGGATATCATGATGCCCGGCGGTAACTATATCTTTAATTTTGACAAGTTGCCGATGTCCTTAAAAGATGCCAACCTGGAAAACTGGTTCGCGATTTGCGATACCGTTCAGGAATACGGCATTTACGACAACGCCGGTGCACAAGCCGGAGGTCAACTGCTGAACTCCGAAAACTTTGCTGTCGACAAGAGTCTGGAATTGGATTTCTCCGACCGTTATATGTTTGACTTTGATATCTTTAAGGAAGAAAATCCCATCATACCCGATTCCGCTAAAGCCGACCTGAGGCTACACATGAAAAATGTCTTGTTTAACTGGTTATTATTATTGACTTAAATCCTATACAGACTGTTTAAAATTCTTTACACCCGGTTGTTATCCCGACAATTCATTTCAATAAAAACCAATCTGTTACTCAAGAACCCCACCGCCTATGGCGGTGGGGTTCTTGAGTATTCGGTGCGGGAGCGGTTATCCTTACAGGCCTTGTTCTAAAAAGTAAAGGATTATACAGTGTTGGTCGAAATGCACAAAGAGGGGCGGCAAATTGGTGCTTATGACTATGGCAAATATTTAACAAAGACACTATAATAATAGATAAGAGTTGATGTTCAACAAAAAAAGATGGAGGTAACTTATGAATTTCAAATCGACTTTTCAACCCATGGCTATCGGTAACATGTGGGTAAAAAACAGATTGGTTATGCCGGCGATGGACTCCGCCATGTGCGAAGACGACGGAACGATTAAAAGAATGGCATGGGATTACTACGGAGCCAGAGCCAAAGGCGGATTCGGTATGGTTATCACCGAAATAGCGGCGGTAGATGAAAGGGCTCCGGGGATGCCGGGTCAACCCAGATTGTACTCCGACGAGTACCTGCCGGGCTTAAAAAGTTTAGCGGACGCCATTCATAACGGCGGTGCCAAAGCAATTGTTCAATTACACCATGCGGGAAGAGAAACCATGGCCGCAATGATCGGTCAAACACCGACAGCACCCTCTTCGATTCCTTCGCTTGTTTATCGTGAACCGGTCAACGAATACACCACCGAGCAAGTTTACGAATTGGTCGATGCTTATATTCAATCCTCCGTGCGTTGTCAAAAAGCGGGATTTGACGGAGTCGAGTTCCACTGTGCCCACGGTTATATGGGATTGCAATTCCTAAGTCCCCGTACCAATAAACGTATTGACGAATTCGGCGGCGGCATCTCGGGAAGAACCTACTTCCACAAATTGATTATCGAAGGGATTCGCAGAGAATGCGGCCCCGATTTTGCCATTATCGTCCGTGTGGACTCCATCGAAGGCAGAGCGGGCGGTCTGGAAGAAGGCGAAGCCGTTGTTTCCGCAAGACTGTTTGAAAGCTACGGTGCCGACGCCATTAACGTATCGGCCGGAACCTACGCTTCCTGGGATGTTATCGTACCGCCGACCGCATGGGAACAAGGCTGGAACTGGAGAATTTGCAAACGTATCAAAGAAGCCGTTAACGTACCGGTAATGCTCGCCGGCAGATTTTCCGACCCCTATGTGGTTGAGCAGGCCATTGAAAGAGGCGACACCGATTTTGTCTGCCTGGGTCGTCAATCCATTGCCGATCCCGACTATCCCAACAAAATGGCCGGCGGCAATTTGGATGAAATTGTACCCTGTGTCGGTTGTACCCAACGCTGCATGTCCTTTAACGATCACGATACCTTACAGGAAGGGGATTGGGGTGTCTCCTGTATCTTTAACCCCATGAGCAATAACCGTCAGGATGTCCAATACAAACCGACGGAAACACCTAAAAAAGTTATGGTCGTCGGTGCCGGTGTGGGCGGTATGGAAGCGGCATGGATTGCTGCGGACAGAGGCCACGACGTAACCCTTTACGAAAAGAACGAAGCCAATAAAGTTGGCGGTCAATTTTTAGTTGCTTCCTATCCGCCCTACAAACAGGAGCTGACCAGAGCCATCAAATACTTCAAACACATGTGCGAAGTGAAAGGCGTTAAAACGGTCTATAATTGCGAAGTGGATGCGGAGTTGGTTAAACGCGAAAAACCCGATGTCTTAATTGTTGCAACCGGTGCACAACCCTTTAAACTGGATATTCCGGGTAAAGACAATGACAACGTTGTTCTTGCCAACGACGTACTGGTCGGCAAAAGCATTTTGGCCAACAGTGCCTTGGTGATCGGCGGCGGTATGGTCGGTGTCGAAACGGCGGAATTCTGTAAAGACTATTGCGAACGTGTTGCAGTGGTAGAAATGAAGGAAGACATCGCCTTAGACTTGTACATGACCGTTCGCGACGATTTGGTGGCCCGTTTTAAACGAGAAGGTATCGACGTTTATAAAAATACAAAAGTATTGCGTATCGACGGCAACGATGTCTACGCACAACAAGACGGCAAAGAAATTGTGTTGTCCGGTTTTGACCACATTGTTTTTGCGGTCGGATCCAAAGCAACCAATCCCTTCGACAATATGGAAGACCTGGCGGAGGAAGTGTATGTCATCGGCGATGCGAAAGAAGCCAGAAGTGCGTTGGAAGCCATTTATGAAGGTGCAAGACTGGCCATGCGTATTTAGTCTGAAGAGCGGATTAAAGGTAAATTAAAAATGAAAATTTTAGAAACCTATGTTGAACGTATGTGCGCCGGCGACGCGAAAGGTACGGCGGAGCTGTTTACCGAGGATTGTCACTTTAACGACGGCGGCGCCCGCGCCATTAATGTCGACGACCTGGTGGCGGTCGGTCGCGATGCCTTGGCAAATGCCCTCGGTGAAGTGATGAAAAACTATAAAGTTAATATGGAAATTGTAAAACTTAACCCCAATTCCATGGAATACGATGTTTTTCTCGGTGATGTTAAATTGGAATGCATCGGCTGTGCAACTGTAAAAGACGGTTTGATTTCGGAATACGTTGTCAGACCCAGATAATTAAAGAATACTGAAAAACCGACTTTCAATGCCGTAAACCCGAAAGGGCGCAAGCATTAAAAGTCGGTTTTTTAATGAGGCGAAGGGTTTGTCGGCGGTTCATCGTAAGCTGTTATCTCCAAACTGATGACCAGATGCAGGAGGATTCGGTTATCCTGTAAATTTAAGTGAAAGAGCTCTTCGATTCGCTTAATTCTGTAATTTAAGGTGTTGCGGTGAATGTTTAGATCTTGCGCCGTTTCGTTTTTATGAAAAAAATTTTGACAATAACACGCCAGGGTTTGAAAATAATCGGTATTATTTTTTAAGTCGTAGGTACGAATTTTATCGATGGCGGGGTGGCTTAAGCAACGTATATTTTCCCGTTGACTTAAATACAAAAGTACGGGATAGGGTGCCAAATCGTGATAGTAGTATAAATCGGTATTTAAGTGGCGATGCTTAATTTCTTCCCAATATCGGTACAAAGCGGTCAAACGTCCGAGAAAGTAGTCGTCCGACAAGTTGTACAAATTTTCGACAGGATAAACGGCACCGGAGAGAATATGGTGTTGTTTTAAATAACCGGAAAAAGACGCCGCCTGGTCTTTTAGCGTACGGCTATGTTTTTTAGAGATAAACAGAACCACCAAGTCGTCGTTGTAGACGGTAGGAATGGCACCGGGAAACTGGTGAAGACAATAATTCATCGCAAGGGCGGAAAAAGCGTGTTGAGACTTTGTTTGATCCAAAGGGGCAACCAGTAACAAAGCGTCTTGGGGTTTGTTCGGGCTGATTTGAGCGATGGCTCGCGTTTTGGCCTGAGAGGTGGTTTTGCGGTTGAGCAAATGATGCAAGGTATCGGCATGGGAGGAAGGTATTTGACGGGACAGATTAATTTTTATTCTCAGAATGTCCGCCAAAATTGAAGCGGCTTCCAGTTGCCAGGACTCTAAAGGTTTGTCTTTTAGAAATATGGCGGCATGTCCGAGGATGTTGGTGTCGTCATAGACTTCGGCAAAAATTCTCGGGCAATCCTTAACCGGACCGTCTTTTTCGTAAAAGGGCTCGTAGCGTTTGCCCGGCTCTCTTAAATAGGCGTTGTGAAAATCGGCTATGATGGACTCGGGCAAATAACCTTGTTCCAGCAAGGTATCATAAACATAATCACCGATTTTTTCTTCGGGATACATGGCAATTAATTGGTAGCGGTCATCGGTAAAAATAACCGGCGCGCCGAATAGGGTGGCGGCACCACGTATTAAAGGTCGATACCCCGGTTGGTCCATATTTTTATGAAGAATTTTATAAATATCATAGAGTCTGGATTTTTCCATAACCTTTGCCTTTTCCTCTTAGTATTTTGTAATATTTTAAATTATAAAAATTATAGCTTAAAATCCTTTTCGGAGCAATAAAGGGCGGTGTAAAAACTTTTAAGTTTACCAAATCTTTCTATGGTAGACTAGTAAAATTACGTGATAGGATCACCATCTAAAATTAATATGGGAAAGGAACGTTATGAAATATGAATAAAGAGACACAAAGGGATTCCGTGAAACAGCCCTATCGAATAGAGTATTTGATTTTACTGGCGGGCGCGGTTTTATTAATTGTTATGAATTTTGAAACGGTAAAAGATATTTTGTCCCGAATATCCAATGCTTTTTCCCCTTTGGTATTGGGAGCCGTTATTGCGTTTATTTTGGATATACCGACGGATTTTTTTGAAAAGAAATTAATAGGAAAAATGCAACACCCTGTCGTTAAAAAACATAAACACGCAATCAGCTTTGTGCTGGCATTAGTAATTAGTGCGGGTATTGTCATTACCATTTTAAACCTTATTGTCCCTCAGGTGGTTGAGTCGATGACGGTGTTTATCGGCAAATTGCCGGAAGCCTACGACATTATTTACAAAGGGTTGGAACGTGCAACGAAGGAATACCCCCAATTGTTTACACGCATTTCAAAAGGAATACCCAGCGACGAAAAAATGCTGACGGAAATAACAACGGCATTTTCCAATTGGGCAGGCGGTGCGGTAAATTTTGTTGGTAATACGATCTCCAATATTATTAATTGGGTGTTCGCCTTTGCCTTTGCCCTTTATATTGTTTTAGGAAAAAAAGATTTAAAAAAACAAATCGATCGATTATTGAATTGGTTACTGAACCCTTATAGAAAAAACAAATTGTACAGTATCTTAAAAGTTGTTAATGATACTTTTGCCGATTTTTTTGTCGGTCAGTCGATTGAAGCCGTTGTTCTGGGCATTTTATGTACGCTCGGCTTATATGTTTTTCGTTTTCCCTACGCACCGATGATCGGCTCCTTTGTCGGATTAACCGCATTAATTCCGATGGTCGGGGCATTTTTGGGCGGTGCCTTCGGTGTGATTATGATCGGCTCGGAAAACCCCGTTCAGGGCGGATTGTTTTTGCTTTTTCTAATTATTTTACAACAATTGGAAAGTAACTTGATTTACCCCAAGGTGGTTGGTGACAAAATCGGTCTGCCGGGCATTTGGGTAATGGCATCGGTTGTTGTGGGCGGATCGCTTTTCGGTATCGGCGGTACATTGTTGGGTGTACCCGTTGCGGCGACCATTTATAAATTTTTGGCAAAAAAAACAAAAGAAGAAGAGAAAAAAGCCTATAGTTTACTGAAAGAAACAGAAACAACGGGAAAAATTTAACTTAAAAAACGAATTATTACCAAATTAACTTAACAATAATTCGTAATAAATGGTATATTTAATATTAGTAAAAGGGGTTAAATTTCCCGATACCTCATTGCTGTATCAAAAAAGGGCACGACGGCTTTCAGGCAACTTCGTCTACACACCTGCACGTCGGTGCTAAACATAAACTATTTTAAAATCGGGTGATATCACCCGATTTTTTTGATTAAAAAGCCAGTGTTGCGCTTGTCGCAACAATTAAAAATGCTGCAAAGCCTATGTACACAGCATTTGAGACTGTATCGGTCTTAAAAAACCGCAAGCTCTCAGAGAGGGGTAGAATAACGTTGATCGGTGTCCCGATTAGGTATGGTGTTATAAAAAAGTTATGGAGGAAAATGGAGGAATTATGAAACCAACGTATGAAGAAAGAGTAGCCATGATTGAAAAAGCAATCATGGGGCAACAACCGGAACGTGTGCCGATTGTTTGTAAGCAAGAACCGTCCTTTGCTGTAGAATATGCCGGTTACGATCTAAAAACAGCTTTGTGGAATCCCAAAATGATCGTCGACGCGACGGACAAAATGTATACCGACATTTATAGCGATGCCGGCGGCAATATGCCCAGATTTCCCTTAATTTACAGAGTGAACGGATCTCAGGCGTTTGTACCCAGAGAACTCGACGACCTTGTGCAACACCCGGAAGTAGAGGGGCTGCACGCAGACGAATACGATGAATATATCAGCGATCCCTTTAAATGTATCATGGAAAAGGTGGTTCCGAGATTATATCCCAAATTGGCGATGGATTCCCCCCAAGGCGCTTTAAACGCTTTGCGTGCCATGATCGCCGACAAACAGGCAAAATCTGAATATTTGGGTGGTTGCGCGGCAGTAGAAAAAAACACGGCATTGTTAACATTCGCCGTGGCGCTATCGAAGCTCCCTTCGACTTTATTGCCGACTTGCTGCGCGGTTTTACCGGAATTTCCATGGACGTACGCAGAAAGGCCGATAAGGTAAAAGCGGCCGTAGAAGCCACCGAACCCTTAATGTACCGTTTGGCAAAAATTTTAAATCCGACACCGGGTATCATACCCTCTATGTTTATCCCGCTGCACATGCCGTCTTACATGCGCACTAAGGATTTCGAAAAACTGTATTGGCCGACCTTTAAGAGCCTTGTTTGCAATCTTGTAGATGACGGTTACACCGTTCAGGTATTCTTTGAAAAAAATTGGGAACGTTATTACGAATACCTTCAAGAATTGCCGACAGGCACCATCGCTTACTTTGAAGAAGACGATTTGGGCGAAGTTAAGAAAAAATTGGGAACAAAAATTTGCATTATGGGCAACTACCCCATTTCCATGTTGCGTTTGAATACCAAACAGGAATGCTTGGATAAAGCAAAGGAAATTATCGATAAAGCGGCTCCCGGAGGCGGTTACCTCTTTACCATGGATAAATCCATCTTAGCTTTAAGTGATGCAAAACCGGAAAATCTGATTGCAGTCTGTGATTTTGTTCATGACTACGGTGTCTACAAATAGGAGAAGATCATGAAAAAAGATGAATTTAAAAGCGAATTGTTACACTATTGGCAAGACGAACCGGTAGAAGGTTACAAAGCGGAAGAAGAAGATATCGTCAAAGATCATTTAAATAAAGTAGAAGATGAACTCTTTGCTTTTATAATGGGATTGATGTACTAAAAAATTATAAAAACGGGCATCGGTGTTCCGATGCGTGTCATCGCAAAATCCTTTAATAATGTTAAAAATCGGCACATATTATGTGCCGATTTTTTTAATCGGTATTGCAAACGCCGTATACACCGGCACAACTTCATATCAAAACAAAAGGGCGATCTTGAGCAAAGCGTTATAAAAGGAGAGAAATAAAAAGATACACTCATTTATAAGACAAAACTAAGCAACATATGTTATTTTAAAAAAAACATTAAGGAGGACAAAGGGATTTCCCTTTAACGTGTGCAATGAAAATTACAGATATTATGGATAATAGAATGACATTATCCTTTGAGGTTTTTCCTCCGAAGACGGAACAACCCGTCGAGCCTTTATTAGACACATTGGATCATTTATACAAGTTTAATCCGGATTTCATCAGCTGTACCTACGGTGCGGGCGGAACCAATGCGGGACGTAACCTGGAAATTGTAACCGCCATACAAAACAGCGGGAAATCCATTCCCGTTACCCACTATACCTGCATCGGCAACACGAAAGAAAAAATTTCCGAAGAACTAAAAAATTACTTAGCGGCAGGTGTCGACCACATTCTCGCACTGAGAGGGGACTACCCGCCGGGGGCCAACCAAACGGGGGGCGATTTCGACTTTGCCAACGAATTGGTAGCCTTTATTAAACAAAATTTTCCGGAATTTACCATTGCCGTTGCCGGCAGTCCGGAAAAACATATTCAAGCACCGAGTATCGAAAAGGACATTGCCCAT
Source organism: uncultured Lachnospiraceae bacterium (assembly GCA_964346185.1). Classification (GTDB taxonomy): domain Bacteria; phylum Bacillota; class Clostridia; order Eubacteriales; family Eubacteriaceae; genus JAAYJS01. Next base: position 12,021 of record CAYFTR010000016.1, on the reverse strand, counting down.
CTGCGTATGAAGCAAGATGCCGGTGGCGATTTTATTATGACGCAATTGTGCCACGACGTCGACAACTACATCGAATGGGTGGACAGAATTCGCAGTGCGGGGGTTTACTTACCTATCGATGTGGGTGTCATGCCGGTATTGGCAAAAAATCCGACCATTCGCATGGCGTTAATGAACGGCAGCTCTATCCCTAAAGATTTGGCGGAAATTATCGGACGTTACGGCGACAATCCGGAAGACTTTAAAAAAGCAGGAATCGACTATACCGTTAACCAAATTTACCAATACATGAATGCAGGAATCGACGGTTTACACATTTATGCCTTAAATAAATGGGAAGACGTAACGGAAATTTTAAAACAAGCCGGCTTTGCAATGACCAAATAGTCAAAAATTTAAGAACCGAAGGGTTTCACATTACCTGCATTTGCTTACAGCTATAACAAAAGCCTCGATTGATCGAGGCTTTTTTCTTTTAAAGAACGTTTTGAGTTATTGACCGATTAAGGTGTCAAAAAAAGTACGGTTTTGGTTGCCGGGTACTTGGTTGTCAATGAGCCAACGATGATTTTTTTTAACCAAGTGGACTTGTACGCCCGTATTCATGCGTTGTGTATCTTTATTTTTGAGGTGTTGATACAATAGAGGATCTACCTGGGTATCCAAGGTAATGGATTCCAGGGGAGCGTCGGCATTTCGGGCGTCATCAAAAATTTTTGTTTTGACATGATCAAAGGTTTGTTTTAAATCGCAGGTGTTCAGAGAAACAAAAACCGTCGCCTGTCCATTATGAATCTGCTCTCTTTGAATGCTGAAAATATAATCGGCCATGTTTTGATCCAGTGCCTTTAAGGTATTTTCGGAAAAGTTGAAGTTACGGCTTTCTTTAAAAAGACTGTTGGCGGACAACAGGTGATAACTGCTTTGAGGGCTGAGCATATAAGCGTCGGCTTCCTCAAAGTTTCGGTTTTTAACGGCGACTAAAAAAGCTCGAACCACATCGCCGGGGGTGTTCGGCTTTTTTGCGGGTGTCTGTTGGCAGCCGCTCAGCAGGAAAGAAAGAATCAGGCAGAGGAGGACAACCCTTTTTTTGATTTGAATGTTCATAGTGTTCCTTTATTTTTTGATAAAACCGCGAATTCGGTGATGAAAGAAAAACACCGCGGACAATAAGGCGAGGATTAATACCGACCAAAAAATCCAAAAGCCGATAACACCTTTGTTGGGGTTGGTGCTTTGAGACAATTCTTCGATGGTTTGCTCACTGTTAAAAACCATACTTTCTATGGTGCCGTTTTGAATTTTAAGATAAAGGGTACCCTGTACCGTTGCCGGCAGGTAGAAAAAGGTTTCCCGCGTGTATTCGTCGATATCTCGCGTGGTTTTTTTTGTAGCGAGATGTAAATCCTCGAGCAGAAAAGTGTGTCCCATAAAAGTGACATATTTGGACATGTGGTCTTCCCGGCTTAATTCGTGCCAGGTGCCTTCTTTTTTGTTGCGTAAATCTTCGTAGTAGGCATCGCTGCCGTCGGAATATTTTTCCGGAACTTTGTATTTTTCCAATAATACCTGGGCAATTAGGTATTGCTCGCCCGTGGTTGCGTCGTTGATGGGTGAAACGGCCTTTAACAAGCCTTGTGCCAAAATATTGCCGTCTTTTTGTATGGCTTCGTCGAAGGTCCGTTGCTCATATACCTTGGCGGCGTCCTGATAGGTTTGGTTATCCAGTCGGTTTTTCTCCTGAATGGTATCGGAGATAAACGAACCGATCATTAACATTACGATGAGAATAAGCCCCATAATTAAATAGTGTGGCGACATATCTTTAATTTTTTGTATTATTGCTCTGATATCATTCATTTTTTTGCTTTCATAAATTGGTAGTTTTTTTTAGTATAGCTCAAATCATTTAAAATTTAAACAAGGGCAACCCTTTTTAAGGGAAATAATCAAAGATAAGCCGTGGTTTTAAAGGGAAAAAGGCGAATTTTTTTGACATTTTTACACTTAATTGATAGAATAAAGCGTCTATAGTTGTGTAGACAAATAACGATCTGCACTTTAAAAGATACGAAGAAAAGCACTTTTATAGAAAAACTACAGCATCGAGGGGTTGAAAGCTAATCCTTTTTATAGTTTCGGGTGCTATACTGCTTAAAAAGGAGGATCGAATGAAGACTAAAGGTGTTGCGGAAGGAGGGATTGTCTCCGGGTTAATCGTCGTGATTGCCCTGATATCCGTTTACTTTCCGTTTTCCATGACGCTTACCATGCTGTTAACCCTGTTTTTACCGGTGCCCGTTGTTGTGTTGGGCAGGCGTCATAACTTGATGACCTCGGTAATTTCCAGTTTGACGGCCATGTTGGTTTTATTTTTATTTGTCAATCCGATATCCGCCTTAACCTTGGGTGTATATTTTTGCGCCATCGGCAATACTTTGGTATACGGACTGAGCAAAGGTTGGAACACCGCCCGCCGCCTGATAACTGTCGGGTTGGTAATAGTTTTTATTATTTTTGCGGGCATCGGTCTTTTTGAACTGATTACCGGGCAACGTTATATTGAGCTGATTGTAAAAGAATCTCAAGTGGCGATGGATATGGTTCTTGAAACATACCGACAATTCGGTGTGATTAAAGGCGAACAGGAAAACCTGATCGGCGAAGCGGCACAGAGCTTTCTTAAAACCATTCCGCTCACCATACCGGCAATGCTTTTGATATTGCCCTTTGTGATGTCCTGGTGGATTAACCTGCTCACCGTCTTTACCTTTAAAAGGCTCAGAATGCCCATCGCGCCGATACTGCCCTTATCTCGCTGGAGGGCGGATACCCCTCAAAAACTTTTTTTGGTGGTGCTGTTTATAGCGGGGTGGTTGCCGATCGGAGACGTCTATAAAATGACCTTCAGTCTGATCATGTATACGATCTATGCCGTGATGGGTTTATCGTTTATCTTTTACCTGATAGAGGTTAAAAGGAAAAAACCGAGCATGTGGTTGAAAGTACTGACGGTTCTTGTCGCGGTTCTCTTTCAACCCCTGACCCTCTTGTTGACGATGGTCGGCATGTTTGACGTTTTTATCGACCTGAAAGGGAGAATAACAAAATAGTATGGAAGGACACTCTAAAATTTACCTGGTATTATTATTGCTGTCCCTGATACAAGCCTTGATTTTTGTGGTAAAGGGCGAGGTTGTCATCGGCGTTACATTTATATTATTTTCCGTATTGACCTTGGTCTTTTACCGGTTGTCCAACATGTTAGATACCGAAAAAAAATATCAGGATATGGATAAATTGTATCGGGAAATTGACGATGCCAGTAGTAAAAAATTTTTCGGCTTATCGGCACCTTTGGTTTTGGTCGGTCTAAAAGGCGATGTCTTATGGTTCAATCAACAATTTGAAGAACACTTTTTAGAAGAAAGAAACCCCGATGTGCCTTTAAAAGATTTGCTACGAAAAGAACTGGAGCTGGATTTAGACCTGGTTTTAGTTGGCAAAGGCTGTGAGACAACTTACAACAGTCGTCACTACATTGTAGAAACCTCAACCATTTCCGAAGGCGATCGGGATATGGTGCTCCTTTATTTTTTTGACGTGACCAGTCAAAAGGATTATCAGGATATCTATAAACGAAACGAAACGGTTTTCGCATACTTAACCATCGATAATTACGACGATATCATTGAGCAATTGCCCCCCCACGAAAGGGCGACGGTATTGTCTAAAATTGACGTTCAACTCAACGAATGGGCAAACACCCTTGAGGCATTAATTATAGAATACGAGAAAGATCATTATATTATGGTCTTTGAAAAATACAAATTGGCGGAGATGGAAGGAGATCAATTTAAAATTCTCGATGAAATCAGAAATATTGATGTCGGTGACAAATCTCAAGTGACCCTGAGTATCGGCATCGGTGTTTCGGAAGAAGTAACGGGAATCAGCAAATCTAATGATCTGTCCTACGCCGCACTGGATATTGCCCTGGCAAGGGGCGGTGACCAGGTAGTGGTTCGCAAAGACGAAGCCATGTTCTTTTACGGGGGCAAAACCGAAGCGACGGAAAAACGAACCAAAGTAAAAGCTCGTGTTAAAGCCCACGGTTTAAGAGAGTTGATCCGCGAGGCGGATAATGTTTTAATTATGGGACACAAAGTACCGGATATGGACTGTATCGGAGCGGGTATGGGTTTGGTCGGAGCCTGTCATGCACTGGAAACACCGGTTTTATATGTGTTGGAGGCGGTTAATTACAGTATTGATATGATGCTGGATTATATCGTCGAAACGGATGCCTACGAAAATATTTTTGTTACACCGGAAGTGGCGGAGGAGTATATTGACCGCAACACCTTGGTGATTGTCGTCGATACTCAAAATATCGAAATGTTGGCGGCACCGCATCTGACGGAAACGGCAAGCAAAGTAGTTGTTATTGACCATCATCGTCGGTCGGGAACCATCATTCCCCAAACGGTGCTCAATTACACCGAACCCTACGCTTCTTCCACCAGCGAGTTGGTAACGGAGTTGCTCCAATACTTCGACGATAAGGATATATTAACCGAAGTGGAAGCCAACGCTCTGTTGGCCGGCATTTGTATGGATACAAAAATGTTTACGACCAAAACCGGGGTTAGAACCTTTGAGGCGGCTTCCTACTTAAAACGTCAAGGTGCCGATACGCAAATTGCCAAGGTATTTTTACAAGACGATTTGGACACTTACCTGCGCCGCAGTAAAGTGATTGAAAAAGCGGAAGTGTTATGTAACCGGATTGCGGTAACGGCCTTTGAAGATAACGGTGTAAGCGGTCGGGTAGTGGCGGCACAGGCGGCGGATGAACTCATTAACATTAAGAACATTCAGGCCTCCTTTGTTTTACTTAAAAGCAACGATGTAATTAAAATATCCGCCCGGTCCAACGGAGAGGTCAACGTACAATTAATTTTGGAAAAATTAGGTGGTGGCGGTCACTTAACAATGGCCGGTGCACAATTGGATGACATCAGTGATCTCAATGAAGCACGCACCTTGATATTGAACGCCATCGATGATTTTATAAAAGAAGAAAAAGAAGCTGCACAAGCAAAAGAAAAAGCTAAAGGAGAAAACGACAAATGAAAGTAGTATTATTACAAGATGTAGAAAAACTGGGTAAAGCAGGGGATATTGTAGACGTTAAAATGGGCTACGGCAGAAATTATTTGTTGCCCGGCGGTTTAGCTTTGGAAGGAACCAAAGAAAACATTGCCAATGCGGAAAAAGCCAAAGAAGAAAGAGCGGCACAATTAGCGGCGGAAAAAGCGGCGGCTGAAGCCTTGGCCGAACAAATTAACGAGATTACTCTAAACATCTCTAAAAAAGCATCCCCCGAAGGCACTCTGTTCGGTTCCGTCACCAATAAGGAAATTGCCCAAGCACTTAAAGAGCAAAAGGACATTGTCATCGACAAACGTAAAATTAATTTGGCGGACCCCATCCGAAATGTCGGCAGTTTTACCATTCCCGTTAAAGTATACGCAGGAGTTGAAGGACAATTAACCGTTAAAGTTGCGGCGGAATAAACCGCTACCAATACCGATTACCCGAAGCATGTAAAGCCCATGACGACACTTTTATCTTATCCGAGAAAGGTCCATGGGCTGTGTTTATGTAAAATTCAAACCAACGAGGCAGCAAAATGGTACAAAAAGGAAAAGCCCCCTACAGCAGAGAGGCGGAAAAATCGGTTTTGGGTGCCATTCTGATGAATGAGGAAAACCTGGTAACGGCAATGCAAATGCTTCATGCCGACGATTTTTTCGACAAGGCCAATGCAACAATTTATCAAGCCATGATCGACCTCCACGAAGATGCCAAACCCATCGATCCCGTTACCCTGGTGGCACTTTTGGAAAACCGCGGTGTACTCGAGGAAGTGGGCGGTGCCGAAACCTTGGCGGAACAAATTTATCAGGTTCCTCTGGAACGCAATTGCGAACACTATTGCGAAATTGTCAAATCGAAAGCGGTTCTTAGATCGATGATTGCCATGGCACAAAAAATTGTGGAGGACTGCTATACCCGCCCCGAGGAATTGGAAGAGATTATGGAAGATGCGGAAAAAAGCATTTTTTCCATCAGTCAGGGCAAGTACAATAAGGACTTTAAAAGTATTCAGAACGTTTTGGGAGAAACCCTGCAAAAAATCGAGGAGATATCCAAAAACAAAGGCAAACTAACGGGACTTACCACGGGTTTTACAGAGCTGGATATGTATACCGCAGGCTTGCAACCCTCGGACCTTATTTTTATTGCGGCACGGCCCTCCATGGGTAAGACCGCCCTTGCGTTAAACATTGCAACCAACACCGCCTTGGCGGAAAACTCCAAGGTGGCTATCTTTTCTTTGGAAATGTCCGAGATTCAGCTGGTTCAACGTATTTTATGTTCTGTCGGTCTTGTGGACAGCAATAAACTGAGAACCGGAGAACTGGAAGAAAAGGATTGGATCGACCTGTCCAACGCTTATACCAAATTATTTAAAACAACCATCGAAATCGACGACACACCGGGGATAACGGTCAGCGAAATGCGCAGCAAATGCCGACGCATGAAGATGGAAAAAGGACTGGATTTAATTGTCATCGACTACTTGCAATTAATGGCATCCAAGGGTTCTACGGAAAACAGACAACAGGAAGTATCGGAAATGTCTCGAGGGCTTAAAATTTTAGCAAGAGAAATGCAATGTCCCGTGGTTTGCCTGTCCCAACTCAGTCGGATGCCGGAAGCTCGAAAGGACCATCACCCCATGTTATCCGACTTAAGAGAATCCGGATCCATTGAGCAGGATGCCGACGTCGTTATGTTCCTATACAGAGAACACTATTACGATAAGGAAAACGGCAACCCCTATGTCGCCGAATTGGAAATCGCCAAACAGCGTAATGGCCCCACCACCCGATTTAAACTGGGCTGGATGCCCGAACATACCCGCTTTAACGATTTAATTTTAGATGAGTAACAATGAATAAATAATAAAGGATCAAAATGAATACATACGATGTAATTATAATCGGCGCCGGTCCTGCAGGGATATTTGCGGCACTGGAGCTCAAGAAAAACAAACCCGACCTCAAGGTACTCATGTTGGAAAAGGGCAATGCCATCGAAAAGCGGATTTGCCCGAAACGTAAAACCAATGTGTGTATCGGCTGTAAACCCTGCAACATAACCACCGGCTTTGCCGGAGCCGGGGCATATTCCGACGGTAAATTATCCCTGTCTCCCGATGTCGGCGGCGAGTTACCGGAAATTATCGGCTATCAAAAAACCTTGGATTTAATTGACTATGTCGATGACCATTATATTCGCTTCGGAGCGGATCCCAAGGTGCACGGTTTGGACAACCCCGAAAAAATCAGAAACATTCGCACCAAAGCCATTAAAGCCAACTTAAAATTAATTGAATGCCCCATACGCCATATGGGGACGGAAGTCGGCTATAAGATATACGGCAGTATCCAACAGCACCTTGTCGAAGAACTGGGCGTGGAAATTCGATTCAGAACACTGGCTAAAAGTTTAATTGTTGAAGGGGGCAAAGCGGTGGGAATTCACACCGCTAAGGACGAAACTCTGTACGGCGAACATATTTTGGTTGCCGTCGGACGGGACGGTTCCGAATGGTTTAAAGCCATGTGCGATGACCACAACATCGCAACCGAAGTCGGAAAAGTGGATATCGGCGTGCGGGTCGAAACCCGAAACGAAATCATGGAAGAAATTAACGACTCCCTCTACGAAGGAAAGTTAGTTTATTACACTCCGACCTTCGACGACAAGGTACGCACCTTCTGCTCCAACCCCGGGGGCGTTGTATCGACGGAAATTTATGATAACAACCTGGCGGTCGTCAACGGTCATTCCTACAAAGCTGATGAATTAAAAACCGACAACACCAATTTTGCCCTCCTGGTGTCTAAAGGCTTTACCAAACCCTTTAATGCACCCATCGCCTACGGACAATACATTGCAGGTCTCGGCAATATGCTGACAGGCAATAAAATTTTGGTGCAACGCTACGGCGACTTTATGCGGGGCAGACGCACCGACGGCGAACGCTTGTATCGCAACAACATTGTACCTACTTTGATGGATGCGGTTCCCGGCGACTTGGGACTGGTGCTGCCCTACCGTATTATGAAAGATATCGACGAGATGCTTCAGGCGTTGGACCAGGTATCGCCCGGGTTGGCAAGCGAAGAAACCCTCCTTTACGGTGTCGAGGTTAAATTTTACTCCAACAAAGTATTGGTGAACGACCGTTTCGAAACCAACATTCAAAACCTGTATGTTCTGGGAGACGGTGCGGGGATTACCCGGGGGCTTATGCAAGCTTCCGCTAACGGGGTGTATGTTGCCCATTGTCTGTTAAAACGATGAGCATGGGAAAACTCTATCTGGTTGCCACCCCAATCGGTAATTTAGAGGACATCACCCTGAGAGCATTGCGTATTTTAAAAGAAGTCGACGTGATTGCCGCGGAAGATACCAGACAAACCCTTAAATTATTAAATCGCTACAACATCAAAAACAAATTGATCGCCTATCAAAAATTTAATGAAGAAAAGGCGGCACGACCTTTAATAAGTCGCCTGCTGGAGGGCGAAACGATTGCCCTGGTCTCCGACGCGGGAATGCCCCTCATCTCCGATCCCGGTTATCGCTTAAGTAGCCGATGTATCGAAGCGGGGATTCCTGTAGAGGTGATTCCCGGTGCCAATGCGGGCTTAAGTGCTTTACTTTTATCGGGACTTGACACGGAAAGCTTTTTGTTTATCGGATTCTTACCCAAACATACCAAGGGCTTTAAGGAAGGGCTCGATAAAATTGTCGCATCGGCGGATACGGTGATTTTCTACGAAAGTCCCCACCGTTTGTTGAAAACCCTGACGGCCTTGCAAGAGGTGCTTGGCGAACGGCGGATCAGTATTTCCCGGGAAATAACCAAACGTTTTGAAGAAACCCTTCGAGGCACGGCGAAAGAGCTTCTTAACCACTTTAAAGCAACCCCGCCGAAGGGAGAGTTTGTGATTGTGGTGGAAGGGGGGACGGGGGATATCCAAACCGATCCCGTTGCCGGCAAGTCCGTTGAAGAACAAAGAGACTACTATTGTGCTCGGGGCTTAACGGAAAAGGAAGCGATGAAACGCATTGCACAGAATACCGGACAGTCCAGGCGGGATATTTACAAACAGCTCAAATGCTAAAACACCACGGTACTTTACAGCTTCGGCTCTATCCGTTATAATAAACAACATAAAGGCAAAGAAGAGAAGAGTAGAGCGGGCAGCCTCTGAAGAGAGTCGGCGGTTGGTGCAAGCCGATGGGAAAACCCCTCGAAGATGGTCTCGGAGCCGCCCCTTTAAACCGACAAACGCTTAGGAGGGGACGTTGGCCACGTTACGGCATGAGGCGGTAATAACCGCGAAATAAGGTGGTACCACGAGACCTTCGTCCTTTGTTGACGGAGGTTTTTTATATGAAGAAAGGAAAACTATGTCAGAAAAGAAAACTTTTTATATCACAACGCCGATTTACTACCCCAGTGGCGATTTACACATCGGGCATACGTATACCACGGTGGCCTCGGATGCCATCAGTCGGTTTAAAAAATTATTGGGCTATGACACCTATTTTTTAACGGGAACCGATGAACACGGACAAAAAATTCAACAAAGTGCACAAAAGGTCGGCAAAGATCCTCAAACTTTCGTCGATGAGGCGACCGTTAAAATAAAAGCCCTTTGGGAGAAACTGAACATTCAATACGATCAATACATTCGAACCACGGATTTGGAACATATGAAAACGGTGCAGGCCATTTTTAAAAAGTTGTACGACCAGGGGGATATTTACAAAGGTAAATACGAAGGTGCTTATTGCACCCCTTGCGAAAGTTTTTGGACGGAAAGCCAATTGGTGGACGGTAAATGTCCCGATTGCGGCAGAGAGGTACAACAGGCATCGGAAGAAGCCTACTTCTTAAAGCTGTCCAGATATGCCGATCGCCTCTTACAACATATCGAAAATAACCCCGACTTTATTACGCCGGAATCCCGAAAAAATGAAATGATCAACAATTTTATCAAACCGGGTTTACAGGATTTATGTGTTTCCAGAACGTCCTTTGATTGGGGGGTACCCGTCAGCTTCGATCAAGATCATGTCGTCTACGTTTGGATTGACGCCTTGCCCAACTACATATCCGCTTTGGGATATTGTAACGACAAAGAGCAACTCATGGATAAGTACTGGCCGGCGGATATCCACATGGTCGGCAAAGATATCATTCGTTTTCATACCATCTACTGGCCTATTGTTTTGATGGCGGTCGGACTGCCTCTCCCCAAAAAAGTATACGGCCACGGTTGGATTTTATTAAAAGGCGGCAAGATGTCCAAATCTGTGGGAAACGTTGTGGATCCTCTTGTGTTGGCGGACAAATACGGGGTCGATGCTCTGCGTTACCATGTGTTGAGAGAGATGACTTTCGGCTCCGACGGCATTTATAATGAAGACTTGTTGGTCTCCCACATCAATGCCGATCTGGCCAACGACTTGGGTAATCTCTTAAGCCGTACCGTTGCCATGACGGTTAAATATTTTGAGGGAACCATACCGGAAAACAGAGATGCAGGCGCGTTCGATTCGGAGTTACAGGCACTGGCACTTCAAACGCCGAAAGCCGTGGCGGATGCCATGGAACTGCCGGATTGCAGCAAAGCGCTGGAACAGATTTGGAAATTGGTATCTCGTGCAAATAAGTATATCGACGAAAATACACCGTGGCTTCTCATAAAAGAGGAGGATAAGCATCCGCTCTTAGCCAATGTCATGTACCACTTAACCGAATCCCTTCGCATTGTGGCGGTCTTGTTGCAGTCTTTTTTGCCTGAAACGGGAGCGGCTATTTTGGATCAATTATGTGTTCCGGAAGAGGGGCGTACTTGGGAGAGTTTACAAACCTTCGGCAATTACCCTGAGGGTATTCAGGTAAAACGACACGATCCCCTCTTTCCAAGGGTGGAATTGCCGAAAAAAGAAGTAAAAGAAAAGCCCGCCGTTAAAGAAAACAAAGCCCCCGACAAGCAGAACAAACAGATCGATATCAATGATTTTGCCGCTGTCGAACTGAAAGTGGCACAAATTACGGCCTGTGAACAACACCCCGACGCCGATCGCCTGTTGGTATCTCAACTGGATTTGGGATCGGAAAAACGACAGGTGGTTTCCGGCATTGCAAAACACTATCGCCCCGAAGAGCTTGTTGGTAAAAAGGTGATTGTGGTCACCAACTTAAAACCCGTAAACTTAAGAGGTGTCGATTCCGAAGGGATGATCCTCTGTGCCTCCAAAGGTAAAAAATTAACAATTATTACCGTGGACGACCCCGAGATGAAAGTCGGCGCAAAAGTCAGCTGATGCTTTAAGAACTCGTGCGGCAGTCAAACAATAAAACGACTGCAGTATCGATAAAAATTAAAACTGAAAAAAACGCCTTTTTCGAGATAAAACGCATTTTATTGTTGTTACGGGAAAGGCGTTTTTAATATACCGTCGCTTAAAAAAGGTTGGAGCGGCGTTTTTCTTAGATTTTATTTAAATGGTGGTCGTAACGGAGGATACTCCGAGCATTTGCAGCAAGGGAGCGTCATTTTTTGATGATACAAAAACATCGTTTTTTTGGGATAATACGCCGTCGTATTTTGATCTTCAGTTTTGCTTCATAAATATTTAACATTGTATTAAAATATTTTCTTTATTGCTGTTGTAAGATGATACTAAGGTTGGAGGCTGAACTAAAGGACAAGGAGGCACATCTTGAACTTTCCAACACATTTACAAATGGCAAAAACATTATATGAACAATTATCCGATCATATCGATTTAGATTTAGATGCCTTTATGGACTTATGTCAATATAGTAGACACATTTTCTCGAACATTCTTTATGCAACC
>CAYFTR010000015.1:0-38589 GCA_964346185.1 uncultured Lachnospiraceae bacterium | reverse complement strand
TCACATGTGGCTTATTTTTATTTAATTGTCTAGCTTAATTTTACTATCCGGGTTTATAAATTGATATGTTAAAATTTTTAGAGTATAATGAAATAAATTGTTCATCTCCTGTAAAGATAGAGCAGGGCGTGTATGGATCATGGAGGTGTTAGTATGAACAATGCAAAATCCGATGTGTCGATTACTGTCGTCAGACGGTTACCGAGATATTATCAATATTTAAAAGATTTGGAAACAAAAGATGTTGACAGAATCTCATCAAAGCAGTTATCGGAGTTAATGGGATTGACGGCATCGCAAATACGACAGGACTTAAATTCCTTCGGTGCCTATGGTCAACAGGGTTACGGCTACCGTGTTACGGATCTTAAAAAAGCCATTCGTAACATTTTGGGACTGTCCAGAACATACAAATCGGTGATTATCGGTGCCGGTAACTTAGGTCGTGCCATATCCAACTTTGAGAGACTCGGTCACGAAAACATAGAAATCATAGCCATGTTCGACAACGATCCCGAAAAAATCGGTAAAGAGGTCGGAAATGTCCCCGTTAAAGACACGGCGGACTTTATTGACTTTGTAAAAAAAGAAGGTGTCAGTATTGCCGTTTTATCCGTTCCTCGGGAGGTCGGCCAACAATTGGCGGATATGATAGTTGCTTCCGGAATCAAAGGCATATTAAACTTGGTTCCCTTGGATTTAAAAGTACCGCAGGACGTTAGAGTTGAAAATGTAAATATTACCGACTCCATTCTGACATTAACCTATTATTTGGATGATGTAAGCGTAAAATAAGCCTTGCAAATCAGAACAAAACAAACGGCCGGAGAGTTGACTCTCCGAGCCGTTTTTTTGAGATGAATTATCAGGCGGTGCCGGTATGAGCGAAAGGAAGTGAGCGAATAAAGGCAACGCCGCAAGGCTTATTTTACGCTTAGCGTAGGATATAGGAACGTAAGAGATGAATTATCAGGCGGTGCCGGTATGAGCGAAAGGAAGTAAGCGAATAAAGGCAACGCCGCAAGGCTTACGCAACGCTTAGTGGTAGGATATAGGAACATAAGAGATGAATTATCAGGCGGTGCCGGGCAGTTTGGCACGTCCATATTGCGTGACGACTTGAATACCCGAACGCTTGTTGGACGGCTCACACCTTACGGTTTGCAGGTTATCGAGCTGTAATTTTAAAAGGAATTTTACATTATTTTGTAGGGGACGACGCCCCTGTCAAAGACGAAAGTTGAGCTTATACGCATGTAAAAAAATCTGTTACAAACGACATAAAGGATCCGAAGTCACCGTCTGAGACGGAACGCATAAATTAAAAATAGGGACAGATACTCGTTTAACCCGTATAACATTAATACATTCCGTCTGCCAATTTGTTGTGAGTAAATATAATAAAGCAATACTTTTATACTAAAGAACTATTTGATATAATTAACGCTTAACGTAGAGATTTAATTAGAGTGAGGTAATTATGAACAAAGAAATGTCTAAGGTGTATCAACCGAGTGATGTTGAAAAAAAAATATACCGATGGTGGGAAGAAAAAGGTTACTTTAAACCGGAGGTGCACGCCGACGGAAAACCCTTTACCATTGTCATGCCGCCACCGAATATTACAGGTCAATTACATATGGGGCACGCATTTGACGATACACTGCAGGACGTCTTGACCAGATATAAGAGAATGCAGGGTTATGCCGCTTTGTGGCTGCCCGGTATGGACCATGCCAGTATTGCTACGGAAGTAAAAGTGGCGCAAAACATATGGGAAACCGAAGGTGTCACCAAGGAAGAACTGGGTAGAGAAACTTTTTTGGAAAGAGCCTGGGCATGGGCGACAAAATACAGAGACCGCATTCGCCAACAAACGAAAGAACTCGGCGCTTCCTGTGACTGGGACAGAGAACGCTTTACCTTGGACGAAGGTTGCAGTGAAGCCGTTAAAAAAACCTTTGTGGACCTGTACAACGAAGGACTCATTTATAAAGGCTCCCGAATTATCAACTGGTGTCCCGACTGTAAAACCGCTTTATCCGACGCGGAAGTCGAATACAGCGAACAGGCCGGACATCTGTGGCATATTCGTTACCCCGTCAAAGACAGCGATGAGGTATTGGTTGTTGCAACCACCCGTCCTGAAACCATGCTTGGGGATACCGGTGTTGCCGTTAACCCCGAGGACGACCGCTACCGTCATTTAATCGGAAAAACGGCGATCCTACCCTTGGTAAACAGAGAAATGCCCATTGTCGCGGACGACTACGTGGACATGAGCTTCGGAACCGGTGTGGTTAAAATGACCCCCGCCCATGACCCCAACGACTACGAAGTCGGCAAGCGTCATCATTTGGAAGAAATAAATATCCTCAACGAGGACGGCAGTATAAATGAATTGGGCGGTGCCTATGCCGGCTTGGATCGTTACGAAGCCCGTAAAAAAATTGTTGCGGACTTGGAAGCGGCAGGGTACATGGAAAAAATCGAAGACCACGTACACAACGTCGGCGGTTGCTACCGTTGCGATACCACCATCGAAACCATGACTTCCGAACAATGGTTTGTTAAAATGCAACCCTTGGCGGAGCCGGCGATCGATGCCGTTAAAAAAGGCGACACGAAATTTGTACCCGACCGTTTCAGTAAAATTTACTTTAACTGGATGGAAAACATCCGCGATTGGTGTATTTCCAGACAATTGTGGTGGGGACACCAAATACCGGCGTATTATTGCGACAACTGCGGAAAAATGGTGGTTGCCATGGAAAAACCCGACACTTGTCCCGACTGCGGCTCCGAACGCTTCACCCAAGATGAAGATGCTTTGGACACCTGGTTTTCTTCTGGGTTGTGGCCCTTTTCAACCTTAGGTTGGCCGAAAGACACCGAAGACTTAAAAAAATTCTATCCCAATACGGTTTTGGTAACAGGTTACGACATTATCTTTTTCTGGGTAGCCCGTATGATTTTTATGGGGCTCTACAAAAAAGGCGAAGTACCCTTTGCCGATGTGTATATCCACGGTTTGGTCAGAGACGCCCAAGGCCGCAAGATGAGCAAATCCTTGGGTAACGGCATCGACCCTTTGGAAATTATTGAAAACTACTCGGCGGATGCCCTGCGTTTTACACTGATGACGGGCAACTCGCCGGGTAACGATATTCGCTGGCAGGAAGACAAACTCTTGTCCAGCAGAAACTTCCTCAACAAAATATGGAACGCCGCACGCTTTGTGTTGATGAACACCGAAGAGAATATCTTCGAATACGAAGCGGAAGCCATGACAAATTTGGAAATTTCAGATAAATGGATATTAAGCCGCTTCAACGACTTGTGCGAAGAAGTTACCCAAAACATGGACAAGTACGAAATGGGGATTGCCGCCGCCAAATTGTACGACTTTACATGGAACGAATACTGCGACTGGTATATAGAACTGGTTAAGTTCAGACTGTATGGCGAGGACGAAGTCTCCAAAAAAACGGCATTGTACGTTTTAAATAAAGTTTTGCTTGAAACACTGCGTTTGCTCCACCCCTTTATTCCTTTTATTACGGAAGAGCTTAACACCTACTTGCCAGGCCAACAGGCACCGATGATTATAGCACCTTGGCCGGAACGTCGAGGCGAATGGGCATTCCCGGAAGAAGTCGCCAAGATGGACTTTATGATGGATGCCATTAAACATATTCGGAATATCCGTGCGGAAAAAGAGGTGCCCCATTCCAAGAAGGCGGCACTTTATGTCGCACACCCCTCTGCCGATGTTCAAACGGTTTTGGAAACTTACACGAATTACTTTATCAGCCTGGCATCCGTATCTGAAATTAAAATCATCGATTCGACCGATGTGTCCGAAGATTATATCAGCATGGTGGTGGATCGGGTCGAAATGTTTATTTCCTTAGATGATTTGGTTGATAAAGAAAAGGAAATGGAACGGCTGAACAAAGAGAAAGAAAAACTTTTAAAAGAATTACAACGGGTCGAAGGTAAGCTCAACAATCCGCAATTTGTGGGAAAAGCACCGGAAAAAGTTGTTGCGGCGGAAAGAGAAAAGCAGCAAAATTATGCCTTAACCTTAAAGAAAGTTGAAGAACGTTTAAAAGCTTATATGAATAAGTAAAAAGAGACCGTACGGTTGACAAATAACAAAAGCGATAATAGGCTTTGGGTGAGAAGCATAAAAAAATTTGGAATGACCGGCGAAGTGAACCGCTTTATAGTTGCCTGTTGCCTACAGCGACGTGCAATCGGCAGGTGAACAAGCCGGGTCATTCACGGTATGTGTTGACGGCATTCAATCTGAAGCCGTTGCCGACGCCTATAAAGTTTTTCGATAAGGGTAAAATCATTAAACAAACATTGCAGTTGAAACAGCTATTCCCGTAAAGAATAGCCACATTCTAAATTAGACTTTACAAAGTGGAGTTGTTAAATTATAATTTAACACAATTATAATAAACATTCTATTTTAAATCATCTAAATTAGGAGAGAAAAATGAACAAAGGGAAATCCTATTCCCAAACTGCAACAGGCGTTTTATTGATTATTGGTCTTTTTATTTTCGGTTCTTATGTCAAAACACTCAAAGACAATTTGGGCATCTACTTATTTGCAGGTGTTATCCTGGGCTATATTTTAACCCGATCCCGTTTCGGGTTTGCCGGCGGCGTCAAACGCATTTATATGCGAGGTGAAAGTAGTTTAACCACCGCCTTAATTCTTTTAGTCGGTGTAACGGCATTTATTTTTATGGGCATTCAATGGAAAGCCGCCATGGGCGGTGCCCTTCCGGCTTACATGGCACAAGAGGGGCAAGCCATTATTCCCGGCACACAAAACGTATATTTTACAAACTTGGCAACCGTTGTCGGCGGTATGGTATTTGGAATCGGTATGATGCTGGCAGGCGGTTGCGGCTCTGGTACCCTAGCGGATTTCGGAGAAGGTCAAGGCAGAGCCTTGATTGCGTTTATCTTCTTTGTTTTAGCCGCTGCGCCGGGTCACTGGGCGAGAGAGGTCTTTGACCGTACGGCGTTGGGTCAAATGGGGGTACGTCTACACTTCCCTCAAGTATTCGGCTATTTGGGATCTTTTATCCTAACCCTTGCACTTTTAGGTGGGGTTTATGGGATTGCCAAAACTTACGAGAAAAAACGTAAAGAAAACAATACCTATCAAGATCCGAAAGGCGATTACGAGGATTTTGAGCTACCCTATAGCGGCGAAGATCGTTCCTTTTTTTCTTACGCCACCTATCACAAACTTTTCATAGAACGTTGGGATTTTGTTGTCGGCGCGCTCGCGTTAGCTTTCGGCGCGGTCTTTGTAATGGTAACAACCGGCAAAGCATGGGGTGTGTCGACCGCTTTAGTCACCCTGGATGTTGCCGTACTTCAAAAACTGGGCGTGACTTTTTCAGAGCTGAATTTCGGGTCCCACCTGGCAAAAGTGGATGCCGGCTTGCTCAGTGACGGCGGAACGATTCGAAACATCGGTTTGTTCTTTGGCAGTACCTTGGCCTTTTTAATGGCGCATCGCTTTAAAATCGATTTTGATTTCTCGGCAAAAGATGCCTTTTATTACGCTTTAGGCGGTTTGATGTTGGGATTCGGTTCCCGTTTCGGCTTAGGCTGCAATATCGGGGCGATGTATTCCGCAATTGCAAACTTTTCGTTTTCAGGTTGGATCTTTTTGCTGTCAATGGTTACTGGCGGTATTATAGGCTTAAAAGCATTTGGCGGTAAGGTAAATATTTTACCGATTCCGGATCATATAAATAAATAATTTAAGGAGAAAAAACATGGGTAAAAAATTAGTTGTTATCGGTGGTTGTGCAGGCGGTGCTTCCGCAGCGGCTCGTTTACGTCGTTTAGATGAATTTGCGGAAATTAAAATGTTTGAAAAAGGACCCTATGTCTCT
Source organism: uncultured Lachnospiraceae bacterium (assembly GCA_964346185.1). Lineage (GTDB taxonomy): Bacteria > Bacillota > Clostridia > Eubacteriales > Eubacteriaceae > JAAYJS01. Next base: position 32,656 of record CAYFTR010000015.1, on the reverse strand, counting down.
TATTCGAATTGCTGTATACCCTTTCACATCAGCGGTTTAATTAAGAGCTCCGACAACCTTCTGTTAATGTCACCGGAAGAGTTTAAAAATCAATACAATATCGATGCAAAGGTTAACCACGAAGTGGTATCTATCGACAGACAAAATAAAAAAGTTGTTGTCAAAGACGTGGAAAAAGGCGAAACTTTCGAAGAACCTTACGACGAATTGGTTATTGCAACCGGTGCGTCGGCAATTCGTCCCAAAAACATTGTCGGTATCGATAAGGAAAACGTATTCCCTTTAAAAACCGTTTCTCATTTAGAAGCGTTGATGGCATTCTTAAAAGCAAAAGATGTTAAAAATGTTGCGGTAATCGGTGGCGGTTACATCGGGATAGAAGCGGCGGAAAACTTTAAATACGCAGGCTTTAACGTCTCTTTAATTGAAGCACAAAATCAAATCATCGTACCGTTGGATTACGATATGGTTCAAACCGTTAACCGTGAAATCTACAACAAAGGTATGACCTTGTATCTTGAAGATTATGTAACGGAAATTAAAGAAGACAGTGTTGTTTTAGCTTCAGGTAAAACCGTTGCGGCGGAGGCGGTTCTCTTGTCGGCGGGCGTTGTTCCCAACAGCGAATTGGCCGTTGCGGCGGGGCTTGCCGTTAACGAAAGAGGCTATGTAAAAGTCAATCACCATTACCAAACGGAAGATCCGAGCATTTACGCCGTTGGCGATGTGATTGAAATTACCAGCTTCTTCACAAAACAACCGACAACTTTGGCTTTGGCGGGACCTGCACAAAGACAAGCCCGTGCGGCGGCAGACCATATGAGAGGTCGCACCTATGTCAACACAGGCGTTATCGGCTCCTCTTCCGTTAAGGTTTTCGACTTAAATATTGCCAGCACCGGGATGAACGAAAAACAATTAAAAGAAGCGGGCATTCCCTACGATTTTGCTTACATCATTCCGAAAGACGGTGTCGGTATTATGCCGGGTTCCAACAACATCTTCTTTAAGTTGTTGTTTGCCGTGCCCTCCGGTCAGGTAATGGGTGCCCAAGCGGTCGGTAAAGGCAATGTCACCAAGCGGATTGACGTTATCGCCACGGCCATTATGCTGGGAGCCAACCTCGAGGATTTAAAGGAATTGGAATTAACCTATTCGCCCCATTACTCCACGGCAAAAGATGTAGTTAACCACGCCGCCCTGGTCGGCTTAAATATCTTAAACGGAGATTTTAAAAAAGTTCCGGTCACAAAAATCAGAGAATTGGTAGAATCCGGTGCGATGATTATCGATGCCAGAGAAAAACACGAATACGAACGGTCCCACATTAAAGGAGCGGTGAATATTCCTTTAAGTGAGTTCAGAAACAGACTGGACGAAATCCCCATGGATCAACCGGTTTATGTTCACTGCCGTTCCAGCCAACGCTCCTACAACATGTGCAGAGCTTTAATCCAAAGAGGATACGAAAATGTCTATAATTTAGACGGATCCTTCCTGGGTGTCAGTGAATATGAATTTTACAACGATCAGGTTCAAGGACGCGATCCCATCGTAACGGACTACAACTTCAACTAAACTAAATACGTAAAAAACTGCATGTCGAAAAAACCCGGAGGGTTTTTTCGACTTTGCTTTAATTAGGAAGGTGAATGATTGACTAAAGAAGATTTAAACAGTAAAAATAACAAATGGCTCAGCTACGGTGCATGGGTGGCGGTATTTCTATTATGGGCTGTTTACACAACGGTATTAAAACGAGATTCGGTGATGATTCCCTCGCCGACTCGTGTCTGGCAAACTTTCACTTCCATTGTTCGCAACGGCTATTCGGGGATTTCCTTCGGTCATCACCTGCGAGCCAGTTTTGTCCGCTTATTTTTATCTTTGCTTATCGCCTTTGTTACGGCGGTACCCCTCGGCTTTTTAAGCGGTTACAGTAAAAAAATCAGAAGTCTGGTTGATTCATTTATTCAATTTTACAGACCGATACCGCCTTTGGCCTATTATCCTCTGCTCATTTTATGGATGGGCATCGATGACCGCTCTAAAATTATGCTATTATTTTTGGCCGCCTTTGCACCGATATACATTGCCTGTGTATCGGCAATCGGTAATATCAGAAGAGATTATATTCTCAGTGCCGAATCCTTAGGTGCGTCCCGACGAAAAATTTTCCTTGAAATTATTTGGCCGGCCTGTCTGCCGGAAATTTTTACGGGTCTGCGCAACGCTTTCGGGTTTGCCTATACCACCTTGGTAGCGGCGGAAATGACGGCCGCCACTTCGGGAATCGGTTGGATGGTTATCGACGCGTCCCGTTATTTAAAGAGCGATGTGATGTTTGTCGGTATTTTTATTATGGGGCTTTCCGGTTTATTGATTGACCGGGCAATGTTGTATATTGAAAAAAATCTGGTTTTTTGGAAAGGACGGGGATAATGCGCTTAAAAAGAAAACTCATTAAACTGGGCATTGTCCTTTTTGTAATGGTAGGTTTAGTTATCTCCTACACCAATTACAATGTCGGAGATTCGGAAAAAGGCAACCAACCGACGGTGGTTAATATCGGCTACTTAAGAGTGCCTAACGACGAAATGATTGCCATTGCCGACAATTCCATTGCGGAACAACTAAACAGTCACGGCGTAGAAGTAAACTTTTTAGTTTTCGATTCCGGTGTTGAAGCCAACAAAGCATTGGCATCCGGTGCGATCGACTTTGCCAGTATGGGTATTACCAACGGTATTATTGCCATGGCCAATCAATTGGAGGTAGAGTTGATTTGGGTTCATGAACTGTTGGGGAAAAACGAAGCCCTGGTTGTTCGGGAAGACAGCGGCATAACAAGCTTAAAGGATTTAAAAGGACAAAAAATAGCAACGACCTTCGCCTCGACCTCCCACTACAGTTTGGCAAAAGTATTGGAAAGCCAAGGGCTGTCGGAAGAAGTCGATTTATTGGATATGAAAACCGTCGAAATAGCGGCGGCTTGGCAAAGAGGCGATATCGACGCCGTTTACACCTGGGATCCGGTGCTCAGCACGATTATAGCCGATCATGGACAGGTGTTGGTTTCGTCGGAGGACTTGGCAAAAGAGGGGATTGTAACCGCCAATATTATGTTGGGGAGAAAAGGCTTTACACAACAATACCCGGACATTACTTCGCAGATATTGGCTGCCATAGCAAAAGCCGGCGACAGTTACAGAGATGATCCGCAAAAAGCGGCGACCGTTGTAGCTAAAGCTCTGGAGATACCGCCGGAGTCCGCTCTACAGCAAATGCAGGGAACCATTTGGCTGCCGGCGGAAACCTTACTCTCGGAAGACTATATGGGAAAACGGGGAAAAATCGGCAACTTAAAAACAATCATGTCTGAAATCGGCGAATTTTTAGCGATACAAAATGAAATACGACAGGTGCCCCAAAGCACCGATATCGAAACCTTTATCAACCCTGTTTATATCGAAGAAGCCGTTAAAGAAAGGGGCGGGCAGTAATGAATCGACAACAAAATCCCTTAGTCCACATTCAGGACCTTACCTTTGCTTACGATACCAATCAGGAGGCGATTTTAAGGGACGTCCATCTTGATATTTTTTCGGGCGAATTTGTATGTGTTGTCGGCCCTTCCGGGTGCGGCAAGAGTACTTTGTTAAATTTACTGGCCGGCTTTTTAAAAATACAGGACGGTCAAATTAATTTTAAGGGCGAACCTGTCCAAGGTCCCTCTTGGCACAGAGGGGTTATCTTTCAAAACCAAACTTTATACCCGTGGTTGACTGTCGAAGAAAACATTGCTTTCGGGCCGAAAAGCAGGGGTATACCGAAAGACAAAATAAAAGACTTGGTAAAAAATTTGCTTGTGGAAATCGGCATGACCAAAGATATTGATAAATATATTTTTGAATTATCCGGAGGGATGCAACAACGGGTACAATTGGCACGTGTATTGGCCAACCGCCCGGAGTTGGTGCTGATGGATGAACCGCTGGGTGCTTTGGATGCGATTACCAGAATAAAAATGCAAAACTTTATTCGCGGTTTGTGGCACAAAAATAAGCCGACAATGTTTATGATCACCCACGATATCGACGAAGCCTTAACCTTGGGTACCCGTATATTAATTATGACGGCGGGCGGTGGCGGCATCAGCAAAGCATACACGGTAGATTATACCGAAAAATTACTCAACCATACTCCGAGAGCCGATATTGTTGACGAAAACTATTTAAAAATAAAAGAAGAAATTTATGAAGCCTTTCATACGGAGGACAATTAAAGAAGCGGTTTAAACCTCTTCTTTAATTAAATTGTAGAGAAGATCTATTTTAGAAGGTTGAACCAAATGGTCATTAAAGATCATAAAATATTTTTGTCTTAAATCCAGATCCGAAATAAATACCTCCGCAAGAAGGCCTTCATCCAATTCTTTTTGGATCGAGGAGAGGTAGAAAAAAGAAAGCCATGGCTCGTTATACAATAATTTAATGATCAGACCGATATTGTCAAACGTCAGTGCACGGGTAAACTCTTTGCAGGAACTGTTTTTTTTGTCTAAGGCGGCATTTAATGCCTGATAAATACCTGCACCCTTTTCTCTTAAAACAATATTTTCGGATAAAATTTCTCGGTAGCTGACGGTTTTACCTGACAGAAAATGGTTCGGCGCGCCCGCTAAAACAATGCGGTCTTCGTAAAAAACACGTTTGGATAAACCGCCGAATCGGTCGATCGGTCCCGAAACCAGAGCACAGTCAATTTCCGCTTTAATCAACGCATTTGCCAAAAAAATCGGTATTACCGACAGTTAAATCGAAACGAAGGTCCTCACTCTTAAACAAACGGGTATACAGGGGCAAATAATACTCACCGATGGTGCGACTGGCTCCGATATAAAGTGTGTAGCCGACAGGCGGTCCCACAAGCCTTTGTTTAATTTTTGCAATTTGGCGTTCCAATAACAAAATTTCATTAAATAAATATCGACCTTCCGGAGTCAAATGCAGTTGTTTGTGTTCGTAATCAAAAAGCTTAACATTCAACTCGCTTTCGATGTACCGAATATGTTTACTGACGGACGGTTGTGTCAGACACAAGTGTTGCGCGGCGGTTGTATAGCTTAAGTCTTTGGCAACTTGTATGAATGTTTTGTATCGGTGATTCAACATAGGGCACAGATCCTTTCATCTGAAACTTATACAATTAAATTAATTATAATTTATTTGTAAAATGTAAAACATAAAGAATATGTTAAGAATATAAAGTGTTAAAAAACAATTCTTTAAACAGAGAGGATTGTCCTCGAATACATCGAAACACCTCAAATCGCATCATTGTAATTTCACTTTACTTTTATAAATGTTTATGCTATATTAACCGTGATTAGGGGAGTAACTCGCCCGCAAGGTTCGCTTAGTCGTCAATTCGAGAAAATATCTCCGGCTAAACGGCAATTTAATTGTGAGTAAGACCTTTCACCGCAGGGGTGAAAGGTCTTTTTTTTTTAAGAGAGGAGAATTATGGAAAAAACAGTGGAAAAGTCGGAGACTTTATCCGGGCAAACCTTTCAGATGGATATCCGCGAAGTGGCAGAGCACTACAAAACGGATCTCACCAAAGGCTTAACCCAATCGGAAGCGGAAAAAAGGCTTCAGGTCGACGGTAAAAACAAACTGATTGAAGGTAAACGTAAAACTCTGTTGGGCATGTTTATCGAACAATTTAAAGACTTTTTAATTATCGTATTAATGGCTGCGGCCATTATATCCGGCATTATGGGCGAAGTGAGTGACGCCCTGCTGATTTTGGTGATTGTCGTTGTAAATGCCGTTATCGGTGTTGTACAGGAAAACAAAGCGGAAAATTCCATGGAAGCGCTCAAAAAAATGACAACACCTCTGGCAAAGGTGCTGCGAGACGGTACGGAACATATGATCGAAGCGGAAAATTTGGTAGCCGGTGACATTGTTCTGTTGGACGCCGGGGACTACGTTTCCGCGGACGGTCGTGTTTTTGATGCGGCGTCTTTGCAAATCCAGGAATCCGCCTTAACCGGCGAATCGTTGCCCGTCACCAAGGCGACTGAAGTATTGCCCGATCCGGAAACCTCCCTGGGGGATCGGATTAACATGGTGTACATGTCTTCGCTGGTTACCTACGGTCGAGGTAGCTTTATTGTTACCAAAACCGGTATGAATACCGAAATCGGTAAAATAGCCGGTATGTTGCAATCGACACAAACCGTTGCCACTCCCTTACAAAAGAAACTCAACGAATTGGGAAAAATCTTGGCAATCGGTGCATTACTGGCGTGCGGCATTATTTTTGCAACGGATATCTTTCGCGGTAAAGATGTTCTGGAAACCTTTTTAGTTGCCGTCTCCTTGGCGGTGGCGGCCATTCCGGAGGGGCTACCCGCCATTGTAACCGTGGTTTTGGCATTGGGAACCCAACGTTTGGTGGAAAAACATGCCATTGTTCGTAAATTGCCGGCGGTAGAAACCTTGGGTTCCGCCTCGGTTATTTGTTCGGACAAAACAGGTACGTTAACACAAAACAAAATGACCATTGTCCGAGTATTTACCGAGGGCAAACCGAAAAACGCCGAAGACTTTAACAGTCGGGAAGATTTTAACACCCACGAACGTTTTTTAACAACTATCGGCATGCTGAGTAACGATGCCTCCATCAACGAAAAAAACGGTGAAACGGTAGAAATCGGCGACCCGACGGAAGTAGCCTTTGTCGCCTTCCCGAAACGTTTGGGAATCGAAAAGCAGGAAATCCTTGCGGATTTACCCAGAGTGGGCGAACTGCCCTTCGATTCCGACAGAAAAATGATGACCACCTTGCATCAAAGCAAAGAGGGCTATTACTCCTTTACAAAGGGGGCACCGGACGAGGTCATCAACCTGGCAACCCATTACTATAAAAACGGTGAAGTGTTGCCTATCGATGAAACCTATAAACAAAAAGTTCTGCAAGTGAATACCGATATGGCGGACGAAGCCCTACGTGTCCTGGCATTGGCGTACAAACCCTTTGATACCGAGCCGGAAGTCACCTACGACAACCTGGAGCGTCAATTGGTATTTGTCGGTTTGATGGGTATGATCGACCCGCCCAGAGAAGAAGTAAAAGTATCTATCGAAGAATGTCATCAAGCCGGTATCCACACAGTGATGATAACCGGAGATCATAAAAACACGGCCATTGCCATTGCAAAAGATTTAAACATTTATACCGAAAACAATCAGGCCTTATCCGGCGTGGAATTGGAAAAAATGTCCGATGAAGATTTATTGGACAATATCGAAAAAACAACGGTGTATGCAAGAGTATCGCCGGAGCACAAGGTGCGGATTGTCGATGCGTGGCAAAAAAAATCCGGTGTGGTTGCCATGACCGGCGACGGTGTTAACGATGCACCGGCATTAAAGAAAGCCGACATCGGCTGTGCCATGGGCATTACCGGCACCGATGTATCGAAGGAAGCGTCGGATATGATTTTAACCGACGACAACTTTGCCACCATTGTATCCGCCGTTAAAGAAGGTCGGGGCATTTTTGAAAATATTCGAAAGGCCGTACACTTCCTATTGTCCTGTAACATTGCCGAGATTTTAATTATTTTTACGGCGACCATCCTCAACTGGGAAAGACCCTTGTTGCCGACCCATATTTTATGGATTAATTTAGTGACCGATTCCCTGCCGGCCCTGGCATTGGGCATGGAAAAGGCATCGCCGGATATCATGTCGCAAAAACCGAGAGACCCTCAATCCTCCATTTTTGCTGACAGGTTGGGCGGCAGAATTATCCTGCACGGTGTTTTACTGACTGTTATATCCTTAGCCGTATTTTATTACGGGTATTCCAACTACGGCATCGACGAAGCACGCACCATGATTTTTGCGGTGTTGGGGTTATCGCAGCTGACCCATGTACTCAATGCAAAAGCGGGTGGAAAGACGGTTTTTAACGATCGGTTGTTTGAAAACAAATTTTTATGGCAAGCCATTGTTGTTTCCGGATTCTTACAATTAATTGTGGTGTTATTGCCCTTTACCCACAGCATTTTTTCCGTTACTTACTTAAATATGAACGAATGGTTGATTGTTGCGGCGGCAAGTTTTGCACCTTTGGTAATTGTAGAACTGGGAAAATTAATAGCAAAAGCCTTTAAAAAATAAGTTTAAAGCAATAGAGGTGTGTTTAATCGGCAGATAGAATGTAAATAAAACTGAAAAACGCCCCGCCCGTCTCCGATTATCGGATACGGGCGGGGCGTTTAAGTTTAAATGACAATTATGGTTGCATTTATTTTTTTAATAAGCCGCCCATTAAAAAAAAGTGTTCCGGCAGTTGGCCTTCTTTCGGCCATTGCAGTTTTTCGTTAAAATACGTTTCGATTGTTTTGTTGACATCGCCGCCCAGGGATTCGATAGAGTGTCGGCATCGTTCGGGGCATCTGCACGGTTGTTTATTCAGACGGCTACACGTAATACAAACATCGCAACGCCCCATAGATAGCACCAGGCTGTCGGGTGTCCTGCTCTCCAATGCCGTCAACTCGGAAAGCAGGCCCTGCTTAATTGGCGTTAAAATTTGGGAGGAGAGTGTTTTAAGAGTGTTTTTATCGTAGGTCTGCTCGGTTAATGCTTCGGGAAGTATTAATTTTTTTGCACAGAGCAGCAGTGTTCGGTAGTTATCCCAAAGTGTTTCGGGCGAAAAGTTAAAAGGCGGACAGGCCCAATTTTTTTTATAGTTGGGGCATTGTCTGCAATAAGCCGTAAACTTCGGAATATCGACAAATCTTTTTTTGTAATCGCTGACGGAAACTTCTTTTTGAAAAGTTTCAATTTGATATAGATGCATATTCGGGTGTTCCTTTTTGTCCTTCAGGTAACCGTTATTTTTTTTGCATGGTGACAAGGCTGACACTGTTGACACCGGCAACAGCGGTCAAATTTTGAATTAAGGTCTCCACTGTTGCACTCATCTCCCATGCGTCTAAGGTCAATGTGACATAGGCACTGTCATGAATGGGAATATCTTGATGGATGGTGATAATATTGCAATGGTGTTTGCTGACGGTATTTAAAACTTCGGACAATACACCCTTTTTATTGCTCAAGCTTAAGGCAAGGGTCATTTTAAGACCGGTTTCGTCGGAGGGTAAAAAGACGTAATCTTTATATTTGTAATAGGTGCTACGACTGATACCCACCTGTTTAACCGCTTCGGAGACCGACCGACATTGGGAGGTTTCCAATAAATCCCGGGCTTCCAGGACTTTGCTGAAGCAATCGGGCAATATTTTTTTGTTGACGATTAAGTATTCCTGTTTCATATTGTTTTACCCGACACATACACCGACGTTGTCCGGCTCCAGATGAATGAGCTGCCAATTGGGCAACTCTTTCTTTAAGTAGTTGGTCATTTTTTGTGCAAAGTATTCGTCTTTTGCCGGCACCATCGCCAAGATGGTGGGACCGGCCCCGCTGATACAGGTGGCGACAGCCCCGACCTGGCCGGCCAGCTTTGTGACATCGTCGTAGCGGTGTATGAGTTTTTTTCGATAGCGTTGGTGGAGCTTATCGTCGACCATTGCACCCAGAGTGCGTAAATCGCCCTCCAGTAAGGCGAGGTACGTCATCGTCGCTCTGGAAATATTAAAGGCTGCGTCCTTGTGAGAAACTCTCTTCGGCAAGGCCTCACGGGCGTCCCGGGTGGATAAGTTAAAATCCGGAATAATGCCGTAAAAGGTTATGTTGTCATGAACTTGCTTTTTATAATAAAAGTTCTCTTCGTAGGTTGATGCGGCAACAACCAGACCGCCGAACATTGCGGGGGTAATATTATCCGGATGGCCTTCCATTGCAACGGCAATATCGTAAAGTTTTTTACCCTCCAGGGGTGTGTTAGTCATTAAATTGGCGGCAACCAACCCCGCCACAATACAGGTAGCGGAGGAGCCGAGGCCTCTGCTTACCGGAATATCGGCTTCGGAATGAATGTACAAGCCCTTCGGTTTGTAGGAAACTCTTTTAAAAACTTCCAACATGGCACGATAAACCAGGTTGCTTTCGTTTTGATAACGGGTCGGTACACCGCGAATGGTCAGTTTGCCGTCTTTTTTTTCTTCGAAGGTAAAGGTGTTGTACAGTTTAAACGCTAACCCCAGGGTATCAAAACCGGCACCCAGGTTGGCGGTAGTTGCCGGTACCCGGACATGAATGGCGTTACTCATGGTGTGTACCTCCTAAAAATCCTTTAAAACCGTTGCCATGTTTTGCTTTTCAACAACGGTATTGTGACGCAAGGGCTTTGTTTCCAAATCCCGCAAGGGTTTCGGAACGGCGACGCCGGTTTTTTCAGATAATTGCTTTAACTCCTCAAAGGGATTTGCAGTTTCTTCACTCTGACCGTACAATGCCGTATACACACTTCGGGAAAATTTAAAAGGACTGGCGGTGGATAAAACAACCGCCGGTGTCTTGTCCGACATTTTTTCTACGTAGGCATCGTAAACCGCATCGGCTACGGCGGTATGCGGATCCATCAAGTAACCCTTCTCATTAAAGGTTTTTCGTATCGCCTGTTCCGTTGCGGCTTCGTCCGCAAAACCACCGTAAAAAAGTGCTTGCACCTTGTCCAGAAGTGCCTCGTCGACACGGTAAAAACCATCGGTATTTAAGCGATCCATATAATTTTTTACAATGCTTGCATCTTCATCGCATAAGTCGTACAATAAACGCTCCAAATTGCTGGAAACCAAAATATCCATAGAAGGTGACGAGGTTTTATAAAAGGGACGCTTGGTGTCGTACACGCCGGTATTCATAAAGTCGGTTAAAATGCAATTGGTGTTGGAGGCACAAATAAATTTATGAACGGGCAGACCCATTTTACGTGCATAATACCCCGCCAAAATATTCCCGAAATTACCGGTGGGTACAACAAAATTAATCTCATCGCCCAAAGCAATTTTTTCGGATCGCACCAATTCGAAATAGCTGTAAAAATAATAGACGATTTGGGGTAAAAGACGACCGATATTAATGGAGTTGGCCGAGGACAAAACAATATTTTTATTCGATAATTGTTCTGCCGTTTGTTTATCGCCGAAAATTTTCTTGACGCCGGTTTGGGTATCGTCAAAATTGCCGACAACACCGATAACTTTGGTGTTGTCGCCCTCCTGGGTAAGCATTTGCCGTTCCTGAACAATGCTGACGCCGTCTTTGGGGTAGTAAACCACAATGCCGATACCTGGCACGTCTTTAAAGCCCTCCAGGGCGGCTTTGCCGGTATCACCGGAAGTAGCCGTTAAAATTAAAACACGGTGGTCGTCACCCGTATTTTTAAGTGATGCGGTCATTAAGTGGGGCAGTATCGTTAAAGCCATGTCCTTAAACGCGGCGGTGGGACCGTGGTATAATTCGAGAAAATACCGATCGCCGACCGCTCTTAACCGTACAGGCTCCCGACCGGAAAATTTACCGGTTTCGTAGGCTTGGCTAACACAATGTTCTATTTGTGACGGCGTGAAATCCGTTAAAAATAATCCCAACACTTTTTGAGCAAAATCACTATAGGTTGTACAGGTCAACCAATCCTTTAAGGGAAGATTCATACGATTTAAGTGTGCGTTAACAAAAAGACCCCCGTCGGATGCTATCCCTTTGATGATGGCGGAAGAAGCCGTAAGCCGCTCCTGCGAGCCGCGGGTGCTGATGTATTGTTCTTTCATGATTCCTCCAATATTTTTATTGAATCGTTTCTTTATATATGATAGAATGCTTTAGATATAAAAACAAGTGTTTTCTATATAAAAACACTTATAAAAATTAAATCGATGTAGTTCTGTTGGTTGTCAAGCAATTACCGACAATTTAAACCTTTTGCCGAAAAAACGTTAAAGACCGATGGGGCATTGAATACGCAGTTTTGAGGAAATATACTACTTAAAAACTTTGGCTGCACTGCTTATAAAGGCAAAAGTGTTTATTTAAGGAGATAACATGCAATAAAAAAATGGTTGAGTCCCCTAGGTCAAAAACCCGGGATATATGATGATAGACATAAGGTGTATGTCATAAGACCAATCAACGAATTTAATAAGACTTTTTGAAAGCGTTGAATAATCGGCTTTCAAAATTTTTATCTAGAGTAACCGGCCGTACAACGGTACGACACAGCAATAAGAAAGGAGAAATACAATACCGCATCGAAAGAGAGCATTACATTTTATATTAAACGGGCAACAAACGGACAGTATGCGTGATAAAAAACGGAAACTGCAAAAGTCAATACAAATTAAAATTTAGACAATATATATTAATCATAAAAAGAGGTGAAAAGTTGAAATTAGGACTTTTAGGCTTTGGAACCATCGGAACCGGTGTTTATGAACTGATCAACTTGAACAAAGGTCAATTTCAAAACAATATAGATGAAAAATCGGTTATTACCAAAATACTGGACAGGGATCCCGCAAAACAGGTAAAGGATCCCGACGCTCAAATTGTTACCGACGTCAATCAGATTTTAGACGACCCTGATATAAAAATAGTTGTTTCTCTGTTAGGGGGGATGGATTTTGAGTACGAACAAATTAAAGCGGCCTTAAAAAAAGGCAAACATGTGGTGACTGCCAATAAAGCGGTTGTCTCCGAGTACTTTAAAGAACTCCTGGACCTTGCAATCGAAAATAACGTATACTTGCGGTATGAAGCGTCTGTCGGCGGCGGTATACCCATTATTGAAACCTTAAAAGAAGAAATTAGAATTAACCGCGTTAACGAGATAAAAGGTATCTTAAACGGAACCACCAACTACATTCTCTCCAAGATGACGGCGGAAGGTGCAGACTTCGACGAAACCTTAAAAGATGCACAGGCGGTGGGCTTTGCGGAAGCGGATCCTACAGCGGATGTTGACGGCTTCGACGTTTCAAGAAAATTGGCGATTTTGTCCTCCCTGGCGTATGGCGGTATCATTAAAGACGAAGATATTGCAAAACGTTCTTTAAGATCCGTACGTGCGGTTGATATCGAAATGGCTCAGGACAACGGCTACAATATTAAATATCTGGGACACTCCTATTTGAAAAATCGCGACTTCTACGGTACGGTAGAGCCGGTATTATTTAAGCAGACCGCCATGATGAGCCATGTACACTCCGAATTTAATATTGTGTCCATCACCGGGGATATTATCGGAGAATTACAATTTTACGGCAAAGGTGCCGGTAAGGATGCCACCGCCAATGCCGTGGTGGGCGATGTGCTGTACATTATAAATGCCATGAAAGAAAACATCGACCCCAAACCCACACGCTTTGAAAACCCCATCGAAAAAATGGGCAGCGGTGCATTTAACGGCCCCTACTACATACGTGTAAATGTTGATAATAACGAAATGTTGGAAAAAGTTGTCGAAAAGATAAATCAAATCGCAGGCCGAAAAGAACTTATTATCTCCGACGGGCACCTCTTCGCTTGGACAAGATCCGTCGATGCGGGCAGCATGAATGCCCTGGCAAAGGAAATCCGGGCAATTACCGAAAATTATTTTTACGCAAGAATTTATGAATGATTTAAACGGAACGAAGGCAAAATCAAACCGAAATGAAAAGTTTAGTAGTACAAAAATACGGCGGCAGCTCACTTAAATCCATCGAACGGATTAAAGCGGTTGCCCAACGCATCATCAAAAGAAAAAAAGAAGGCGACAATATTGTCGTAGTGGTTTCGGCGATGGGGGACACCACCGACGACCTTATTGCATTGGCGCAAGCCATCAGTGATAACCCGCCCAGCAGAGAAATGGACGTATTGCTGGCAACCGGAGAGCAGGTATCCATCTCTCTCCTGGCGATGGCCATCGGTGCAATGGGACACGATGTGGTATCCTTAACCGGAGCACAATGCGGTATACGCACCTCCGACGTGCATAAAAGAGCCACCATTGCCGGTATCGATGCCGGTCGCATCAAGCAGGAGCTGGCCGACGGTAAAATTGTTATCGCGGCGGGTTTTCAGGGTGTGGCACAAAACTACGATATCACCACTTTGGGACGCGGCGGCTCCGATACATCAGCGGTTGCCCTGGCGGTCGCACTTAAAGCAAAACAATGCGAAATTTACACCGATGTTAACGGCGTTTATACCGCCGATCCCAGAATTGTAAGTGATGCGACAAAGTTACCGTCGATTTCCTATCAGGAAGTGTTGGAATTGGCAAGCTTAGGTGCCGGCGTACTGCACCCTCGTGCAGTGGAAATGGCGGAAAAATACAGAATGCCCTTGGTGGTGCGAAACTCTTACAACGACGCCGAGGGAACCATGATTAAGGAGGATGTCATTATGGAAAAAGTATTGGTAAGAGGCATAGCCCTCGATGAGAATATCGCAAAAATATCTGTCTTCGAGGTACCGGACCAACCGGGGATTGCCTTTAAATTGTTTTCGATCCTGGCAAAGGGTGATATTCACGTCGATATGATCGTACAAAATGTCAATCGTACTTCCGTTAACGACATATCCTTTACGGTAAATGTCGACGAATTGCAGGAAGCGGTGGAATTAACGCAAAAATTTGCCTTTGAAGTCGGTGCACAAAAAGTTGAATACGACAAAGGTGTGGCAAAATTATCCGTCGTGGGAACCGGCATTGTCGCCAATGCGGAAGTCGCTTCCAAATTTTTTGAAACCCTCTCAAAATTGGGCATTAATATTCAAACCATCAGTACTTCGGAAATTAAAATTTCCTGCCTAATCGATAAAGAGCGGGCAAAAGAAGCAATGGTCGCTATTCATAAAACCTTCAGCTTATAAAAGAAAATAGGCACATTGCCTTCTATACAGAAGACGATGTACGTCTGTTAAAAGATAGATTAATTTTTATATAAAAAAACGACTCGGATACCTTTTTATACAAGGTATCTTTTTTTCGGCAATTTATAAACGGTTAGGGTTTAAGGGGTTACCATTAAGTGTTTGTCAAAAGTTTTTATGGTATACTGTACTTAAAATTTTAACAATAAATCGGAAAGGAGGGACCCATGACTTACTTCTATGAAGAAGATGAAGCCTATTTGCGAGAACAACGCTCAACCCATTTAATGTGGACGGTTTGCGGCGATTTTCAGGAAGAACTCAACGAAGAGGAAAAAAAATACATCACCGATGCCGTGGCACTTTACGCCGGTCTGATTGCCGGCGGCAGGCGACTTTATATCAACCGGGGTCTGTTGGAAAATTTTTTCAAACAAAAGCGTAAAGCCGGCTACAATGTAACAAAAATGACTGAACTTTTAGGATTGGTGATTTATCCTTATGTCGGGCAAAAACTTATCGACGAAAGGCCGGGTGTCATTGACCTGCAGATTATGGCGGCAAAGGATCTTTACATGCATTTGTCGGACGATTATCAGGCTTCTCCCACGGAGAAAGAATTGTTTAAAACCATGGCGGGACTGCAAAAAACACCGTCGGCTATTGTGATGAAAATATTGTCCGCCGCTCGATTAAGAACAACCGGGGAACTCCTTATCCTGTTGGAAGAGCTTTATATAAACCGCTACGGCGTGCCGAAAAAAACCGTAGCGACACCGGTAGAGGATGGATCCGTCGAAAATATATTGGCACATTTTTACAAACGCCACGGCGAAAAAAATCTGGAAGAAGAACTCGAGGATCAAAAAGAAGGCTCGGTTAACGTTGCTGCCGCCGGCGAAATACAAGTGGACCGATTTGCCGATGTCAAAGAACAAATTTGTTTTTTTAAAGGAAACAGTGCCTTATCCGATGAGGTAATAGCGACTCGGGAGCGTGCACTTTGCAGGGGTATTCATCGGGGGTATCTCATGCACGTTACCGAGGGTGTGTTGAGAAGCGGCACCGATGCCCAAAAACGCATCCGCTATGCGACCCGACAAAGAGATGAAAACCTGGCGGCGTTTTCAGATAAAGAAAAAATTTACCGAGAAACCATTCATCGAACGCGGGACATTATTTTGCGTCACCTTGTGCGTGCCAAACAAGAGGATTTGGTCGCGTCGGATGTCGGTATGTTTAACGCACCGAGGGCTTGGCGTATCGGCAGAACGCAACCGGGAAAAATGTTTGTCCGCAAACAAAAAGAATGGGACGGCGATTTTGCCGTTTATCTGTTGTTGGACGGCTCCGCCTCTCAGCAACATCGGGAGGCAATGGTCTCCACCCAGGCGTATATTTTGGCGACCGCCTTGGTATCGGCCGGCTTACCGACCAAAGTAGCGGCCTTTAACAATATGTTGCAGGTGACGGTCTTTACACAGTACAGAGACTTTGATGACCCGATCGAAGAAACAAAAAATATTTTTGAGTACCAATGCGAAGGCAGCAATCGGGACGGCCTGGCGATTAAGGCTGCGGTTAACCGTTTAATGCAGCGCAGAGAAGAAAACAAATTGTTGGTGGTACTCTCCGACGGCATTCCCAACGACGCACAAATCGTTACAAAAATCGGAACGACAGAAAAACGCCACGGCCAATACACCGGCTATCACGGTGTAGCGGACACGGCGACGGAGGTGCGAAAAGCAAGAAAAGCGGGCGTTTACGTGTTGGGCGTTTTTACCGGTAAGGAAGCGGATCTGGTAACGGAGCAACGAATTTACGGTAAAGACTTTGTTTACACCAAAAACCCCGTTCATTTTGCACAAATCGTATCTACCTATATAAAAAGAATTATAACCAGCGATTAGAAAGAGGAAAAAAGAAACAATGAGAAAGAAACTGGAAGCCCAAGGCGTATCACCGGCTTTGCTGAATGATGTCGAAAATTTTATTGAAAAATACCCCATCGAAGATCGGTTGAAAGACAGAATTCCCGAAACCACTACTCTTTTTTACGGAAAAGACATTTGGGAAATGGCTATCTGTGCGATTTTGGAGGGCGAAAATATTTTGCTGGTCGGACCGAAAGCGACTGGAAAAAACGTATTGGCGGACAATATTTGTCACTTTTTCAAACGTCCCCAATGGAACACTTCCTTTCATGTTAACACCGACAGCACGAGTTTAATCGGAACCGATACCTTTATCGACAACGAAGTACGTCTACGCAGAGGCTCCGTTTACGAATGTGCCGTCAACGGCGGTTTCGGTGTTTTCGACGAAATTAACATGGCTAAAAACGACGCTTTGGTTGTTTTGCACTCCGCCCTGGACTACCGTAAAATTATCGACGTGCCCGGTTATGAAAAGATTACCTTAAACCCCGCAACACGTTTTATCGGCACCATGAACTACGAATATGCCGGCACCAAGGAGCTGAATGAAGCCCTGGTCTCCCGCTTTATGACTATTGATATACCTAAAATCGATCAGGAGACCATTATGGTCATTTTGCAGAATGAATTTTCCGATGCAAAACCCAAAATGTTGGAACAATTTGCAGGTATCTTTTTGGATCTTCAGGAAAAAGCCATGAACTCCGAAATATCCACCAAATCCGTCGACTTAAGGGGAATTACGGGGAGTTTACGCACTATTCGCAGAGGCTTAAAGCCCGTTTTAGCCGTTAATATGGGCGTAACGGGAAAAACCTTCGATGTATATGAAAAAGAAATTGTAGAGGACGTCATACGCACCCGTATTCGTGACAGCTGGACATCGGAAGATATTTTTTAGGACGATGCACCATGGCTGATCAAAATGCAAAATGGGTATATGAAGATCCGGATTTCGACAATCGGGTTTCCAACTTAATGTGGACCGTGTCCGGTCGTTACGACGACCACATGGATATCGGCGAAAAAAGTTTTATTTCCGAAGAAGTTGCCCTCTATCATGCGGTAACAGCCGGTGCCAGGCGTTTGTATATCGATTGGGATAAAGTAAAAAAATTTATTAAAACCCGCGTACAGGCGGGGCTGGACAAAAATATTCTTTTAAATTTGCTGCAATTATCGACGGATCTGATGATCGAAGAAAAAGTAATTCGGGAGCGGCCGGGTGTGGCGGATATTCGTAAGAATGCCTACGAAGCAATTGTCGCAAACTTTTATAAAATGCACACCGGCGATCTTCTGGAAAAGGTGAAACACGGCATTGCATTAAAACGTGTCGGTAAAAGTGTTCGCATGGATCACGCTACCCAAAACCTGATAAGAGATTTGGAAGCGCTTGAAAACGCCCGAGATACGGAAAGCTTATTAAAGAATATTCAGAGCATTTATCTGCGTTACTTTCCCCTGTATCAACTCAACGAAGAGGGCGATCGGGAAGCCCGTTACGAAGGGCGGGATTTTAACCAAAGCGACTTTAACGACTGGATGTTGGAAGAGTATTTCGACGATGACGAAGCCCCCCTGTCCGACGAAGAGGTCGAGGAATTACTGGAAGCCATCAGCGACGGTATGCTTGCCCACGAAGGGTTAAACCATGCGGCGGGAACCGCCGCCGATAATCGCGTTTTAAGAGTTCGGGAAGAGGACTTGGAAAAAATTTACGAAAAGGTATCCTTTCATTACGGCAGCTCCTACCTGCCCGTGGAAGAAGTCCGACGCATGCAGCAACAATTATGTCGCAATACCCACGAAACCTGTCGTATTCATATGACCGACGGCGTGGTTCGTTCTCAGAACGACAACGGCTTTCAGCAGGAGTATATTAAGCGTACAAAAATAAAAAACGAAATAGCCTACAACATCAATAAAAGGGTGCACCAACGCAATATCAATAAACTGAGGGATTCCCTCATTCGCACCATGGTTCAGGAGGAAGCGGCCGACCGAATTTTAGCCGGCAGCGGGCAATTGGTTGCCAACCGCCTGTGGCGTGTCGGTCGGAGCAGCAACACCAAACTCTTTCAACGTACCGTCGATAACGAAAAGGGCTGTTTTGTCGTCGATATTTTAATCGATGCCAGCGGCTCTCAACGACGCAACCAACCGAGGGTAGCCGCCCAGGCCTATGTTCTCAGTCAGGCGTTGACTTTGGCGGACATTCCCACCCGTGTCAACGGCTTCAGCTCTTTTTTAGATTACACGGTCATCAAACGTTTTAGAGATTATCACGACAACATTTCCAAGAACGAAAACATTTTCGAGTACCATTGCACCGGTAATAACCGCGACGGTCTGGCGATACGAACGGTTGTCTCCCAACTCATTAAACGGGAGGAAGACAATAAAGTCTTAATTATTTTGTCCGACGGTCGTCCGAATGATATTAAGGTCGGCAAAGCAAAACTGCAAACCGATATTCCCGTTTATCGAGGTCGGGAAGCCATTATTGACACCGCCATCGAAGTGCGTCGGGCAAGGCAGCAGGGGATTATGGTGCTGGGCGTCTTTACCGGGAGAGAAAGCGACCTGAAAGCGGAAAAAATGATTTACGGGAAGGACTTTGCCTACATTAAAAACATCGACCGTTTTGCGGATATGGTCATCCGTTATCTCAAGCAAATTATTACCAATTAGTGTACTTTTAAATCGAATCAATTTGCCAGTCGACGGGGCTCATGTGGTTGTCGACCAGAAACGCATTGGTTTTGGAAAAGGGTCGGCTGCCGAAAAAACCGCGGTTGGCGGATAAGGGACTGGGGTGCGGGGATTTCAGGATGTAGTGACCGGGGTTGGTAATCATGGCGGATTTTGAAATCGCAAAATTCCCCCATAGGATAAATACGACGGGTTTTTCCCGTTCGTTTAATTTACGAATCACGTAATCCGTAAAGTGTTCCCAACCTTTGCCGCGGTGGGAGGCGGCCTGTCCGGCACGGACGGTTAAAACGGCGTTTAACAATAAAACCCCCTGGTCCGCCCATTTTTTTAAGTAACCGTGATTGGGAACGGTACAGCCTAAATCACTCTGCAATTCCTTATAAATATTTTGCAAAGAAGGCGGTATTTTCACATCGGGCTTAACGGAAAAGCACAAACCGTGGGCTTGACCGGGTCCGTGGTAAGGATCCTGCCCGATGATACAAACCTTGGTATCGCAATAGGCGGTGTAGTGAAAGGCGTTAAAGATGTCGTACATATCGGGATAAACCCGGGTCGAGCTGTATTCTTTTTTTAAAAATTCTCGCAATTTCAAATAATATGGTTGTAAAAATTGGGGCTGTAAAGTGCTCTCCCAATCGTTATCAAAGTGAATACTCATAACGAACCTCCTCCAATAATTGATAATAGTCATCGATATAGTAATGAGCCAAGGATACAATTTGGTCGCGTCGAATGCCCTGATGGGCATCTTCCACGGCGACGGCTGTCATGCCGGCATCAATTAAACCGCAAATGCCTTCTTTAGTATCCTCAAACCCCATACAATGTCGAGGGTCGGTTTGCAGCTGACCGGCGGCGTGTAAAAACACGGCGGGATCGGGCTTGCCTTTTTGTAATTCCCCCGTAAAGCTCAGGGCATCAAACCAATGCTGTGCCTTACGGTGTTTTAAGTAAGCGGTTGTCAACGTGCGGGAATTGGAGGTGGCAATGGCAACCGAACACCCCAGGCTGCGAAGCGTTTCCAACAACTCGGGGATACCGGGTTTAAAAGGCACATCTTCCATATATAAGTCGTAGGCCATATGGTGCCAATCCGCCACAATGGTTTCGATGCTGTCCGGCAAGTGAAAAGTTTCCTTAAAAAATACGGCGGTTTCCCGAAAGGTTTTACCGGATATTTGATGTGACAACCCCTCGGGGCAGGGAATACCGTAACGTCCCAAATACATATGGTCGACGGCTTGCCACAAGCCCATGGAATCAACCAAAGTTCCGTCGAAGTCAAAAATAAAGCTTTTGTAAGTTTTTATGTTCATGCTGCTGCTCCCATAAAAAATATTATACCATAGGGTTATCTCTTAAAGAACTTACTTTCGCTGTGATAGACTTATGCTATAATAAATAAACTTAAGAACGGGCAATGTCATAACGGCGTTTAATTTAAAGAATGCGAGGCAAGGATGGCGGCAGTAGAAGAAAAAGCATACGCAAAGGTTAATTTAGCTTTAGATATTGTAGGTCTTCGGGAAGACGGCTACCATGAAATGAGGATGGTCAACCATAGTATTTGTCTGGCGGACGTTTTGTATATCGAAGAAGTTCAAAGAGAGGGCAAGCTTGTTGTGACCGGCAACCCCTTACCGAAGGACAACACAATACTTCAAGCCTTGGCTCTGGTGCGATCTTCTTTTGACATTTATCGTAACGTTGATATTTATATAAAAAAACGTATACCTGAAAGAGCGGGCCTCGGCGGCGGCTCCGGCGACGGTGCTGCCGTTTTGAGGGGGCTGAACCGCTTGTGGCAACTGGGTTTAAACGAAGAAAAACTGAAAGCTTTGGGGGTTCAAATCGGTGCGGATGTACCCTATTGTATTCACAACTGCACCGCATTGGTTGAAGGTATCGGAGAAAGGGTTGCCGTATTGCCGAGCTTGCCCCGTTGCCACGTTGTTGTCGTTAAACCGGAAATCGGCATCGAAACCGGGTGGGCATTTAAAGAATGGGACCGCATTCAGCGGGAAGACCACCCGCCGGTCGACAAGTTGGTGGAGCGTATCCGAAAAAGGCAGTCCCTCCAAACACTGGCACCTCATGTCGGCAATGCCTTTGAAACGGTGGTTTATTCCCGTTACCCGGAACTTGAAACAATAAAACAACAACTGACGGATCGGGGAGCGGTCATCGCAACCATGTCGGGGTCCGGTCCGACGGTTGTCGGCTATTTTACCGATCGTACAACGGCCTTAAAAGCTGCTGAAAATTTTAGTCATCATTACAATTTTGTATTTGTAACCGAAACATGGGAGGAAACGTGACAGATTTAAAGGGCGCTTATCAAAAACGCGAAAAATTGAAACTTATTCAAAACAACAACCAATCCCTGAGGGAATCTGTCTTTGAAACGTTGAGAAATGCTATCGTAGACGGACGCATGGCACCGGGAGAACGCTTAACGGAGTTGCAACTGGCAGAGGAATTGGGTGTGTCCCGAACGCCGGTGCGAGAGGCTATCCGAAAATTGGAATTGGAAGGTCTTGCCGGAATGATCCCCGGACGGGGGGCTTTTGTTACACCGATGTCTTTGGAAGATTTGGTTGATTTTATGGCTATTCGACGTGTGTTGGAAGGTTTGGCGGCGGAGTTGGCGGTTTATCACGCAACCGAAACGGATATTCAAAAAATGTCCGAGGCCAACAAATTGTTTGAAGAGGCCGCCATCGCCAACGACGAAATGGGCATTATCAATCACGACATTGCCTTTCACGAAGCCTTGTACAACGCTTCGGGCAACAAAAAACTTATCGCACAAATTAACTCGATCAGAGAACACACCAAACGTATTCGTATGGAATACGTCCACAATATCGAGGATAAACGCCCGTTAACGGGCGAACACGGCCAAATTATCGACGGTATCGCACAAAGAGATGCCTCAAAAGCTTTTAAAGCGGCATCAGGTCATATTAAAAGCACGGAGTTGGATATGGTAAAAGTGTTGGGTAAAAAAGAAAAATAAACTTAATAGACAGAACCATAAAAAACACGTCGGCAATGCGACGTGTCGATGGTGGCGTTTGACAAACACCGTTATTTTTTCGGTGTTTTCTTTTTTGTGCCCGAAGGCGGTGTCGGTGTAAAGGTAATGCGTTCTCTTTTGGTAACATCTTCAATATTGGTGTACACCTGGGGTTCCTTGCGGGGACGTTTACGTTTTTCGGACGTGTTTTTTTGTTTGAAGGGTCTGACCGTCGGTTTCGGGGTTTGGTGACTTTTTAAACTTTTTACCCGCCCGGTCTTCACATAGGAGGACGGCTTATTTTTCTTTTTTTTTCTTTGTATGCGAATCATCAAAACGTCGACCAGAGTCGGCCGTTTAATGATCAGATACGCCAGTAAAAAACCGCCCGTTACAACAAAAATATCCGCTACGTTAAAAATAGGAAATCCGATTAATCGAAAATCCAAAAAATCCACAACGTATTGAAACCGTAAGCGGTCAATTAAATTACCCAAAGCACCGCTGATAATTAAACATAACGCCAGACGCATCGCAACAAAACGACGATCCCCCGGTGTATGGATAAAAATATAAACTAAACCGATAAGGGTCACAATGGAAAAGACAATTAAAAAAAGCTGCCAACCGGGCATCATTCCGAAGGCGGCTCCGGCATTTTCAATATAGGTTAAGTGAAAAACATTGGGGATTAACGGCATTTGAGAAATTGGTTCCAAATATAAGATTGCTGCATGTTTTGTCAGTTGGTCGACGAGAATACCGGCGACAATAATAATGATATAGATAAGCATTTTATCTCCTTAAGTTGTGATAATTTCACAGCATGTTAAGTATATCAAAGCCGGGGTTAATTTTAAAGTTTTTTGTAGAAAACTAAGAATTACTTTCCGTTATCGGAAAAAGAACACAGTTGCGGGCAGGTACAACCGAGGTTAGGATAGCTTGAAGTTTTAAGTACCGTCTTAATTTGCATTGAAAGAACAACTTATGGTAAGATAAAAATTAATTTATCGGACGTAAATGCAGATTAAATGTAGATTTTATATAGATAAAAGAGGTGTCAAGTGAAAAACGTATACGACGTACTAAAGGAAAGAGGTTTTGTCGAACAATGTACCCACGAGGAAGAAATCATTAAACTTCTCGGGGAGGAGTCGGTAACTTTTTACATCGGTTTCGATCCGACGGCGGACAGCCTGCATATCGGGCATTTTATTCAGATTATGGTAATGGCTCATATGCAACGCCACGGACACAGACCCATTGCCCTGATCGGCGGCGGTACCACCATGATCGGCGACCCCTCCGGTCGCACGGATATGCGCCGGGTCATGACCAGAGAACGCATTGCACAGAACGGTGAAAAATTTAAAAAAATTTTTGAAAAGTTTTTAAGTTTTGAAGACAACAAGGCCATTATGGAGGACAATGCCAATTGGTTGCTGGATTTAAATTACATCGACTTTTTAAGAGATATCGGCAAACACTTCAGCGTGAACCGAATGCTCACGGCGGAATGCTATAAAAACAGAATGGAAAAGGGACTGACCTTTTTAGAATTCAACTACATGCTTCTGCAGGCCTACGATTTTTATGTCCTGTACAAAAAATACGGTTGTAAAATGCAATTCGGCGGTAACGACCAATGGTCCAACATTATTGCCGGTGCCGATTTAATCAGAAGAAAAGAGGGAGGCAGTGCCTACGGGATGACCTTTTCTCTCTTAACCACCAGCGAAGGCATTAAAATGGGTAAAACTGCTAAAGGTGCCCTCTGGTTGGATCCGGAGAAAACCTCTCCCTACGAGTTTTACCAATATTGGCGTAATGTCGACGATGCCGATGTTAAAAAATGTCTCGCCTTATTGACATTTTTGCCGATGGAAGAAGTCAACCGTTTAGGTGCTCTGAAAGGAGCCGAAATTAACCGTGCCAAAGAAGTGTTGGCCTTTGAGGTAACGGCACTCATCCACGGGGAAGAAGAAGCCCAAAAAGCGGAAGCCGGTGCCAAGGCCTTGTTTGAAGGCGGTGCCGACGCGGAAATACCCGGTATCAACATAAAAGCTCAGGATTTGGGCGACGGCTTGCCGATTTTAGCCTTTTTGGAATTGGTGGAACTGGCACACTCGCGCAGCGAAGCCCGTCGCTTGGTACAACAGGGCGGTATTCAAATAGAAGGCGAAAAAATCACCGATATCAAGTACGAAATTAAACGAAGTGATTTTACGGACGGTGCACTCCTGGTTAAAAAAGGTAAAAAAATCTATCGTCAAGTGCGTATAGAGGAGGCGTAAATGATCAGTTCCAAACCTGTCAGAGGTGCAAGGGATATTACCCCCGAGGAAATGCAACTGAGGGATCGGGTTGAAAACACCGTTTTAGAAATCTACAAACAACACGGATTTTATCATATCGAAACCCCGGCCATCGAAAACCTGGATTTACTCTTGGCAAGCCAAGGCGGCGATAATGTTAAAATGTTGTTTACGATTTTAAAACGGGGCGAAAAATTTAAACCGACGGCAACCTCTCAAGTCGAAGACCTGTGCGATATGGGTTTGCGTTTCGATTTAACCTTGCCTTTAAGCCGCTTTTACTCCAACTACGCCCATTTGTTGGAAAGCCCCTTTAAAGCCATACAAATCGGCAATGTGTTTCGGGCGGAGCGTCCCCAAAAAGGTCGTTTCAGAAGCTTTAAGCAGATGGATATCGATATTATCGGTGACGGGACACATCAAGCGGAAATCGAACTCATCGACACCACGGCAAAAGCTTTAAGAGCGGTGGGTTTTAAAGACTTTACCGTTAAAATCAACGACAGAAAACTGTTGTCCGCCTTTATCACCTCCAAAGGTTTTAAAGAAGAAGATATCGAATCGATTTGCATTTCCCTGGATAAACTGGACAAAATCGGAGCGAAGGGGGTAGCCGCCGAGTTGGTTGAAAAAGGTTATACGCCGGAAGTCTCGGAAAAATTTGTAGAGGACGTGGCAAAGGTTACCCTGGACAGCTTGACGGACCTCCATGCCGATGCCGTAAAGGAATTAAAAGAAATTATCGATAACGTCAAAACTTTGGCTCAAGACAATTATCAAATTACCTTCGATTTCACCTTGATACGGGGCATGGGCTACTATACCGGTCCCATTTTTGAAGTCGCCTACGGGCAATACGGTTCATCCATAGCCGGCGGCGGTCGTTACGACAATATGATCGGCAAGTATGCCAAAAACTCGGAGCCGGCGGTCGGCTTTTCCATCGGGTTTGAAAGAATCATTCAGATTTTAATGGAACAATACGGCCAAGACTTTAACGAAGCAAAACGACTGGTCGTCTTTTACGATCCGAACCGACATGCCTTAAGCGACGTCATTCCCTTTGCGGACAGTTTAAGAGAAAAGGGCTTTACCGCCAATATCGTGGCACAGAAAAAGAAATTCGGCAAACAAATTCAATACTATCAGGACAGACACTACGCCGGTATGACGGTTTTCGGCAGAGAGGGTACTGTAGAGTACTTTAACCATGAATAAGTCATTTATCCTCATCGCAACGACGGCCTTCGGTCTGGAAGCCCTTGTCAAAGCGGAGATTACCCGCCTGGGTTACGAGATTGTAAAAGTGGAAAACGGACGGGTCTACTACCGAACGGATTTGGCGGGTATCGTCAACTCCAATTTGTGGTTGCGTTGTGCCGACAGAGTGTTGTTAATGATGGGGGCGTTTCGGGCGACCACCTTCGAAGAGCTCTTTCAGGGAACTAAAAAAATAGCTTGGGAAAAATTGTTGCCCGTGGATGCCCGCTTTCCGGCGGCAAAAATCACCTCGGTCAAATCCAAGTTATTTTCCAAATCCGACGGGCAGCGCATTGTAAAAAAAGCGGTGGTTGAACGGTTAAAAGAACACTACAAGGTCGACTGGTTTGAAGAAAGCGGGGCGTTGTTTCCCATTCACATTCAAATCTTAAAGGACGAGGTGGTTTTATCCGTCGATACCTCCGGCTCGGGTCTGCATAAAAGAGGGTACCGCCGTTATGCCTCCGCCGCACCTATTAAAGAAACCATGGCGGCGGCTTTGGTGTACTTGTCCCGTTGGCAACCCCATCGCTACTTTATCGATCCGCTATGCGGCTCCGGCACCATTGTGATCGAAGCGGCGATGATCGGTCGCAATATGGCACCGGGTCTAAAGCGGGACTTTGCCGCGGAAGACTGGCCGATAGTCCCCGACGGGTTGTGGCAAGCTTTAAAAGAACAGGCAAAAGCGGAAGAAAATAACAAAACTTTTCGCCTGTTGGGTTCCGATAAGGACGCTTCGGTTTTAAAACAAGCCCGAACCAACGCACAATTGGCAGGTGTTGCGGACTTTGTATCCTTTCAAACCCTGTCGGTGGAAAAACTGACAACTCGGCGGCGTTACGGTGTGATTATTACCAACCCGCCTTACGGCGAACGTTTAGGCGAAAATAAAGAAAACCGAAAATTATACCGCACCATGGGCGAGGTGTTTGCCAATATGCCCGACTGGTCCTATTTTATTATTTGCGGCTATCCCGAATTCGAAAAAGCTTTCGGTAAAAAGGCCGACAAAAACAGAAAATTGTACAATAGTATGATAAAAACTTATTACTATCAATACTACGGCCCCTTACCGCCGAAAATAAAAGAAAGCAATGAACAAAAAAACATTTAAAAAATCCTATTCAAAAAGAAAATCCGACGACAATTTCAAAGGAAAACCGAAGTGGCGCCATACAACCGAAGAAGCACAGGAAGAAAAGCACCACGAGCAAGATGAAACCTTGGTAGTCATCGGTAAAAACCCGGTACTGGAAGTTCTAAAATCCGATCAGGCGGTGGATAAAGTCCTCATTCTTAAAAACAATCAGGATCACGTTTTAAAAGAAGTCGCGGATCGTGCAAAGAAACGGGGAATTGTCGTACAAACCGTCGAAAAACAAAAACTGGATATTTATCGCACGGCGGACAGTCCTCATCAGGGTTGTGCGGCTTTTCTGCCACCCTTTCCTTACAGTACTGTCGAAGATATTTTAGCCCTTGCACAAAGCAAAGGGGAGGAGCCCCTTATTGTTGTGTTGGATCACTTGACGGATCCTCACAACTTAGGTGCGATTATCAGAAGTGCCAACGTGTGCGGTGCCCACGGCGTGATCATTCCCAAGCGTCGTTCGGCAACGCTTAACACCACCTCGGTCAAGGCATCCTCCGGGGCTGCGGCCCACACGCCGGTGGTTAAGGTGAATAATATCTCCCAAACATTGGAAAGTTT
Source organism: uncultured Lachnospiraceae bacterium (assembly GCA_964346185.1). Taxonomy (GTDB): domain Bacteria; phylum Bacillota; class Clostridia; order Eubacteriales; family Eubacteriaceae; genus JAAYJS01. The sequence goes on along the minus strand of CAYFTR010000015.1, from coordinate 4,835 downwards.
AAAAGAAAAAGGTTTTTGGGTGGTTGTGGCGGATATGGCGGGCACACCCTACTACGAGCAGGATTATAAAGGCAAATTGGTGATAATCATCGGCAGCGAGGGTAAAGGTGTGGGCACCGCCCTACGCAATCAGGCGGATTTTGTCGTAGCTATACCCAATTACGGACAGATTGATTCTTTAAACGCATCCAACGCCGCCGCCATACTCCTGGCGGAAGCGGCAAAGCAAAGACATTAAAAAAATTAAGAGGAGGCCGGCATGACCCGATATCTCATCATAGACGGATACAATTTGATCTATCAATGGCTATCCGTCAAAGAGATAGAAACCGTTGGGCTTGAAGAAGCCAGAAACCGTTTGGTTGAAAAAATTAGAAATTATAACGGCTATGCCGGCTATTCCGTTGTTTTGGTTTTTGATGCCTATACTAAAAGGCAGGTTGAAGACAGAGAGCAAATCTACGAAGCGGTAAAAGTGGTGTATACCGAAAAAAATGTCACCGCCGACGCCTATATCGAAAAACTGGTCTACGGCATTACAAAACCCGATACGGTAAAAGTGGTTACCTCCGACGGCAATATACAAAGTTTGGTGTTGGCACTCGGCGGTACACGGATGTCTTCCCGGGAATTTGTAGATGAGTTGAAAAACTCGGACGCCATTGCGGAAAGAGAAAAATACACGGTGCGACAAAACAATGCCCTGACCAATTATGTCGACGGCGATCTCCTTAAACAATTGCACGCATTAAGAAAAGGAGAAAAAATAAAAAAATAATAAAAGTGGTTGACAGAAAATAAAAACTGGAGTATTATTAAGAAGCTGTAAAAAAAACGGGGAAATGCCCGAGTGGTTAAAGGGGGCGGACTGTAAATCCGTTGGCTAAGCCTACGATGGTTCGAATCCATCTTTCCCCACCAGTTTTATATGCCCTTGTAGCTCAGTAGGTAGAGCACTACCATGGTAAGGTAGGGGTCTCCGGTTCGAATCCGGACAAGGGCTCCATGATGAATAAATCAATCTCCAATGCCTATATTTATTAGGGATTGGAGATTTTTTATTTTTGAAAAAGCTTGAAAAAGCGGTGTAAAAAGTGCAGAATCTAAAAAGGGAGGGATAACCGTGCGGTATCTCTCCCGACATTCAAATTGAGGCAAAAGTCCCCAATAAACAGAACCGGAAATGTGAGACCCGTTAGCTGGTCCAAATGGTCAAACCTCCCGCAGGAACGGGGAAATCCGCTTTGCCCCGTTCATCCAGAACAACAGTTTCTGCATTTTCATCCAGTCTGTTCTTAAAGCTCAGCCCGGCCAGTGCTTCGCCCAGATCGACATGTAGGAACCTTTCTTCGGCGTTGTTGACGGCTACAATCATTTTACCGGGATGTTCGTCGTTGCCCTGTAAAACCCAGCTGATGCAGTGTTCTTCCTGGAAAATATCCTGCTGTTCTCCGTAAACAAAGTTTTGGCGCAGGCTGATCAGATGATTGATAAAATCAAAGTAGCCCCTGTTTTCTTCATCACCCTCGATACCGTAGTAATCACCGGCGAAAACGCAGGGATAGCCGTCCTTACGCAAAAGGATCATGGCATAGGCCATGGGCTTAAACCAGTTATCAACCCAGGATTCCAGGGCTTGCCCGGGCTGACTGTCATGATTATCCACAAATGTAACCGCCAACTGCGGGTATTCCTGAACAATGCTGTTGTCGAAAACGGTACGCAAGTCGTACTCCGCTCCGGCTTTGGCTGCATTCATAAAATTATAGTGTAAACCGACATCGAAAAGATCCATGTCGTAGTCGGTACTACAAAGGTAATGGTTGGTGGCGGCTTCGTCGTAGAGCCAGTATTCGCCGACTGCGTAAAACCGATCTCCGGCTTTGGCTCTGATGTTACCGATAAACTCCGACATAAATTCCGAATCGATGTGTTTGACCGCATCCAGGCGAAAGCCGTCGACACCCGTCGTTTCCACAAGCCATTCGGACCAGGCAAAGAGTTCGTTTCGTACATCGGGATGATTAAAGTCGATGTCGCTGTGCATTAAATAGTCAAAGTTACCCTGTTCGGAGGAAACACGATCCGACCAGTACTTATTTTCTCCGATTATCCGATAGATGCCCTGTTCGCCGCTTCGAGCGTCTCAATCGACACCGGAAAAATGGCTCCAGTTCCAGGTGAAAGAGGAGTATTTTTTGTTTCGTCCGGGAAAAGTAAACTTAGTCCAAGCTTCAATTTCTATCGGTTCAGATATATCATCATGGCGGTTTTCCGGATCGACCTTGATCGCCTGAATAACTTCTGTTTCATCCGCTCCCGCTTTATGATTCAAAACCACATCTGCGTAAACCTCCAGGCCTTCTTCATGCAGGGCGTTGATTGCAGCCAGTAACTCGTCTTTGGTTCCGTATTTTGTGCCCACGCTGCCTTTTTGATCAAATTCGCCCAGATCATACAGATCGTAGACACCATAGCCTACGTCCATAGCCGAAGTGCCCTTCGATGCGGGAGGCAACCATACTGCCGTAATGCCGGTAGCTTTTAAATTTTTAGCATTCTTTTTTAATTCCTTATAAAATCTGCCCTCTCCGTAGGTATTCCACTCAAAGGACTGCAGCATGACACCGTTTTTCATATTATTTTCCTCCGTAGCTGTATCGTTAAAACTTTAAAACATTATAACAATTTTGTTTTGTCGGAAATCTTAAAAGAATTCAACGTCTATCGGAGTGAGCAAAATATATGGATACTCGGGCGTAAGAAAAGATGTGGAAAAAATGCCATAAAACCTCTCCGATCACAGGCGGAAGTTTTTCAAGCGAACCGTCTAAAAGCAGGGGTTAGCGACCCTTTTAAAGAGTTCTGTCGGATCCCGGAATTCTACCGACAAGTCATAAGAACCCTACAAATAACCTCGAATTTTACAGAGGACAAAGTCATAACTTCTATGATAACGACAAAGTATCAGACCTTTTTGTGTCTCGTCGGAGCCGGAAAGATATTAAAAAGTATAAAGTCGCTGCTCTTTACAAGTGGCGAAAAAAACAAAACAGAATAATTAAAAATCGTCATCACCCATTTAAGAAAGAACACAAAGGTAAATCAAACAATCAATGAAGTTGCCATCCATAGAAATAACGTTTCATACCTGATTGAACAAGTGGATGAATGGGTCGGTGCCCAAAAGAAAGCAAGTTCCTGATAAAAAAGGATAAAACAGAAAGTCCTTGGATTTGAGGAGTCATAAAGAATAGAGAGAAAATTTTTTTGGAACTTTTCCTTAGAAAGGAAGGGCTTTTTTCTTCACATTACTCTTTTCCGATAAAGTCCTCGATGTGATTCAAAACATGAGGAGACGGATAATGTGAACTGTTTTTGAGAATAATTAATTTGATATTCTCATTCTCGCTTTGGGCAAGATATGCTTGCAATAATATGGTACTTGTGACTAAATCTTTATCTCCCTGGAAAATTCTATAAGGAACTTGAATTTTGTCCAATTCATCCCTTAAATCCATTTTCGGCAAATAGCTCGAAAATTCGTCATTCCCGTAAAAACCGTTTTTAATCATGGCTTTAATGTCTTGCAAGCTGTAATTCGGGCTTGTAATCAAGGCGAAAAAGTAAAAGCCACCTTTGGAAACACCTTCCAATGAGAGTTTATTTCCTTTGGCCATATATCCTTCAGTATACTTTTGCAGTAAAGATGCAATAAAATCGATATCAGAACCCTCATAAGAACCTTTATTTTTTATTGTGTTTAACTGTTCTTTTTCTTCATTGCTAAGAGGCGCTTTGTCAAGGGCGTTAAATACTTCCTCATTGGCAAATAAACCATGGGTAATTTGTCCTGCAGTTGTTACCCGAGTTATCAATTCCGGTAATTCATTGGCCACCCGACAAGCAAGAAAAGATCCCCAACTATAACCGAACAATTCAATATCATTTTCCGGGAATTCGGTCTTTAACGTTTTCACCAAATCGACAGACATGTCAACATAAGTTTCAGGATTCATACGGCTGTCGACTACCGCATTATTGGCGCCTGAACCATATTGATCCCAGTAGACTGCGATGTAGTTATCTGTGAGTTCTTTAAAAACGCCACTCGCCCCAACATTAAATGGAATTGGAGTGCCCGGACCACCATGTAAAACTAACAGAATAGGATTATCCAAAGAAGCACCTTCAATTAAAACTTTTTGCTTATAACCGGCCAAATCATATTCTCGAACTTCGGAAATGGCATAGTCTTTAATATTATGTTCTCTAATAATAATTGCCGAGATGTAAGAAATTATAAAAATCAATGCAAAAATTATTAATACGACAATTAAAATTAATTTTAATGCTTTCATATCTATTCTCCTAAATTATTGCTACAGTTTTTAATATTTCTCTGGTATTATTTTCAATAGTGAGATTTTTATCCAAACGATCGATAATGAGTTTCCGATACATGACATCCGTTAAGCCTTGAACCAGAGACCACATGGAAATTACTCGTTTGTTAATCGCTGTCTTATCAAAACCTCTTGGTTTTAATGCGATGGTTAATTCTCTTTCTAAGACACCAAGAGCTTCGTTATTGGCATAATTTACAGCGGAGCTGTTATCTGCAAACAATAAATTGTAATAATGTGGTTCAAAGTAAAAAAAGCAAACATAGGCAGTACCTAATTCAATAAAAATTTCTTCTCGTTTCTTATTCTCCACTAAAGTTTTTTCTAAAACCTGCATCAACAGATTAATTACTTTTTCTCTCATTGCGTCAATTAACTCGGCTTTATTTTTAAAGTGAGCATAGGGTGCGGCGATCGACACATTACAAA
>CAYFTR010000014.1:0-42749 GCA_964346185.1 uncultured Lachnospiraceae bacterium | reverse complement strand
TTTATGTCTTATATAAATAATGAATATTTGTCTAACTTAATTTGACAAAGCAAAACATACAAAAATACTCATTTTTGATATAATTTTGATATAATATAATAAAAATGTTTGGAGATTTCTATGAAAGTTATTTATTTACACCATAGCGGTTTTCTGGTTGAATCGGACCAATCTATTTTGGTTTTTGATGCCATTACCCATATTCAGCCCCATCTGCTGAATAAGGGAAAACACCATTACTTTTTTGCCAGTCACAGCCACGGCGATCATTTCAGCCAAAATGTATTGTCCTACGGTACCGAATACACATCGACCTATATTTTCAGCGACGATATTCCGGAGAAGGGCGGCAACAATATTCACTACATTGCACCTTACAACCAACTGAATGTCGGCGACCTGAAAGTTACCACCTTCGGCTCGACGGATTTAGGTGTATCTTTTATGGTGGAAACCGAAGGCAAAGTTATTTTTCACTCCGGAGACCTTAACTGGTGGGATTGGAATACAGATGCCAAACCCCATATCGACCCGATTGCGGAAGAGCGGGACTTTAAAAAAGAAATTGCAAGCGTCGTTGAAACGGGCAAGCATATTGATGTTGCCTTTGTCCCCGTAGATACGCGACTGGGTGCTTCCGCTACAAAAGCCGCCGAGTATTTTTACGAGCAATTAAAACCCGATACGCTCATTCCCATGCATTTTTGGGAAGACTTTTCGATGATTCAAAAAATTGCGACCAAACTCCCCGCCGGCGTTGTGCCGAGTTTTAATGACAGAAACGCCGTTATTGTTGGTGATTAAGTCGCAAACGAAAAAAGCATATTACCGACCCGGTTTCTAAAAAGATATTACTTAACACTTATAATTAAATTATTTAAAAGAGCTTGGATTATCTAATCCAAGCTCTTAATTTATATTTACACAATTTAATTCTCTTCTGCTAAGGATGTAATCGGCTTTTCTTTAATAAAACCCAAGCAGATGAGACCTACATGAAAAAACAAGGGAGCTTTAAAACCCTTTAAAACATAATTTGCGGGGACTAAAACACCCCACAGTTGAGAAACTGGAGATGAACCACAAATCCATATAACTAAGTTTCCGAATCCGAAAGCAGTTCCAACATACTTTGAAGTTGCCATAATTCTTAATATGGTAAAACCGGAAGCAATAACATACATTTCGACCAAACCGATAGCAAAAAAGGTCACATACAATATAGGTACACTCAAACTTTCTATAAAAAAAGCTAATATTGAAACTGCAATAAGTAAAATAACTTGACCGATATATCCCGCAAACTTAGCTGACCATTTATAGGATACATATCCGAAAATCACCGCACCGAATAATGCAGCAATAGATTCCCAAAGCAAAATATTTCCGGAAACTGAAGGGGCTAAACCTATACCTTGGCTTAAAAACACTCCTCCCCAATTTGCAAAGATATTAACCGTTGTTGCATTGAGTGAAATCATCCAAATCAATGCAAACCAATATTATTTTTGTTTAATCAAAACACCTAATCCGGACAACATACCTCGCTTTGGCTTTTTCCTTTCATCGTGCCTTCTACCGATTTTTCTTTATCTTTAATCAACAAGAAAGCAGCAATTGCTATCGTCAAAGATACTGCTGCAAGGCAATAGTAAGTATTGCACCAGCCTATAGCAGCTATCAAAGTAACCAACGGCGTTGCAGCTATAACACCGCCAACACGTCCAAAAGTTTGTAACCAACCGTTAATCAATGTGAATTTTTCCGGTTCAACCCATTCAGCACTGGCTTTACTGGAAGCTGCAAAAACCGGGGCAATACCGATAGCAATTAATATTCTCCCCAATAAAATTAATGAATAATTTGAAGTTGCACCGATAATAACAGTACCTATAGCTGCAATCAGATATAGAATTGCAATTAATTTTCGCGATCCGAAACGATCAATTAAACGTCCTGCCGGAAAATTTGCAAAAGCATAAGAGTAAGTAAAAATCGCACCAAATAAACCGACTTGTCCGGGTGTCAACGAAAGTTCTTTAATTAAAATAGGATCCGATACACCGCCGGCATACCTATGAAAATTAACAACAAAGTATGCAAGAAAAATAACACCGAACATTCCGCTTAAGTTAACTCTTTTATTTGTATTCAAAACAGATCCTTTCTCTATATTTTTCTTTAATTCAATAAAATAAAAATATAGAATTTAATCCATTTTTCCCTTTCCGCTTCATTTTGCGGATTCATATGTTCATCAACATAGCGTTCTATCAATTTAATATTTTCTTTAGAATTCATCGCCTTCTCCTATCTATAGATACCATAGTCATTAACAAATTCATTGACAGCTTTTAAATTTTCCGGACTTGCATCGTTGGCACTGTGTAAAATTTTATCTGTAGTAAAAATATAGCCCCCGCCCGGTGCCAAATCATCTATTAAAGATTTTGCATAATCAACACATTCTTCTTTTTTTCCATAATTTAACATATAAGTAGGCATACCACCGGCAATCGCCATTGTGTCTCCTAATACTTTTTTTGTTTTTCTCAAGTCATCGTCTTCAAACAAACCTACAACTTTATTTTTAGGGAGTTCCTTTAAATAATCATACAAATGTTCGTAGTTTCTTTCGTAGTAACACATTACGATATAACCTTTATCAGTCAGGTATTCCAATATTTTTTTATAGCTTGGCCAATACACTTTTTCAAAATCTTTAGGTTTTAAAAACTGTGGTGTATGCATCGGATTAAAAATACAACACCCTTTTTGATGTTCAGGATAAAAATTTTCAATATTTTGAATGCAAATGGGTAACATCGCATCACAAGCTTCTGCAACCTCATTAGGTCTTCTTTTAATATCCATCATCGTGCCACTGAAATCACGTAAAAAATCTAAAATCATATCTAAAGGATGAAAAAAACCTGAAGGTCTGACAACCGGCATTTGATATTTTTCTTTCATTCTTTTTGCCGAGATACCTTTTAATTTATTATATGCTCCTAACGCAGCAATTGCCTTTTCAAATTGTGCATATTTCTCTTCGGAAGGATCCATATTCATCAAATTATATTTTCTCGGATAAATCACTTCTGCTAAAAAAGTCCACGGATCCTTAATAAGTTGAGGGTATTCTTCCGGTTCCATACATTTCACAACACCACTTTCCGTTTGTAGTGTATCGGTCACACGATAAGTACCCCCATCCAATATTTCTATAAAATTCATCGGTCTCGTAGTCATAGAGTAATGTAGACCGTCCCAAATAAAGTCTTCGGCTATTTTCTCAAATGCTCTTAAATGCTTTTCATCATCTTCGAATATTTCCTTTAAAGTATATCCTATGTACGTAAAAGCCCAATTATCGACGATTGACAAAATCGGTACTTTGTCCGGCTGTTCATTGCGAATAACCCTTTCCATTCGTTCCAATCTCTGCTCATACAATTGATCACTCATATTTCTCCTCCATTTCTAAGCCAATAAAAAAATAATAAAATACGTATATTTTATGATTATAATAGCACGATAAAAATATACCGTCAACACTTTTTAATAAATTCATTATAATTTATTAAAAAGTGTTGACGGTATAAAGAAAGTTTAATTATTTTGCAATTTTAGTTATTAATCGTTATGATTAAAGGCATTAAAGTAACTAAAGAAAGTAGAAAGTTTTATGTCAAAGTCAAAAAAAGGGCTAAAAGCAGAACTCAGTTTATTGCAATCCGCAAAAGAACTATTTTATAAAAACGGTTATGAAAAAACACCTATCAAAGATATTTGTGAAAATGCAGATGTTCATATCGGCACCTTCACTTATTACTATAAAAAAAAGAGCGATTTAATCAAAGCAATTTATGCCGATTTTTTAATGCATACCTATACTTTTGTCGATATTCACTCCGATGGTTCCTTAAACTCCATCCAAAAAAATGCTTATGCTATTTTAGTATATTACAGAGGTTTGTTTGTCGATGAACAAACCATCAATTTTCACAATGAGGTTTTATCAAAAATTTCTTTGTATGAGTTTATAAACAAAAATTTGACACGGATTTACGCTTCTTTTGTTAAAGATTTCAATTTAAATATAGATCAAAATGAACTTCGCATTGTATCTTCTGCAGATTTAGGTGTTCGTAGAGAACTAACTTTGGAATATATGAGTGGCGACTTTCCCGGTGATATTGTGGATTTATATAGAAATATTTATATGCTTATGGGGCGATTGTTTAAAATGCCTGAACTTTTGATGAAACAGTACATTGAAGAAGCTATTGTATTTTCAGATAAATATGATAAAGGAAAAATAAAATTATTAATCTAGTAAAATGCCGGTGAGACCACTAAATTCTAAAATTTTTTTGCATATGTACGTTTTTATTATGTCTGCTCTTAATCTCTGGAACGTATCATGACAGAAACACTGTTATCCTCGGCGATTAACAGGCATGTTAAAAGGTGTATCGCACTTGTGCGATACACCTTTTAAGTGCCTGTTCTTTCCCGTTATTTAAAAATATTTGCAACGGTGTTTCTAGATTTTTCCACGCAGTTTTTTACGGCAGCTTTATGAATCTTGCCTATAGTTGCACAAAAATTCTTTCGTGCGATCATATTTCGGATTTTCAAAAATAATTTCCGGAGATCCTTCTTCCAAAACGATACCGTCACTCATAAACAAAACCTTGTTGGCAACTCTCCTCGCAAAGGTCATTTCGTGGGTAACCACCATCATGGTCATTTTATTGTTCGCCAACTTTTGAATAACGTTGAGTACTTCTCCGGTCAGCTCCGGATCCAGTGCGGAGGTGGGTTCATCGAATAATAAAATATCCGGGTCCATCATTAAAGCACGTGCAATGGCTACCCGTTGTTTTTCCCCGCCGGATAAGGTAGCGGGCATACAATTTATTTTTTCGGACAAACCGACTTCTTTTAATTGTTTTTCCACTCTTTCCAAAAGCTGTGGGTCTCTGGATTTTTTGACCAATTTCGGTGCCAATTCCAAATTATCTCGTACACTGAGGTGCGGAAACAGGTTAAAGTGTTGAAAGACCATGCCCATCTTACCGATAATTTTTCGAACTTCCCCGGGCTGTGCATAGGTGCCGTCTTTCATTAAGTATTGCCCTTCGATGGCAATATCTCCGGTGTCGGCCGTTTCCAAATCAATCAAACAACGCAATAAGGTCGATTTACCCGATCCGGAAGATCCGATTACCGCAATTACATCGCCCTTATTGACTTCAAAATCGATGCCTTTCAGGACTTCTACATCGTCAAATTTTTTATGTAAATTGTTTACTTTTATCATGGGTATCATAGGACCACCTAGAAGTCGTAAGACTTTTCGAGTTTTTTGAAAACAACCGTCAATACAAAGTTAATTAATAAATACAAAATGGCCGCCACTAAAAAAGCAAAGTTGTTGGCATCGCGGTTTACCGCCGTTTTTGCATAGTGCAGTATTTCCGTTACACCGATCACCGTGACTAAAGCCGTGTCTTTTACCAGGGTAATGGTTTCGTTACTGATCGATGGCAAGGAGACCCGTATCATTTGCGGAATGATAACCTTAACCATGGTTTGAAAGCGGGTCAGTCCCAATACCTTGGTTGCCTCGTATTGCCCCTTGTCAATGGATAAAAGCCCGCCTCTGAAAATTTCGGCAAAGTATGCCGCATAATTCAGTACAAAGGCAATGCACGCCGCCGTCAGGCGATCAAATACAAAGTACCGACCGATCACCGGCAGTATCGGCAAACCGTAATACACAAACATCAATTGCAATAACAAGGGTGTTCCCCTTAAGATATAAATATAAAATTCCGCTACCGCCTTTAGAGGTTTTACCTTTCCCATCACCATTAGGGTAATAAGAAACCCTAAGGGAATGGATAAGGCGATGGTGGCCGTAAAGACGGTTAATGTTATAATGCCACCCTTTAACATGGGTATTAATACGTTTAGAAAATAATTAAAACTCATACACTTTTCCTATTTTATCCGCACCGACTGTCGCCGATCCATAAAAAAGCTTAGAGTACCCTCCGGTACTCTAAGCAGGGTTCGCTTGTTGCTTATTCACCTTTATAAAGGATATCGCTACCGAACCATTTTTCGGATATTTTTGCCGCTGTACCGTCTTCGATCATTGCGTCCATGGCCGCTTGTACTTTATCTCTCAAGGCGTCATTGTCCTTTTTAAAGCCGATACCGTAAAGTTCCGGTGCCAGAGCTTCGTCCATGACGACAAAATCCATATTGTTTTCCGTAATGTAATAGCGTGCGACCACTTCGTCGACAACCACCGCATCGATTCGGCCGATTTCCATATCTTTAAATGCGGCAACGTTATCGGGGTATTCGACCGTTTCTTTCACTTTTTCGTGGATCGGATCGGCTAAAAACGCATCCAATGCCGTTGATCCTTTTTGAATACCGATGTTTTTTCCTTCCATAGCTGCAATGGCGTTCATGTCGCTGTCTTTTTTAACAACAACGACCTGCGCGTTTTCCAAATAGGGTTTAGAAAACAAAAATTGTTTTTCCCTTTCTTCCGAGATGGAAAACCCGTTCCAAATGGCATCGATATTGCCGGAATTGAGTTCCAGTTCTTTGGAGTCCCAGTCGATGACTTGTACTTTAAGCTCCATACCCATATGTTTTGCCGTTTCCTCCGCTAAATCGATATCAAACCCGACAATTTCATTTTTTTCGTCTCTGAAACCCATCGGCGGAAAAGAGTCGTCCACACCGATCACAAATACATTATCGTCGTTTGTTTCGGCTTTTTCGACATCATCGGCAGGTGCTTCGTTATTTTGACCGCCACCACAACCGGCTAACAGACTTACGACCAACAGGGTCGCCATCATAAGAACCAACAATTTTTTTCTTTTCATTTTAAACTCCTTTAAAGCATTAAAGCAATCGGGGCACAAAATACAACCGACAACATCTACACAGCGGCTATTGTAAATATTTGTCGATTGTTCTTTGCAACAAAGGCTTTATTGAATAACAGCCCTGCTCAATTGCATTTTATACATTATACAATTAATTAACAAATTTATCCAGCACAATTACTTTATTATACTAATTTATCCAGACTCCATGCAAAACGTCTTGCGTTTTCAGCTTTTTCTTCGTTCATAAATGCCGAATCGTCGGTATGGCGTTCACACAACATGCCGACATAGTCCAATTGGGAGTGTTTACAATAACGTTTTACACCCTCTTCAAACAAATCCGCGCTCTTTTGCGGCGGATAGGCACAAGTTGAGAGGATACCCAGTTTTTTGCCCGCCCATAGGGACGGTCCTTTACTTTCGCCGTAGTATTTGTTCATACCGTAAACAAAGCGGTCCAACAAAGCTTTCATCGGCGGTGTGCAGTAAAAAGAATAGATCGGCGTTGCCAAGAGGATAAGATCCGATTTTATCACTTTATCAAATATCCCGTGGGTATCGTCTTTAATGACACAACCGAATGCGTTCCAATCTTTTTGACAAACCCTGCAGGCTATACATGGTTCAATTTTTTTGTTGTCATACAAATCAACCACTTCTATTTGATGTCCATTTTTTATCAGCTCATCACAAAACGGTCGCAGCAGAGAAAAGGTATTCCCTTTTATTCTGGGACTCCCGAACAAAATACAAACTTTCATAACGTCCTCCCTTTCGCGCCGGTCGTGCGCGTTTGTATAAGCATACACCAGAGCGACGGTTGCGCGCAAGGTACATTATCTGAAAATCGGGAGTCGATAGGTCTATTCTGCTGTTACTTGTAATATTCCCGCCGTTATTTAAAAAGGACCTTCTTATCGAAAGTCCTTTTAATGCCGATGCAATGGTGGTAAAAAGTTTTGTAAACCGATAGCGGTATTTTCGGCGAGGTAATCGCTTTTACCGTTGATTTTGTTTTTAACAGATAATAATTGGTTACCTTATTGCAGGAGAATATCGATAAAATCTTTTTTTGTTAAATTGGTGTAGTAGTAATCGATATCCACATCTTTTAAGGCTTCTTCCAACGCGGATTTTTCCAACGCGCAATTCGTCAGAATTTCTTCCAGCTCCGATGCTTCCCCCGTTCCGAAGTAATCGCCGAAGGTTGTATAGGCTTTGATACGTCCTTTTTCGACTTCCATCATCACCTGTATTTTTCCGACGCCATCAACGCGACGTTCTTTTTGAATGCTGTAATCGGGAGAGTAGCCGAAGTTCCAGTCCCATGTGGCGTAGCGCTCATCTCTAATTTTACGTACGGCTTTTTCGTCTTCTTCGGTTAGGTGATATTGCCGCATATCCCGATCGTCTACCATGTAGCGACGTAAAATATCCCAGAATTCCTGAATGGTTACATCCTCTTTAACATGGGGTTTAACATTGGTCACGCGAGAGCGTACGGATTTAACCCCCTTGGATTCGATTTTATCTTTGGAGACGTTTAAAGCTGCCGCAACCACTGGCAAGTTCGAGTCGAACATTATGGTGCCATGGTGCATAATCCGTTTTTCTTTGATGTATTGGGCATTTCCGGAGAATTTTTGTCCGTCGATGGTAATATCGTTGCGACCGGTTACCTCCGCCTTAACACCGATTTTTGCCAAAGCTTTAACCACTGGTTCACAAAAAGAGTGTAAATTTAAAGATTCGATATTATTGGCATCTACTATAAAGGTAAAGTTGATGTTGCCCACGTCATGATACACCGCACCGCCGCCGGACAATCTTCTGATGACACGAATACCGTTGTCTTCCACATACTTCGCGTTAATTTCTCCGGCTGTATTTTGATGCTTTCCGACAATAATGGCATTGTCGTTTTGCCACAACATAAAATACTCCTGATCTCTCGGTAAACAGTCAAAAACATATTGTTCTAAAGCCAGGTTATAAGCCGGATCGGTTTCTTTACTTTCTATAAAAACAGTTGCCATAGGCGCCTCCCGCAAATTTAATATTTTTAATATCGATCAATGTATGCTACAAAGGCATCCGCCATCATGCGATGCCCTTTTTGCGAAGGGTGGATACCGTCCAAATATAAAGACGGGTTGAAATTTTCTTTACGAAAACTTTCGTTAAAATCTATCATCGGAATTTTAAAAACGTCACTGAAAACGTCCAGCCATTCCTGATAGGCGACGATGTTTTTTCTCACTTCGTGATTAATTAAAACCGCCCAGTCCTTACGAAAATTTGAAAAATCGCAAATCGGCGGCTTGCCGATCCATACGCGTAAGCCTGCCGCCACACCCTGATGAACCATCGCCATTATATTGGCTTGAGCGACACCCACGGGGCAGCCGGCGAAAAAATCATTCAAACCGCCCATCAACATAAGGGTATTCGGCGCGAATTCGGCAATTTCCCGATTAAAACGCGCCAACATACCGCCTGTGGTATCTCCCGGAATACCGCGATTTATTATTTCGATACCGCTTTTTTCAGCAGATAAAGAAATCCAGTTCCGCTTGCTCGCAACGCCAAATCCCCTTGTTAAGGAGTCGCCGATACATAAAATTTTCATATGAGCCTCCCGAGTCATTGACAAAAAAAAACGCGATCGCCGCGTTTAATTCTTAAAATGGTCGGAGTGAGAGGATTTGAACCTCCGGCCTCATGGTCCCGAACCATGCGCTCTACCAAACTGAGCCACACCCCGACAAGCACTTAGCTATCATACTACATATTTAGACGCTTGACAAGCTCTTTTCTAAATATTCTTACAGTTTTTACATTTTAACGCCTATTGGCTTGTATTTACAGTGTTTTTAAGCTAGTATCGTACATATAACACGAAGGAGCGGCCATGATCATTCTAACGATACCGAAAACACGCCACGAAGAATGTATCGACATCACCGATGTCATACAAAACTATATCGATCAAACGCAATTAGTAACGGGTCTACTGACCGTACACACCCCCGAAGACTGTACGGCTCTTACCGTTTTAAGCCCGATAACGCCCGATGTCCCTAGGGATTACTTGGAAAAACTCAACCATTTGCTACCCAAGTACAACGGTATGCAATTTACGGGCAAAAACACCCAGTCCGTCAAGGCCAGTATCGCCGGCAAAAACTTGTCTTTGATAATATGTGACGGGCAATTGGCTCTCGGCAAATACCAACGTGCTTATTTT
Source organism: uncultured Lachnospiraceae bacterium (assembly GCA_964346185.1). Lineage (GTDB taxonomy): Bacteria > Bacillota > Clostridia > Eubacteriales > Eubacteriaceae > JAAYJS01. The sequence goes on along the minus strand of CAYFTR010000014.1, from coordinate 32,576 downwards.
GTTGAATTCGCCGGACCCGCAACCGATCGCCACATATTTTTAAATGCCATCGGCGAAAAAAGCGAAACCGCCGAAGCCGGTACAACACTTTCCGACTTTCACCAAGCGGAAGGGGATAAGGTTAAACACCAAAAGGCGGAAGAACAACGTATTATTGAAGAAATGCGTCAAGAATATTTAAACAAACAAAAGGAAAGTAACAATGCGTAAACAACATCAACCCGACCGTATAAAAAAACACCATCGTATCGCGGCACTGATTGTTGCCGCCGTTATGGTTATTTCATTAATTGCCACTTACGGCTTTTCTCTTATCTATTAAATGCACATTACATTAATTGCCGTCGGCAAATTAAAAGAAACCTATCTTCAAGCCGCCTACAAGGAGTACGCCAAGCGGCTTTCGGCTTATTGTCGTTTTCACTTAATTGAAATTAAAGACGAAAAAGACAACGATGCCGCCGAAAAATCCAAAACGATTGAAGGCGAACGTATTTTATCCAAAATCAACCCGAGGGATGTGGTCATTACCCTGGACCCCCAGGGGCAAATGTCGGACTCTGTTGCTTTTGCCGAGCGGCTTGCCGCCTATCAACTGGCGGGACAATCCCGACTTTGCTTTATTATCGGCGGATCCAATGGTTTGTCCGGTGCTGTTTTAAAACGGGCACAATGGTCTGTGAGTTTCTCTCCAATGACTTTTCCCCATCAATTGTTTCGTATTATACTGTTGGAACAAATTTATCGTGCTTTTAAAATTAACAAAGGTGAAACTTACCACAAATAGTAAAAAACACACACCGACATTCACTTTTAAGGAGGAATTCCATGTCCGATTTTACAATGCAGGAAAAAGCCATAGCCGCGAAAAAAGCGGCCATTACCCTTTCCGCTTTAACAACATCCAAACGCGACAATGCTTTAAAAGCCATCGCCGATGCTTTGGAGACCCGCAAGGAAGAAATTGCGCAGGCAAACCGTCGCGACATTACACGCTCACAAGCGGAGCGGCTGGCTGCGCCTCTGCTCAGTCGTTTAACCTTTGATGTTGCCGAAATAAGTAATATTATTGACGGTATCCATTCGCTGATCGCCTTACCGGATCCTGTCGGTCATATTACTTTGGCAACCGAATTGGACGAAGGGCTTAACTTGTACCGGGTCACCTGCCCCATCGGCGTGATCGGCGTTATTTTTGAGTCCCGTCCCGATGCCTTTGTTCAAATTGCCACACTTTGCTTAAAAAGCGGCAATGCCGTTTTATTGAAAGGCGGTCGGGAGGCATTGGAAACCAACCGCATTCTCTACGAGGTTATTGCGGAGGCTTCGGAACAGGCGGGCATCCCCCGAGGGTGGATTCAAAACATGGAATCCAGAGATGAGGTGACGGATATGCTCACCTTGTCCGATTATATCGACTTAATTATACCCAGAGGATCCAACGCTTTTGTCAAACACATTATGGATCATTCCAACATACCGGTCATGGGACATTCCGACGGTATTTGTCACCTGTATATTGATAAGGAGGCCGACCTCCAACAGGCACTGAACATTACGGTAGATTCAAAAACCCAGTACATTGCCGCCTGCAACACCTTGGAAACTTTGCTGGTTCATCGAGACGTCGCAAAACATTTTTTACCCGAAGCCTTTAATCAACTCAAAAATAAGGGTGTCGATGTACGGGGCGACAAAACCGTCTGCGACATTGTCCCTGCACAAGCTGTAACGGAAGCGGATTTTAAAACCGAATACCTCGATTTAATTTTATCCGTTAAGGTCGTGGACAGCTTGGAAGAAGCCATCGAACACATTAATACCTACGGTTCCGGCCATACCGATGCCATTGTCACTGAAAACGAACAGGCACAACAAACCTTTTTGGCTTTGGTGGATTCCGCCTGTGTATTTGTCAATTGCTCTACCCGTTTCAGCGACGGTTTTCGTTTCGGCTTTGGTGCCGAAGTCGGCATCAGTACGTCTAAAATTCATGCCAGAGGTCCCGTCGGTCTGGACGGTCTGATCTCTTACAAATATCGGTTGATCGGACACGGAGACACGGTTGCCCCTTATGCCGAGGGCAGCAAATCCTTTACACATCGACCGTTAAACAATAAATAGCCCGTTTAACCTAAAAGAACCGCGATTGTATCTAACAACCGCGGTTCTTTTTTAATAAATTAATTGATCCCATTGTTCGAAAAACTTTTTTAAGTTGTTTTCAATAACGGCAACACCGCCGACAGTATCGCTTTCGATATTCAGCGGCAGGAGCGGATCGTGTAGGGATAGGCGCAACAAACACCAGCCGTCACCGTTGTTTTTATCCCAGTCCACACGAATGCCTTCATAATTCGGCTCGACTCGTGTTGCGCCCTCCTGTTTGTCGATAAAGTCGGAAAAGGCGTCCAACACCCGCTCACCGTAACCTTTAAAATCCTCGGCGGTTACACGAAGACGTACTTCTTTTTCTTCCGCCGGTTCTTTAAGGTCCGCCAACACATCGGAAAGTTTGCCACCTTCCTTACTTAATTGTGCATAACGAATAAGTGCCAGAGTCACCAGATAGCTGCCGTCATCTAAAAAGTAATTTTCTTTAATGGCACCGTGACCGCTGGTTTCCATCGCCAGGTGAGTTTCGATACCCGCTTCGTTTAAGCGAACGGCTTCATCGATAACATTGCGGTAACCTCGTTTAAACCGATGGTGTTTTCCGCCCAAGGCTTCGATATATTCGGTTAAACCCGTAGAGGTAATGGAGTCCGTCACGATGCAGGTTCCCGGATAATTTTCCAAAACAATCTTTGAAATAAAAGCAATAAAGCGATTACGGTTGATCGGATTCCCTTTTTCGTCGATAATGGCGGCTCTGTCCACATCGGTATCAAAAATGATACCCATATCCGCCTTGTTGTCCAACACCGCCCGAGTGATGGCATCCACCGCCTGACTGTCCTCGGGGTTGGGCACATGGTTGGGAAAACGTCCGTCGGGTTCTAAAAACTGAGACCCCGTTGTGTCCGCTCCCAGAGGTTTCAATACCATTTCTTCAAAAAAACCGCCGGCACCGTTACCTGCATCCAATACGATGTGTGCACCTTTTAAGGGGTATTTTTCTCCGGTTTTGCTGCGAACGGTTGCCACAATACCGCCGGCATAGGCTTCTATATAGTCGATTCGGTTGCATTGCCCTCCGAGGGTAAAGGTGGTTTCCACCCCGTAGGCCAATTCCAAAATTTCGCGAATTCCTTTTTTGTTGAGACCACCGTCTTTGGTAAAAAACTTCATCCCGTTGCGGTTAAAAGGTAAGTGGCTTGCCGTTACCATAATGGCACCGTCGCAGTCCATGTCGCGGTCCATAGTGGTCATAAACATAGCGGGGGTTGTTGCGATACCGCAGTCGAACACAACGGTTCCTTTGCTGACAAGTCCCACAGTGACCGCCTGTGCCAGGTACTCTCCGGTTAGGCGACTGTCGCGACCGACCGCAATTTTAACACGTTTTTTTCCGGTGCGTTCCATCAACCATTCCGCAAAAGTATAGCCGATTTTCATGGCACTGTCCTGGGTCAGGTTGACCTCTTCTCCGGCAATGCCCTCCATGGCGACACCGCGTATGTCGGATCCGTTTTGCAGTTTTAAAAAATCTTCCAATTGCATGGGGTTACGTTGTTTAAGCATTTTACACCACCTTTATGGAGCCGTCGTCGTTCATACGGTTCTCCGTCAACAACGCACACATCACCGCTTTAATTGTGTGCATACGATTTTCCGCTTCGTCAAAAACTTTAGATCTTTCACTTCTGAATACTTCGTCGCTGACTTCCATCTCTTTGAGGCCGTATTTTTCGCACACCTCCCGGGATACCGCCGTATGGGTATCGTGGAAAGCCGGCAAACAATGTAAAAATATCACGTCGGGATTGCCTGTCGCCTCTACCATGGTGCGGTTTACCTGATAGGGACGCAGCAATTTTATCCGTTCTTCCATCTGATCTTCCTCACCCATGGACACCCAAACGTCGGTGTACAGAATATCTGCACCTGAAACCCCTGCTAAAGGGTCTTCGGATAAGGTGATACTGCCACCGGTTTCTTTTGCCAGGTTCTCCATTTCAAGTTGCAAGTTTTCATCCGGTCGAAGGGAAGGCGGCGCGACGGCAACAAAATGCATGCCCATTTTCGCACAACCGATCATTAAAGAGTTGCCCATGTTGTTTCTGGCATCGCCCACATAAGCCAGGCGCAAACCTTGCAATTGACCGAAATGTTCTCGAATTGTTAAAAAGTCCGCTAATATTTGCGTCGGGTGATATCGATCCGTTAAACCGTTAAATACCGGCACGCCTGAATATTTTGCCAACGCTTCGACCGTTGTCTGTTGATAACCTCTAAACTCGATACCGTCATAAAAACGCCCCAACACCTTTGCCGTATCTTCGACGGATTCTTTTTTTCCCATTTGACTGTTATTTAAATAAGTAATGTTGGCACCTTCGTCGTAGGCTGCTACTTCAAAGGCACAGCGGGTACGGGTGGATGTTTTTTCAAAAATTAAAACGATATTTTTACCGCTTAAAAGCTTGCCTTGTATGCCCGCTTTTTTCTTTTCTTTTAAAGCCTGTGCATAATCCAACAGATAGGCGATTTCTTGAGGGGTGTAGTCTAATAGTGTTAAAAAGCTCTTGCCTTTTAATGTTATCGGGTTTTTCATATTTTTACTCCACGTTTGGTTCTGTTATTATTTTACCTTAAGGGACGTATATAATCAATGCAGGTCAAGGTTTTAAGCTTTGTCTTAGATATTTAAAACAACCGTCTCCAAATAAAAAAAGGCTCCTGAGAGCCTCTCTTTAATTTTTTTCTCTGATAAGTGCCAACTTTACCGTTCGTGTTAAGACATCCGAATAAGAAAACGAAAAACGTTGTGCGGGCTTTTCTTCATCGTCTTTTACATAAATTGTAAAAATACTCGGATACACTTCTTCGATGACACCGACTTTTTGAAACATTTTCTTTTTGCTTTTATGGGCTTCCAATACGACCGTACGACCGATACAATTTTCTACCTGTCGTTTGACGTCCATAATCGTCGCTCTTTGCTTTTGCATGTCAATACACCTCTCTAATATACAATTCACCACGCCTATTGTACCATAGATTGGGGCATCACGTAAAGTTAACCATTATAGCAAGGAAGAATATCTCTGTCAACATGTAATATTTTATCTTTTTTACATGTTTGTAAACTTTTACATGTAAGTTTTCACCTTTATTTCCGGGGAGATGTTTCGTTTTTCTCTATCTTTTATTAAGGTTAATTTAAGTTTTAGCGGATTTTTTCATTTCTTTGTAAGTTGATTAAACATAAATACCCTTCGGCAACTGTATAGGGTGTTAATTTTTCTAAAGCATTTGCATAAAAATTTAATTGTTTTTGATAGTTTTCCAGCCGCTCCGTATCAAAAGAACGGTCAGTTTTAAAGTCTAAAAGAATCCATTGCCCGTTTTCTAAAAAACAAGCGTCGATAACACCCTGCACCATGATCTCTTCCTGACTGTAGGTTTTGTCGATCTCCGACCCCTTAAGCATTAAGTTAAAAGACCATTCTTTTTTTACAACATGGGCCTTTCTGTAACGGGACCCCACTTCCGTTTTAAAAAATGCGGCAATGTTAGAAATATTAATCCATCGGGCTTCTTCCGCCGTTAATTGCTCCCGACCGATCATTTCATCTTTTAGGGTCTTTAGTTGTTCTTCAAGGGTATCTGTGTGTAAGCTTGCTGCATGAACCGTTTGAAGAAAGTAGTGGTTGATGTTTCCCTGCACCATGGGCGTGGCACTCTCCGTTTCGAAAAAAGATTGCAATCCGTCCAAGCTTGTCGTTTCTTGATTGTCGGCGGTTTCTCCCAATCGGTTTAAAGCGGTTACCCCCATTTTTAAGGGCAGTTTTTTGCCGACATCAACAGGGTAGGTAAAGTTTAAACGTCTGTTGATTTCCGCTGTAACGTTTTTGTCTTCCCTTGCAACGACCTCGGTGATTTTGCTGCTCCCACCGCTTTTCGAGAGCGTGTAGGGTGTGTTATCGATGATTATTCGTTTTTCTGAAGCACTTTGCTTTTCGAGGGGGGCTCCGAGACAAAGGCGCATCACCCATTCTCCATAGGAGGAACTGCGGATTAAATCGCCTTGGCTGTAGGCATCGGAAAAGCCGTCCATCACCTTTTCCAAGTTTTTATAACAGCCGACCATCTCCAGTTTTTCTTCCGCTCTGGTCATAGCTACATAGAGAAGCCGTGCTTCTTCGGCGGTATTTTCATTTTGTAATTGTTGTTTTGCCACATTGTACATGACCGTCGGTGCTTTAATGCGTTGATGCCAGTCGATATATTTCGGGCAAAAACCCAACTCGGGATGCAGGATAATATCGCCCCTTTCGCTTTGAGGATTAAAACGCTTGCCCATTCCGGCGATAAAAACAACGGGAAACTCTAAACCTTTACTTTTATGAACGGTCATAATACGAACCACGTCATCCCCTTCATTTAAAGTTTGCGGTCCGACAACCGATTGATTGCGTTTTTTCATTTTTTCTACAAATTGCACAAAATTAAACATCCCCCGTAAATAAGTTTGTTGATACGCCTCCGCCTGTTCCAACAGAAACCGAAGGTTTGCCTGACGTTGTTCCCCGCCGGGCATAGCACCCGCAAAGTCATAATATCCCGTTTCCAGGTAGAGGTACCAAATAAAATCGGAGAGTTTCAGCATTCGGGATTTTTCGCGGTAGCTCGACAAGGTTGCTTCCAGTTGATTTAATTTTTTGCTAAGGGAATGTTTGCCCTCTTCCCGAATTTTTTTACAGGCCTCCACAAAACCGAGTGTCGGCTCCTCCTGTCGAATCATTGCCACTTCTTCCGAAGTGAACCCGCCAAAGGGCGCGAGCATAACGGCTATCACGGGCAGGTCGCGTTGCCTGTTGTCGATGGCGGTCAATAAATTGAGCATAACCCGCACTTCCGAGGTTTCGTAATAACTCTCGCCGCCGTCGTAATAAACGGGTATCCCCTTTTCTTTAAAGACCCTGTCATAAACCGGTGCCTGATTTTTAGCGGAACGCATTAAAACGGCAATATCTCGATAGCGATAGGGTGCGGGTTTCTCATTAAAGGGACGTGCTTGCGGTGTGTTAACCAAATCCAAAATACGATCGGCAATATAGTGTGCCTCTATTTCATCGCCGGTATAACGCGTGCCCTCCTGTACCTTTTGAGCGTCTAACAGACGAAAGCGAATCGGTTCACTCTCTCTGAGGCTTTCTCTTCCCGGGTAGAGCATGGCATCGGCATCGTAGGGGATACCGCCCAGGTTTTCGGACATCACCTCCGAAAAAATGTCGTTTACACCGTGAATAACCGACGGGGCACTTCTAAAATTGCGGCTTAAGGTAATTAAACGATTGACCGACCCCGCCTCCTTGGGGAAGTGTCGGTATTTATTTGCAAAGATGGTGGGATCTGCCCGGCGAAAGCGATAAATACTTTGTTTGATATCTCCGACCATGTAGTAGTTGTCTTCTCTTGCAACGGCGGATAAAATGCTTTCCTGAATTTGGTTGGTATCCTGATATTCATCGATAAAAATGTAGGCAAAGCTTTGTCTGATTTCATCTGCGACGATCGGATTTCTTAAAATTTTCAGGCTGTAGGCCTCCAGGTCGTTAAAGTCCAGGTAACCTTTTTCGCTTTTCTTTTGTCGATAGATGTCTTTTACTTCAAAGCAGAGGTTCACCAAGGTTGCCATGTCGGTTTGCATTTCACTCTGTTGTTGCAGTGCCGTTTGCAGGTTTGCGTTGTAGACGGCATAAAAATCACGAATAAACGTTTTTGCCTTTTCTCTTAAAATTTTTAACTCGCCATGCACCGTTTCATCCATGGCTTTGGTCCGTCTGGGAAAATTTTTAAAGGTCATCTCTTCATTTAGAAAACTAACCTCTTTGTCCTCTATCTGTTTTAGAATTTTTTCGGTTTGCGACGTTTCTTCTTCAATCAGCAATTGAATCTTGGCGTAAGCATCGTCAGGGTGTTGCGTTAATAGTGTTTGTGCCCCCGCATAGTAGGAGGCAGCCGTTACAAACGCCAGTTTCGCGTCTTTACGTAGCACTTCTCCAAAGGGTGTGTCCGAAATATCGTTGCTGCCGTCCATGGCTTTTAAAGCCGCCTCACACCACGTGTGCGGATCCGGAAGGGTACTTAAAAAACGGTATAATCGGTCCACTTCCAAAGCCAATCCCTTGTCGTCGCGATTGCCGGAATAACGGTCCACCAAGCGGGTAAAGGGCGAATTCGGGCTCCCTTCGGCTTTAAGGTAATGGGCTTCAAACATTTCTTCCATGCTTTCTTCGTAGAGAATATTTAAGGCTGCCTCGTTGCCGATGGTGAATGCCGGGTCAATTTCCGCTTCCTGAAAATAGTTTCTGACAATTTTGGAGCAAAAGGCATGAATGGTGGAAATGGAAGCCGATGGTAACAGAGCCATTTGTTTTTGTAAATAGGCTTTATCTTTGCTGTTACGCAAGGCTTTTTGCAAGGCCTTACGCAGACGCTCTTTAACTTCCCCCGCCGCCGATCTGGTAAAGGTTAAAACCAACAATTCGTCGACACCTGCTTTTTTTTGCAAAATAAGTCGTACCAATCTTTCTATGAGCAGAGCCGTTTTACCGGAACCCGCCGCGGCGGAAACCAATACGTTGGCACGATCCACTTCAATCGCTTTTAATTGTTCACTTGTCCAATTCATACCTTATCCTCTTCCTGACCCACCAATTTAGCCCGACAGGTTTCGTTGTCCATATAAATAGTCCGGAAATTGTTCTGATGGATCTCTTCGTCGATTTGGCACAGAGCTTTGTAATCGCAATAATCGCAGGGTGTTCGGTTATCCAACTTAGCCGGTTTTATAGCGATATCCCCTCGAGAAACGTCTTCTGCCAGGGCAATGACCTTTCGGCGTACATTGAACAGCAGGGCGTCAAATTCTTCCTCGGTTAGTTTCATCCCCGGAGATCCGGCTCTGAATACCGCAGTTCTTTTCTCCTCGTCCATAGCTGTTAAAAATTCGACATCATTTAAAAACAAACCGTCCATTTTAAATTGGTCCTGTACGGCTTTGGCAATGTCTTCCGCCGTTATTTTTGAAATCGGTACAATGCCGTCTCGAATATAAAAATAAAAGGTTCCTCCGGGGAGTGCCCACTTACCGGATTTTTTACAATCCTCCAGGGCGACCATCAAATAAACCAACAATTGTAAGGTTAATCCGTGGTAAATTTCCGTAAAAGAAAGGTTGCCGGTTCCGGATTTATAGTCGATAACTTTAATTAAGGTACGCTTATTATTTTCGGTTGTATCGATACGGTCGATTGTCCCTTTTAAAATAAAGGTTTCGTCACCTGACATCGTCATGGTTTTATAAAAGCTCTTTTCTCCGCTTTCAAACCTAAATCGACCGCTTTGTAAATGTTTAAAGGCGGCCTTTAAACCGGTTACCAGGGTGCGTTTTGCTTTTTGTTTCAGGTAACGGTACTGCCCTTTGGATTGAAAGATATTGTTTTTGATTTTTTCCGTACGGGCTTCAAAGCATGTGGCTACCAGTTCCGTAAGTGTCTGCGTACTTAAATTTTCCGGTGCCGTTCCCTGTGCCAGGGCATGTTGAAAAACATCATTGATGACTTCATGAAACAAACTGCCCAAGTCCGGCATGGATACTTCGTATTCTTCGATTTTTTTGGGGCGAAGGGCATAGTCGACAAAGTGTTTAAAAGGACACCGACTGTAAGTCTCCAGGCGGGAAACCGACGCCTCAAAAGGTTTGGGGTAAAGCCCTTGTATTGTCCTTTTGCCGAGACCGGTATCGACACCGCGATACGCCGACCCTTTTCGATATAAAGCGACACGGCCGCCATATTCCGCCGAATGTTCATCGTACCAACGCAGCAACGCCTGCCAAATTGCTGCAGATGTCGGATCGGTTTCGCCTTCTTTTTGCAGCAATGCCAACCGACCGACAGTACCTTCGGCATTGGCAATTAACGCCATCCCCTGCGGTTGGTCTTTAATTGTTGTTCGATGTAGTATGTTCGGAAAAATCGATACCAGGATATCACAATAGCTTGAAGGTCTGAGCGGCGTACCGTCATCGGCACTTAACGCATAGGTAAAGTGCAGGGCTTCTTTCGGACCGGTTAAGGCAACATATGTGTTGTAAGCTTGAAGCTTGCGTTGGTATTGCACCCCTTCGTTTAAAGCAAAATTGCCTTCTCTGAGCAGGTTTCTTTCTTCTTCGGTTAAAAGACCCGCTCCCTCGCTCTCCTTCGGCAACATACCCTCGTTAAGCCCCAGCACAAACAACGCTTTAAACCCGGTATCTCTGCTTTTTTGTACATCGCCGACAAACACCACATCGCGATCGACCGGCAGGCTGTTGACAGTATAAGTCGATAAACCGATTTCCATCATTTTTAAAAAGGTTTGATTGTTGCACGGTTGTTGCCCGAAAGTTGTCGCCATTTGTGCCATCATATCAACTAAAATTTCCAGGATTTGTTCTTGTCCGGCGGCCTGCTCGAAGAGTGCCGCTTCGTTTAAGGCGTTGACACTTTCCCGATGACGTGTGCCGACATCAATTTCCGTCAGAAAGCGATACAATGCCGCCAATTTTCCTTTGTAATGACGTGCCTGCCCCAGTTCTTTCTGCAAAGTCCTTAAAGGGGTCATTAATTGACGACGCAGGGTATTAAGGGTGTTTAAGTCAACGGTCTCACCGTCTTTTAAATAGGTGTAGTCTTCCAAATGGTTCTTAACACCGTGACTTAAAACATAATTTTCTAAAACATCGCCTTCTTCATCGGTCAGCGGTGCATAACCGCTTTTTACAAATTGAAACAAGTCTTCGTAGCGATAGCCACCCACCGCCGCACTTAAGGCGGTTAACACGGCGATAATCAGTAAGTTGTCGGTAACCGGTCGGGAACGGTCGATATATACAGGGATACCATATTGCATAAAAACACGTTTAACGGTATCGCCGTAGGTGTTGATATCTCCGGTAACAACCACCATATCCCGATAACGGTAGCTTTTATCCCTCGCTAAGGCGATAATTTGTGTTGCCACGTTTTGTACTTCTTCCCACACGGTGGCACATTCCGTCAGGGACAGGCCCTGTATTTTTTTTGTATAAGGTTTCGGATCGTAGGTAAAAAACTCCCTTTCCAAATGGTCTAACGCCGAGTTGTCGCTTTTGCCGCTATCTTTTAATAATTCAACCTGAAAGGGGAGCTGTAATTGGCGTGCTTGTTGTTTTAACAGTTCCATGGTTTGCATGCCGATTTCAAAAACATCGCCGTCCCGTGCATTCGGGTCGCCGTCCAAGGTCAGAGCAACGGTTAAATGTCGAACTTTTTTTGCCAATGCCAAAACAATCCCAATTTCCTGCCGATTAAAAGCCATAAAGCCGTCTATCCACATAACGGTGTTTTCCAAATTTTTTGACAGAATTATTTTATCTCTCAGACGGGTTAATTCGTCCTGGGTATCCAGACGGTTTTGTCCGAGGTTGTGTTGATAACGTCCGATGATCGTGTTGAGGTCTTTTATTTTTTTCGTCAACAAATCGGTCGGGTGAGCTTTCTCTTGCAGATAATTCTCCAATGCCTGGGGCGAGATGTCATTTTCTTTCAGCTCCACGATTAATTGATCGACGTGTTCGAGAAAACCCGCCCTCCCGACGGATTTACCGTAGAGAAGCAAATCATTTCGGACTTCTTCCATACTTTTATGCAAAAGCATTTGTTTGCCGTGTTCATCTAAAATGTTTTTACGATTGCCGCCCACTTCTTCGAACACCCTTTGTGCCAGGGTTTTAAAACTCCACACCTCCATGTCAATTAAACCTGGTAGTCCCGTTGCGGCGATCAGTTCTCTTTCCGCCGCCAGGGTGTGGTTTTGCGTTGTCAACAAAACGGGCAGATAATCGCCCCGCTTTTTTGTTTCCAACATATCGCTATAAATTTTTTCACTTTTCGTTTTACCGCTTCGTTGATAGCGCCCGATTAAAAGTGTCAGTCCCATGAATACCTCCAAAAAAAGAGCTGTCAAAGACAGCTCCGTAATTGTCAACCGACCAATCCGACTTTTTTACGCACTTTTCGCAAGACTTTTTGAGCTCTGTTCGCCGCTTTTTGAGCATTGTCCTTCATGAGACTTTCCAGATTGCTCTTGTCTTTGATCAACTCATTGTACCTTTTTTGAATCGGTTCCAATACGTCCACCACGGCATCACCGACGGCCGTTTTAAAATCACCATAGCCTTTGCCCTTAAATTCCGATTGGATATCCTCTGGGGTTAATCCGGTACAACTGCTGTAAATATCCATTAAATTGGCAATCCCCGGCTGTTGTACTTTATCGTAACGCACTTCCCCTAAAGAATCGGTGACGGCACGTTTAAATTTACTCCGAATGACTTGAGGTGTATCCGTCATAGATACATAACCGTTTTGATTCTCGTCGGATTTGGACATCTTTCTGGTCGGGTCCTGTAAACTCATAATTCGGGTTGCGGTTTCGCCGAAATAGGGCTCGGGTAACACAAAAGTGGGGCTATAGTTTTGGTTAAACCGCCCGGCAATGTCTCGTGCCAATTCGACATGTTGCTTTTGGTCGTCTCCGACGGGAACCAGATCGGTTTCATAAAGCAGTATGTCCGCCGCCATCAGCACCGGGTAGTCAAAAAGAGCGACGCGAATATTTTGGCCCTGCCTTTCCGCCTTATCTTTATACTGTGTCATTCGGCCGAGTTCGCCCATATAAGCATTGCAATTAAGCAGCCAGGTGAGTTCCGTGTGTGCGGGCACATGACTTTGTACATACAACACGGATTTTTCCGGATCGATACCGATAGCCAACAACATCGCTACGGATTCGTAGGTTCTCCTACGCAGCTCCGCCGGTACTTGCGGCACGGTTAAGGCGTGCAAGTCCGCAATAGCGTAGATACAATCGAAGTGGTCCTGCATCGGTACCCAATTGCGCATAGCACCGAAGTAATTGCCGATGGTAAAGGTCCCCGAGGGCTGAATGCCCGAGTAAACTGTTTTTTTTGCTTTTTCCATTTATCTATTCCTTATTTTCTACTACATCCCATGAAATTTGTTGAATCTCGTCGAAGGAAATTTTTAAAATTTTCGCGACATCAATAAAAGATTGACAGTCGGATGCATTGCCCGAATAGTACAACGTCATCTTTCCTTCGTTTTTATTCGGATTAAACCCTTGTGTTTCCTCTAAAAAAGCCCTTAGTGCCTTTGCCTGCATTTCGGCGGGGTTGATCATCTCGATGCCGGGATATAAAAGAGCCATGGTCTTTTGAACAATGGGGTAATGAGTGCACCCCAATAAAATTGTCGATAACTCGTGCCGCTTTAACAACGGGTCGATTGTGTCGACAATGGCCTGCCGAATAATTTGATTGTCCCCGACAGAATGATTAATCGTCTGTGCCAGGTATTTGTCGCCATGGGATATAAGTTGTATCTTCGGATTTAAGTACGCCATTTTTTTTTCATAAATACCACTGCGTACCGTTGCCGTGGTCGCAAGCAACCCGACCTTGCCCTCCGCGCGGTTTCGCGTCAGCGCCGCGCAACCGGCATCCACAATGCTGATTAAGGGCACACGGCTCCTGAGGCGGTCAATCAGGGAAGATACGGTATTACACGCCAACACAACCACCTTAGCGCCCTTATTTTCCAATAACGCGATGCTCTCTTCGGCAACTGTAAGAATCTCCGATTCGGATTTTTCCCCATAGGGCATACGAGCCGAATCTCCGAAATACAAAAAGTCTTCGTCCGGCAAAAGTGCTTTTGTTTCTTTTAATACCGTTAAGCCGCCAACACCCGAGTCCATAATACCGACGGGACGACTGTCACCTTTCAAGATTTTCTTCCTCTTTAAATACGGGCGTTCCTTCTTCGGATATGTCGACAATGGCCAAGGACTCCAACCGAATGCCGGATTCTCTTAATAATTTGCCGCCTTCCTGAAAGCCTTTTTCAATCGCAATGCCAACCCCCACCAAGGTGGCACCGGCTTGTCTGACAAGGTCTTCCAAGCCTTCTACCGCTTTGCCGTTGGCCAGAAAATCATCGATAATTAATACCCTGTCCGTTTCGTTTAAATATTTTTTTGCGATTTTTATCTGATAAGATTGTTGTTTGGTAAAAGAGTATACCGAACTTTGGTAGACTTCTTCATCTAAATTGAGGGACTGATGTTTTTTTGCAAACACCACGGGGCAATAGCCGAAGGCGGGTGCCGCCGCCGTGGCGATGGCAATCCCCGATGTTTCTATTGTCAAAATTTTATTAACCCCCTGCCCTTTAAAGCGTTCGGCAAATTCTCTTCCCATCTCTTCCAGAAGGGCGATGTCCAATTGATGATTTAAAAAAGAATCAACTTTAAGGATTTTGCCGTCGACAATACGTCCCTCATTTAATATTTTATTTTTTAAGCTTTGCATTGCACAACCTTTCTTTTCCGTTCTGTTCATATTATAGCAATTGATAGAGGTAGCGTAAAGAAGGAGTCAAAATTTCCGATAGTATCACAATAAAAAACACCCGAGCAATCGCTTCGGGTGTGTCTCTTAAACCGTATTTAGCTGATTCTTTTTGCAACGACAACCAAACGTCCGTTTTCAGAGTTGAACTCACAGGTGGACAGGGTAATCAATTTGTCGCCATAACTGGCGGTGTGTCCGGTTTCGTAGAAAGACAGAGCTTTAACGTTGTTGACATAGTCGTCAAATTCCTGCGGGGTTTCAGCATTGCCGAAGTTGTAATACTTAAAGTCCGGACTGTTGATGCTGACATCCACACGGAATACGGAAATAATTTGGTAGGTTCCCAGACCGTCCAAGGTGTCAAATTGAATGGTGGGATATTGTTGATAAAAAGACTCGTCTTTATAGCGAAGCAAGGTCGCAAACATCGAACCGTCTTTCATGTTGTGCCCGTGTAATAAAATGTTGTCGCTCGGCGGATACACGGTGGATATTAAATCCGCAAAGATACTGCCGTTAATGCTCTCTTCTTTTTTAAAGTTGCGATACAAATAAAATTCGTTGTGCTCCGACGTTTGCATAACCGGGTAATCGATATTGGTGCCGTCCGCTTTAATCCAACCGACAAAATCCGGGTTTTCATCCTTTAATGCACGGTAATGGGCCATTACCTGCTCGGTGTACGCATCTTGGTTATTCGTTAAATCGACGGCATTAATTTTTAATTGATCATAAATTGCTTTTTGTTTTCTGGAATTGATTAAATAATTGCCGATATAAGCGGCGGATGCCACAAATACCACTAAAAACAGTACCATTAATACCGAATAAATCGTCTTCTTTTTGCTCTTTTCCATATAAACTCCTTACTTAACTCTGATCCTTCTTAAGTATTCGGTCATTAATTCTACTCCACAATCCTTAAGACTTCGCTAAAGACTACTTTTTTGTTCATGAACCGGGTGACGTGGTGTATAATGATTAAGATTTATTTAAAATTATTTTAACATTAAAAACTTTAATAAAAGCATTGATTTTATAAACTTATACCATTTTTTAAACAATCAACAACAGGGAGGTTTTATGATTGTCTTTTTAATTAAAAAAATTATACCCGACTATCAAAACACCGAAAACAAATCCGTACGGGAAGCCTACAGTACCCTGGGTGCCGTCTTAGGTATTTTATGTAACCTTTGTCTGTTTGCCGTTAAGGTAACCATCGGTTTCTTTGCCAACTCGCTGGCCGTTATCTCCGATGCTTTCAACAACCTGTCGGATCTGGGCTTTTCGATTATTGCCATTATCGGTATTAAGCTCAGTAACAAACCGGCGGATAAGGAACACCCTTACGGTCACGGGCGTTACGAATATATTGCCTCTTTGGTTTTATCTTTTTTAATTATTTATGTCGGCTTTACCCTTTTTAAAAGTGCCGTAGATAAAATAAGGTATCCCGAACCGGTAAGCATGAGCGCCGTATCCGTTATCATTCTGGTATTGTCAATCTCCGTAAAAATCTGGATGTTTTCCTATAACCGGTACATCGCAAAAAACATTAGCTCCACCGTTAACGAAGCCATTTCAAAAGACAGCTTAAACGACGTCATCGCCACTTCCGCTATTATCCTCTCCGTTATTATCATGCAGGTGGCACACTTAAATATTGACGGTTACATTGCAGTGATTGTTTCACTGCTCATTATAAAATCCGGTTTTGATATCGCGAAAGAAACCGTCGACCTTTTGTTGGGTTCCCACCCCGACCCCGAAATCATCGACGATATTAACCGAATTGTTTTAAGCGGTGAAGGGATTATCGGCAGCCACGATTTAATTATCCACGACTACGGTCCCGGCAGGGTCATCGGGTCTATCCATGCGGAAGTTCCGGATACCTCAAGCCTTAAGGACGTGCATACGGTCATCGACGCTTTGGAAGAAAAACTCGAAGCACAAACCGGTGTCCACATGGTCATTCACATTGACCCTGTCGAAACTGATCGCGGGGCAATCCGTGAGGTTAAAAACAAGTGTATGGCCGCTATCGAAAGTGTCACCCGCTCCATTCAAATCAAAACATTGCGTCTTAATGAAGAAAAGGGGCGTTGTATGATTAACCTGGAGTTGTTGGTTGCCAAACATGTCGCTACAGAAAAAATTGAACCCCTCGTCGATAAAATTTGTGAACGCATTCAGGAAAGCAACCCCTACTACAGCCCTAAAATCACCCACGTTTATTACGACGACAAAATCGATACGCCGATCGAGTTTTCCCGCAGCCTGGAGTATAAACTCTGAAAACTTTTAGATTCTCGGGTCGCTGTAAATTTCTAACCACCTTGCCGAAAACAACCCGCGATCGGAATGTAACCGATTTAAAATAGTCCTTGCATTCCCCTTCGGTAGAGGTTATAATATGAGCAATTGAAAAAAACCTTGTAAGGTGCCTATCGAGGAGAATAGGGAATCGGGTGCGAATCCCGAGCGAACCCATCACTGTAAACGGTAGTGATCGACACAGCCACTGCGAAAGCGGGAAGGCGTCGATTGTGTTAACCCGTAAGCCAGGAGACCTGCCTACAACGGAGACCCTATGGGTGAAGGTAAAACCCGTAGTCGAGAGAATGTAGACGCGCTCTTTCGGCTATGGGTTTTTTATTTTTCAAAAATCAATTGCGAATTGAGGAGGAAAGAATGACCATACTTGAAAATGCACGTCTTGGAAAAATTACACCCGAGATGGTTCGCGTTGCCGAAAAAGAAGGTGTAACACCCGAATTCATTTGCGAGGGTATTGCCGCCGGAACCATTGTTCTTTTAAAAAGTTCCCGACCCCAGGTAGATCCGGTTGCCATCGGCAAAGGATTGTTTACCAAAGTGTCCGCCTCTGTGGGTATGTACGAAAAAGCCGATACCCCGGAAGGCGAATTGGAAAAAGTGGAACAAGCCTTAAAAGCCCACACCGACACCCTGATGGATTTATCCGTCCGCGGTGACATCGAAGGCTTAAGAGAAAAAATACTGTCGACCGTTACCTGCCCCGTCGGTACTTTGCCCATGTACCAAACTCTGGCGGAAGCCGAATCCAAAAGAGGATCTTCCGTACATATCACCGCCGACGACATGATCGAAATGATCGAGCGTCAAGCCAAGGAAGGCGTTGCCTTTTTAGCCCTGCACCCGGGCACCACCCTGTCGGTCATTCAGCGTGCTAAAGAAGAAGGTCGTATCGACCCTCTGGTATCCTACGGCGGCAGCCACCTGATCGGCTGGATGCTCCTCAATAAAACCGAAAACCCACTGTACACCCGCTTCGATGAAATTGTTGCTATCTGTAAAAAATACGACGTTGTTTTAAGCTTTGCCGACGGCATGCGCCCCGGCTGTATCGCCGACTCCCTGGATGCCGCACAAGTCGAAGAACTGGTTTTATTAGGTTCTCTTTGTCGCAAAGCCAGAGAAGCCGGCGTACAGGTCATGGTTAAAGGCCCCGGCCATGTCCCCCTGGACGAAATCGAAACAACGGTTAAACTACAAAAGAAACTTTGCCACGGTGCACCCTACTTTGTGTTCGGCTGCCTGCCTACCGATACCGCGGCGGGTATGGACCATGTCACCTCCGCTATCGGCGGTGCCGTTGCCGCCTATGCCGGTGCCGATTTTCTCTGCTATGTCACTCCGGCGGAACACATCGGTATGCCTTCTCCGGAAGATGTCTACCAAGGTGTGATGGCCTCTCGCATCGCCGCCCATGCCGGCGACGTCGCCAAAGGACACCAACAAGCCGTTCAGTGGGATTTGGACATGTCCACCGCGCGACGCGAAATGAACTGGAAAAAACAATTTGCCCTGTCCATCGACCCCGAAACCGCCGAACGGGTTTGGAAAGAGCGTTCCACATCCTTTACCTCGGAATGTACCATGTGCGGTAAGTATTGTGCAATGCGTATTGTCGAAAAATATTTAAGACCCAACCAAGAAGAGGAGGCCCGTCAATGACTCAAATTTTACAAGCCCGCAAGGGAAAAATAACCGAAGAAATGGCAATTGTCGCCGAGTTGGAAGGCGTCACTCCGGAGTTTATCCGAAACGGCGTAGCGAAAGGCCACATTGTTATCCCAAAAAACAAATACAGAGACAGAAGCAAAATTTGCGGTATCGGAACTGGATTAGATGTAAAAGTCAACGGTTTAATGGGCACCTCCTCCGACCGCAACGACATGGCAATGGAAGCAAAAAAATTGCAAATGCTGGAAGAATGCGGTGCCAACGCCTTTATGGACCTTTCCACCGGAGACGATATCGATGCAATGCGTAAACAAAGCCTGAGTATTTCCAACATTGCCGCCGGTTGTGTGCCGGTGTATCAAGCCTCCGTCGAAGCCATCGACAAGCACGGTGCCATGGTCAATATGACCGCAGACGACTTAATGGAAACCATCGAAAAACAATGTCAGGAAGGCATGGACTTTATGGCGATCCACTCAGCGTTAAACTGGGACGTTTTAAAAGCACTGCAACGTACCGGTCGTGTCAGCGACGTTGTCAGCCGCGGCGGCTCCTTTCTTACCGCGTGGATGTTCCACAACCAAAAGGAAAACCCCTTATTTGAACACTTCGACCGACTGCTCGAAATACTAAAAGCGACCGACACGGTTTTAAGTATCGGTGATGCCATTCGCCCCGGTGCCAACGCCGACTCTCTGGATGCCGCACAAATTACCGGGTTGATGGTTGCCGGCGACTTAACCAAACGTGCATTGGAAGCCGGTGTACAGGTAATGATTGAAGGCCCCGGTCACGTGCCTTTAAACCACATTGCCACCACCATGCAAATGCAAAAACGCCTCTGCCACGGTGTGCCCTACTATATTTTAGGATTTTTAGCAACCGATGTGGCTCCGGGTTATGACAACATAACCGGTGCAATCGGCGGTGCCTATGCAGGTCTGCACGGTGCCGACTTCCTCTGCTACTTAACCCCCGCCGAACATTTGGGCTTACCGACCGAAGAAGACGTTCGTATCGGCGTGCGTTCCACCCGTATTGCCGCCGACTGTGCCAACGTACTTCGTCGGGGCGGTCGTGCCTGGAACCGCTCCTTAGCTATGAGCAAGGCAAGAATCACATCGGACAAAGAGGCACAAATATTAAATGCCCTCGATCCCGAAACCCTGCGTGCCAAAATGGCTTTGGAGCCAAAATCGGAAAAGGGTTGTGCCGCCTGCGGCGACGAAAAATGCTTAGCGGACATTGCCGCACAATACTTCGGAATCGCTTAACCTGACCGTGACCGAATCGGCACATACCGAAAAGCAGTTACATAAAGGAGAACGTGCATGAAAACATTACAAGAAATCTTAAACGGCATAGAAGCAAAAGACGCCCAATGGGAAGCAAAGGCAACCGAAAAACTGAAAGCCCTGGCCATCCCTACATGGAGCTTGGGTAAAATTTTAGATGTGGCACAGCAAATTGCCGCCATCCAAAGAACCGACAGCCCCGAAGTTACCAACAAAATGATTTTTACCATGGCGGCCGATCACGGTGTCGCCGACGAAGGTGTCTCCGCCTTTCCGCAGGTGGTTACATTGGAAATGATCAGCAACATCGTAAAAGGCGGTGCCGGCATCAATATATTAACCAAAGCGGCCGGTGCCGATGTATGCCTGGTGGATATGGGCGTAAAAAAAGATCTGACCGAATTGGTAGACGCCGGAAAAGTTGTGGATTGTAAAATTGCCTACGGCAGCGAAAACATGAAAAAAGGCCCGGCAATGACCGAAGAACAAGCCGTACAAGCTTTAGAAAAAAGCTTTGCGGCAGTATCCGACGCTATTATAAAATACGATTTAAAATTAATCGGTACCGGCGACCTGGGCATCGGTAACACCACACCCAGCTCCGCCGTGGTTGCCGTATTGGGCGATTACCCCGTTACGGCGGTAACCGGAAAAGGTACGGGCTTAAACAACACGCAAATGCTCCACAAGGCGGAGGTCATTAAAGAAGCCATTGCCGTTAACCGCCCCGACCCCGACAGCGCCATCGATGTGCTTGCCAAAGTTGGCGGTTACGACATTGCCGGTATTGCGGGCACCATATTGGCGGCAGCCTATCACCACATACCCGTTGTGGTTGACGGCTTTATATCCACCGCCGGCGCGATGATCGTCAAAAAACTCAAACCGGAAACCCTGGACTATATGATTGCCGCCCACCGTTCGGAAGAACCGGGACATCAATATATGTGGGAAACCCTAGGGTTGGAGCCGCTCTTGCAATTAAACCTGCGTTTGGGCGAAGGTACCGGTGCCGCCGTGGCTTTCCATATTTGCGAATGTGCCTGCCGTTGTATCAACGATATGCTTTCCTTTGAAGATGCCGGTGTGACCGATGGCAACGCTTAAGTGGGATCCCCATACCGGCGGCGCGCAATATATTGAAGATTTGGCAACCGCCTATTGGTATTCCGAAGTCTTGTTTCTCGCCATGGAGCAAGACCTTTTTGAGATTTTAAAAGACCGATCCGCCCTGTCCGCCGAAGCCCTCGGACGGCTTTTAAATTTGGATGCCGACGCCTTAAAGCGCTATTTGCATTTGTTAAAAGAGTTGGACCTGGTTTCTGAGTATCAGGGCATGTGGAGCAACAGCACCCTCTCCGAAACCTTTTTACTGAAAGACAGCCCCCAATACCAGGGCGACAACATTCGGTGGCGGCAGGGACTTCGTGACGATTGGCGTACTATGGGAGAGGCTCTTGCCGCAGGGCATCGAGTACATTTTTTACCGGAGGATATTCCCGAAAAAGTTTTAAACGAAAGGCGACTCAACTACATCCAGGCGATGGACAACATCGCCCTGTCAAAAATTCGGGAAATCTTACCCTTTTTCAGCAATTGCCAAGGCGATATCCTAGATGTGGGTGCCGGTTCCGGTGCTTTCTCCAGGGGATTTTTGGAAGCATTTCCGAAATGCCGTGCGACGTTGGTGGACATACGCCAAATGATTCCCATCACGGAAAAGTATTTAAAAAAACGTTGCGACGAGCGTGTCATCAAACGTATGACCTTTGTTGCCTGCAATATCTTAGACGACAATTGGCCGATCGACAAAACCTACGATCTGATTATTTTATCCAACATTGTGCACGCCTACGGGCACGAAGAAAATAAAAATGTCTTTAATGAAGTGAAACGTCTGTTAAAACCCGGCGGCATGGTGCTCATTCACGATTTCTTTTTAGAACATTGGCCGATTAAAGGGCATTTTTCCGACATGAATATGTTTGTCAACACCTTTAACGGGCGGGTTTACAAAGCGGCGGACATTCAAACCCTTTTAAAAGAAAAGGGCTTTATAACGACACCCCTGTTGCCCCTCCCCTCGGATACGGCACTTATCGTTGCCGCTCTGTCGGAAGAGACCTTAAATCAATTGCAAACGGACCCTATGGCCCGACTCTACCACCCCGTTAAATCCCTTGGGTTTGAAGAACTTATACCCATAGCACCGGATCAGGTTGTTTTATCGGAATTTGCAAAATCCAAATGCTCTTTCGGGTGTCGCTCCTCCCACCAAAAAGAATGTAAAGACAACGACCTTTACCCCGTAAAGCGTACGGCGTCGCTCTTAGCCGATTACAGCCGAGCCTACCTGCTTAAGAGCCAACCACCCACGGATGTCTTCCAGAGAAAAGCACTGCAGGCGGAAGCCCTGGCTTTTAAAGAGGGTTTTTACAAAGCTTTTGTCTTTTGGGCGGGGCCCTGTTCTATCTGTCCGAATTGCGACAAAACACAGCCCTGTAACAACCGCAAACACAAACGTCCCTCCATGGAGGGTGCGGGAATCGACGTGTACGCGACGGTTGCTCAAGTCGGAGAAAACATGCATACCCTCAAAGAAATGGGCGAATATATAAAATACTATGCGTTATTGTTATTGGAGTAAAGTATGAAGAAAATTTTATTGATCCAAAGCCTTTCGATGGAAGGTATCGATATCGAACGTGTTTACCCCATCGGTCTGGTGACCTTGGCAAGTATCATCGACAGAAGCAAAAAATATTCTTTAAGCCTTTACGATATGAACATGTCCGCCGATGCCTACGGCGATTTAAAGAAAACGGTAGAGAACATTCAGCCGGATCTCATCGGCATATCTTTACGAAATGTGGACCCTTTGGGCAATCGTACCAACTCCCTCATCGTCCCTTTTGCCATCACCTTAAATTTGCTGAAGATCTATGCACCGAACACCCCGATTATGGTCGGCGGTACCGCCTTTTCGCTCTTCCCCGAACGGTTGATGAAAGAGTTTAAACAAATAAATTGCGGCATTGTCGGCGAGGCGGAAAACAACATCCTGCCTTTGCTCGAAAACTTTAACACCCCCGGCAATATCCCCGGTGTCATTTACCGCAGCGGCGACAAAGTGGTTTTTAACCCTCCCGTCGCTACCTTTAATATGGCGGATTACATCGTCCCCAACCGCGAACTCTTGCCGCTTCAGCCCTACTTGACCGTCAACAAATACGTTGAATCCGTCGGGGTCGAAACAAAACGGGGGTGTTCCTACCGCTGTGCTTATTGTTCTTACCCTATTTTGTCGGGTTCCTGTATGCGTATACGCAACCCGAAAGATGTGGTGGACGAAATCGCCGAGTTGTATCATCGCTACGGTGTCACCCGCATTCACCTCACCGATTCCATCGTCAACTTTCCCGTCAATCACTTGGACGATATTTGCAAAGAGCTGATCAAACGAAAACTGCCTGTCAAGTGGAGCGGTTTCTTCAGAGAAAATTTATTAACACCGGACAACGCACGGCTGTACGCCGACTCCGGTTGCGAGTGCTTCTCTCTGTCGCCCGACGGCTTAACCCCCGACGCGTTAAAAATTTTAAAGAAAAATTTAACGGTCAATGATATCCTGCGTACAGCAGAGGTTTTATCCGATGTGGGCATTGTAACTGTCTATCATTTTCTGGTTAACACGCCGGCGGTTTCCGAAAAAAATATCGAAGAAGCCAAAAAGCTTATCGACCGCATTTACAATATCCACGAAAGATCTAAAACCATCGGTACCATTGTCCTTAATTTAATTCGTATCATGCCCAATACGGAAATTGAACGGATTGCCCGGGAAAGAGGTCTCATCGACGACACCACCGACCTCCTCTACCCGACCTATTACAACCCGAAACAAACCGATACCTTACGTTATGAACTGGAAGTCTATCACAACACCAAAAATATTTTAATGTGGCAGGAGGCTTAAATGATAAAAGTACTGTTATTAGAACACCCCAGACACCTGTATGCGGATCGCCAAAACGATATTGCCAATACAACCCTGGCATCCTGTTTAAACACCGGGTATTTAGCCGCACGATGTATCGAAGCCGGTTACCCGACCCGCATTATTGAAGGGTATATGGAAAATTTAAGTTTTGATACCATCTATGAACAGATAGCCCTCGACCCGCCCGATTTCTTGGGCATTCACTTGGTATACAATTGGGAGGACAACGATGCCCTCTACCGTTTTATTGAAAAAGTTAAAAAAGATTTTAATATCAGCCATGTATCCGTCTACGGCTATTACCCCACCTTTGCCTATAAGGAAATTTTACAAAACACACCCGCCGTCGACACCTGTATGATGGGCGAAAACGAAATAACCGTTTTAGAGCTGTTAGCCGCCTTGGACGATTACAGCGGCGTTCAGGGTATCGCCGCACGAAAAGACGACGGATTTATCCAAAGCCGCGGCAAACAGGTTCAGGACTTGGACAGCCTGCCCTTTCCCATACGCAAGCCCTCCTCCTACCCCGGTGGCGAAGTGAACATCTTCGGCTCCCGCGGATGTTACGGCGGTTGCACCTTTTGCTATATTAACCCCTACTACGAGGGCGATCACATTGCACAGGGCAAATGGCGGGGACGGTCTCCAGAAAATATTGTCCGCGAAATCGACCATATCCTGGCAACTACGGATTACCGTTACTTTTATTTTACCGACCCCAACTTTTACGGACCGGGCCGCAACGGACGCAAACGGGTCTTGGCGTTAGCCGAACTGTTAAAGCCCAGAAATATTCGCTTCGGAATTGAAGCCCGTGCCAACGATATCGACGAAGAAACCACCGCCGCACTGGTGGCTGCGGGGCTTAAAAACATTTTAGTCGGATTGGAAAGCGGTAAGGACGAATCCTTAAAACGACTCAATAAACATACCACCGTATCGGATAACGAAAACGCTTTAAAGATTTTGCGTCGCTACGGTATCGAGCCTAATGTCGGCTTTATTATGTTCGAGCCGGACTCCACCCTCGACGATTTAAAAGTCAACCTGAATTTTTTAAAACGCAACGACCTCCTGGTACATTTGGACATCAGCGTCAATGTGTTATACCACCACCAAATTATTTTGGCGGGTTCTCTCTCTTACAAACAATTGGCGGAGGCCGGGCGGCTTAAAATATCGGAGCATTCCGTCTACGAAGCCGATACCGGTTATGTTCACGGCGAAGTTGCCGTATTTGCAAAAATAATGCGGGATATTACCAATCACATCTTCGATTATATGCGGGATACCTGGCGGGACTATCGGGATAAAAAGCCCGAAACGGTTCGCATTTATGACGAGATCAATCAAATTTTGGTGGCAACTTTTGAAGATTGCCTCGA
Source organism: uncultured Lachnospiraceae bacterium (assembly GCA_964346185.1). Classification (GTDB taxonomy): domain Bacteria; phylum Bacillota; class Clostridia; order Eubacteriales; family Eubacteriaceae; genus JAAYJS01. Next base: position 7,253 of record CAYFTR010000014.1, on the reverse strand, counting down.
CACTTTAAAAACCCGCGTCTTTAACAAAGACGAACGCCTTGCTTATGTACAGGCCGTCAACCAAAAAATCGATGATGCCATCCATCAATAAAATAAAAGACGGCTTTAGCATCAGCTTGAGGTTTCCGACGTCCAAGATTTTTTTACATACTGTAAGATATGGCCCTCCGCCATATCTTTTTTAATCACGCGAAACATCTCGTCCCACGGAAACTTTTTCGCAACATAGGGGGACATTGTTAATTATTTTACAAATTTAACGTGGTCTTATCTTGACCGGTTCTTTTGAAACCGCTATAATAAAATTAGAATAAACAAATTAAGGAGAATGCCGTGGAATATAAGATTGAAGGTACACCGTTACCGGTCGTTATCTGTACCCTATCTTCCGGAGAATCGATGATTAGTGAAGGTGGCGGCATGGCGTGGATGAGTCCGAATATGAAAATGTCAACCAAAGGCGGCGGAGCCGGTAAAATGCTCGGACGTCTCTTCTCCGGCGAAAGCATGTTTCAAAATATTTATACCGCCGAAGGCGGTCAGGGCTTCATCGCTTTTGCGTCCGGTTTGCCCGGCGACATTATGCCCGTTCATATTACACCCGACAACCCGATTGTTGTGCAAAAATCCGCCTATTTGGCATCGGAGTTTGGTGTGGAACACAGCGTGCATTTTCAGAAAAAGTTTTCCGCGGGTTTGTTCGGCGGTGAAGGCTTTATTATGCAAAAACTGTCCGGCAACGGAATCGCCTTTTTAGAAATTGACGGCTATGCCAAAGAATACCAATTGGCAGCCGGCGAATCGATGCTCATCGATACCGGTTATCTTGCCATGATGGAAGCAACCTGCACCATGGAAGTCCAGCAAGTCCCCGGTGTTAAGAATGTACTCTTCGGCGGCGAAGGTTTGTTTAACACAAAAGTAACCGGACCGGGAAAAATTATTATTCAAAGTATGCCGGTTTCTTCTTTAGCCGGACAATTGCTGCGGTTTATGCCTGCTAAATAAGTGAATGACAATGCTCGTAGCGGGGAAAACCCGTTAATGAACATTTCTTTAATTCTTTCACCAATTCGGCCCCAACAAAAACCTCAATAAACGTAAGAGGTTTTGGTTGGGGTCGATTATTTGACACAGTTCCCGTTATTGCAAATTTTTCCTTAAGCTTTAATGACAACAGGATACTCTTTGTCCTCTTCCCTGTGCCGATATTTAAAGTGATAAGTATTATTATCGTCGATCCGTAAATCGATGCGTTCTTTTGCCGCCAGATATTCTAAATGAACCATAGCTTCTCCGCTGGCAAAAATTTTTTGCGGACCCGGAAAATCATCCCAGGTTTTTGCCCTGATCCGCCAGTGCATTTTTTTTGTTACATCCAAAACGGTCATTTCTTCATTTGCGTTTTTTAAAATTTCTTCTATTTCAATTAAACGCAAACGATGATGATCGAGCAATTCTATCACTCTTTGAGGATGATTTTTCATCACATTTCTGTGGGCGGGCAACATGATATCCACCGGCAGCGTCATAATTTTCATCAGGCTTTGAAAGTAAGTTTCCAGTATAACCGGGTATTCCTCTCCCCAATAGGAGATATTCGGCGTGATCGAATCTAAGACATGGTCACCTGAAATATAAATTTTATGTTTTTTGTCGTAAAGATTAATCATAGACGGCGTATGACCGGGTACCGCAATCACCTGAAATTTATAGTCTCCGAAATTCAGAACATCCCCTTCTTTCAGGGGAATAAATTCAAAATCCGGTGAGGTTGCATATTTTTTTCCGGGATGGTTGTCAAAAAAACCCGAAGAAGGTGTCGGGGCACCGTACATTTGCATAAAGCGACCAAATCTCCGATAATAGGTATCACTGCCCATGTTTCTGGTAAAAGTTTCGATATCCGTCTCCGGTCCGTAAATCGTTGCACCTCGGGCATAGAGTTCGCCGATGAGCCCGGAATGGTCGGCGTGTAAATGGGTGACCACAACATCCGTCTTAGCGAGGTTCACTTTTAAGGTCTTTAAGTTTTCCATAAAAACTTTGCGACAAGCAGGCGAGTTAAAGGCCGTGTCAACCACAAGGGTTCTCTCATCTCCCAGGACAATATAATTGTTAACCCATTTTAACGGGTTTCTCGGCAAGGGGACTTCACATCGATATATATTTTTTTGAATTTCTTCTATCATTTTATCTCCAATATTTATCTCATTGACATTCTGCAATTGTTTATTTGCATTGTCCTATTATTGTCTGCAACTGTGCATAAGGCGGCTTGTATCCGTTTGAAGCGTCGATGAAACAATTAACATTCGGCACTGCAACCAAACCGCCACATTAAACACAATCCGTCTTATTTATCCGACTTATCCGCCTCCTGATTATTTTTGTTTTTTTTATCTTCCAAGGCTTTCTTTTTTTGATTGGCTGCACGATCCTGTCGAATAATTCTGATAATACTGCGAAACAAGGTATTGACAAACCCCAAGGATAAAACCACCGCCAACAACACAACCATTTGAATGATACGGTGGCGCGGTTCGTCGGATAATGTAAATGTTAAGGCTTGGCGATAAGGCAAACCCGACTTTATTTGAAAGAAAAACAAATTGGACAATAAAAAATAGTTGTTTTCCCGATTGGATAACCGTTTGATAAGGTGTGTCGTTATTTTTTTTATCATACCTATGTCTCCGAGAGTTACAGACCGATTAAGTCCTTAATGACTTCTCCGGCTAAAATCATCCCCGCTACCGGCGGCACGAAAGGTACCGAAGCCGGCGGCGTACAACGCAGTTTCGGTTGTTCGGCGGAGTACACCACTTTTTGACTCGGTATGCCTTTTTTCTTTAACGCCTGCCTGATAACCTTTGCCAAAGGGCAATAGGCGGTTTTGTAGATATCGGTCACTTCAAAAGCCGCAGGGTCCAATTTGTTGCCGGTACCCATGGCGGAAATACACGGTACTCCCTTGCGGTAACAGGCTTCTATTATAGCAAGCTTCGCCGCCACATTATCAACGGCATCCACCACATAGTGGTAATCCCCCAACATAAAGATTTCGATGTTATGGGGCGTTACCTCTTTTTTCCCCGCAATGACAAAAGCGGCCGGATTAATTTCATAAATACGTCGGGCGGCCACTTCCACCTTATCCATGCCGACGGTTTGTTCGGTTGCAATTAATTGACGATTTAAATTGGTTCTATCGACAACATCTTTGTCGATCAACGTCAAATGGCCAACACCCGCCCGTGTCAGAGCCTCCACCGTATAGGAGCCGACTCCGCCGACGCCGAACACTAAAACCTTTGCATTTTTTAAAATTTCGATACCCTCAACACCGATTAAGGCATGGGATCGTGCAAACAAGGGTTCCATTACATTCTTTCCGGTGCGGTGACACCCAAAATGGTCAGTACGTTTTTAAGGACGGTACGCGTTGCCGTAATGAGTGCCAAACGGGCGTTTCGCAGATCGTCGTCTTCGACACGTACCCGACAGGCATTGTAAAAGCTGTGAAACTCCGATGCCAAATCCACCGCATAACGGGTAATACGACTGGGGTCCGTTTTTTCTTCGGCAATTATAATTTCTTCCGGAAGCTCGGATAATTTGAGCATGAGGTTCTTTTCTTCCTGCTCTTTGAGACAGGTTAAATTTAAGTCGTCGGTTGTCTGTTCCTCTTCCATTTGTCTTAAAATCGAACATATTCTGGCATGGGCGTATTGTACATAAAAGACGGGGTTGTCGTTGGATTGTTCCAGGGCGAGCCCCAAATCGAAATCAAAGTGACTGTCCGGTGAGCGCAGGTTAAAAAAGAAGCGTGCCGCATCTTTGCCGACTTCTTCAATTAAATCCACTAAAGATACGGTTTTACCTTTACGTTTGGACATTCTAACGGTTTCGCCGTCACGCATTAAACGTACCAATTGCATAATTACAATATCCAATCGGTCGGCGTCCACACCGGCAGCCGTTATTGCCGCTTTCAGACGGGCAATATGCCCGTGGTGATCCGCCCCCCATACGTTAATGCAACGATCGAAGCCCCGGGTCATTAATTTATTTAAATGGTAGGCAATGTCGCCTAAAAAGTAGGTGGGTAAACCGTTGTTTCGAACGAGAACATCGTCTTTTTCACAGCCGTATTTTGTCGTTGCAAACCACAATGCCCCTTCCTTTTCGTAGGTGTTGCCGCTTTCTTTTAAGCGTGTCAAGGCCGCTTCGACATCTTTGTTATCATAAAGGCTTTGTTCCGAAAACCAAACGTCGTAGGTAATGCCGTAGGCTTTTAAGTCCGCCTCCATCTTGGCGATGTTCAGTTTTAAACAGCGGTCGACAAATAGCGCTTTTCTTTGTGTTGCGTCCATTTCCAGGTAGCGGCGGCAGGCATCTTTGCCTCCTTCCTCATCGATGAAGGCTTTCATGTGTTCGGTGATATCCTCACCTTGGTAGCCGTCCTCGGGAAAGGGGATGTCCTCACCCATCAGTTGACGAAAACGTGCGTCTAAAGAGTCACCGAATTTTTCGATTTGGTTGCCCGCATCGTTAACGTAAAATTCCCGCGTTACGTTGTAGCCCGTCCATTCGGCAATCGATGCCAAAATATCGCCGATGGCACCGCCACGGGCATTACCCATGTGCATGGGACCGGTAGGGTTGGCGGAAACAAATTCCAAATTATAGGTTTTTCCGCTATTTCCCGTTGTTTTTCCGTAGTCGTCACCCAGATCGCCGATTTGTAAAACAACGTCGTAAAGCCATTGGTCTTTGAGCTTAAAATTAATAAAGCCGGGACCGGCAATTTCTATCGTATCAATCGGGGAGTCGGTGATATCCGCATGGTTTACAATACTTTGTGCAAGAACCCTCGGTGCTTTTTTTGCCAATTTCGGCAGCACCATGGCAATGTTGGTGGCGTAATCGCCGTGTTCCTTTTCTCGCGGTACTTCCAACATAATTTCGGGCAGGGTTTCTACATGAAAATCGCCCTGTTGTATGGCTTTGTCGAGGGCTTGTGCGATTACTTTTTTTATGGCTTCTTCGTTTTTTTCTCGAATATACATGTTTCCTCCATTGAAAAAGGCGAGGCGCAGGGCACCGTCGCCTTTTTAAATTATTGGTAGTTTTTTACTTCTATTTGCAGGGTGTTTTCCGAATTGGTGTACCCTTCCAGCTCTATATCGTAGTGTACGTTCACTTTAATCGGTTCATCGATATCATTATAACGAATGTCGATATCCTTTGTGACGACGCCCATATTGATCGAACCGTAAGGTGTGTTGACTTGGGTTACATTTTTTTGACCGCTGACAAATTCCATAATGCTGTTGACCGTCCCCAATCGGATGACCGATATTTTTTTCGGCTCGATCATAACCGTTGTGGTGGTTCCTTTCATTCCCGATACGGCCGTTTCCGCATAGGTCAAGCAGGAGGCGTTGCTTTCGCGATACATATCTCCTTCTGTAAGGAATTGCATGGTGTCCTTATCACTGTTTTCCATATCGTTGACGATACCGGTAATGGACAGCCAAACTTTTTTTCTATCCTCCATAACGTCTCCTTTCATTTCCATTCATTAAACCATTCCTCATCACAATTATCAAGTATTAATCCTGTGTTTTTATTTTTCTCGCTGCATTTTGAATTAATTTTTCTATTAATGTAGCATAGGGAATTCCGTCGGCTTCCCACATTTTCGGATACATGGATATGTCGGTAAAACCCGGTAGGGTGTTTACTTCGTTGATAAGTACCGCTTCGGTTGTTTTTTCCACAAAAAAGTCCACCCGTGCCAACCCCGATCCTTCAATGGCACGAAACGCTTTAACGGCGTAGGCTTTAACGGTTTCGGTTATTTCGGGATTTAAGGGTGCGGGAATAACAATTTTTGAGTTTTCGTCGGCGGCGTATTTGGCTTCGTAGTCGTAAAACTCTTTTGATGCGATAATTTGCCCGGGGGTGCTTGCCTTTACGGTATCGCCGTCTTCCAAAACGGCACATTCGATTTCGTAACCGTCGATACCCGCTTCCACAATAATTTTATTGTCGTAGCTAAAGGCCAAATCGAGGGCGGTTTGCAATTCTTCATCGGAATGCACTTTGGAAATTCCGACCGACGACCCCATATTGGCCGGTTTAACAAAAATCGGGTAATGAAATTGTTCCCGGATAGTTACCTTTAAGCTCTCGGGGTTTTGCCTGTATTCATGATAACGATAAGCAGCGTATGCTCCGGTGGGAATGCCCGCTCGTTCAAAGGCAAGTTTTGAGAAATGTTTGTCCATACCAACGGCGGAGCTTAATACGCCACACCCCACATAGGGTTTATTGAGCAATTCAAATAAACCCTGAACGGTGCCGTCTTCGCCCATAGGTCCGTGCAGAACGGGAAAACAAATATCAATACTTTGCAGGAAAGGGTCATTAAAAAAATCCATGTTCTCAACCAAATCGTCGGGATTGTTTTCCCACTCTCCGTTAGGGATCGCTTCAATCGGCCCGGTATAACGCAACATTTTTCCTTTTTTCGTAATACCGATCAACGTTAATTGATACTTATTTAAATCGATTGCCTGAATAATATTGTATGCGGACACTCTGGACACCTCGTGTTCCCCCGATTGTCCACCAAAAAATAACGCTAAATGAATTTTATCTTTCATTTCTACTCCTCGTTAAGATGATTGAGTTTAAATTTTTATCCTCATATGGTCGGTCATGTAAACCCTTAAGGCGACTCTTGTTGTGCGAGGTCTTTTTCCGTCAGTACATCATACCCCGCATTTAAAAAGATTTGTGCTGCAACACCGTTTCCGGAAACCAGGGTGCCGGTGAAATTGCCGTCGTACACCTTGCCGACACCGCAGGAAGGGCTTTTACTTTTTAAAACAATTATTTTTTCTCCCCAGGCTTCGGCTTTTTCAAGTGCTTTCTGTGCCCCTTTTTGAAAGGCGACCGTTACATCACAATTTTTATTATTATACACTTTAATTCGGGTGCCTGCACCTTTTATTTCCGCGGGGGGTCTGGGTGTTGTCAGCCCGCCCAACACTTCGGGACAAAGGGGCAATACCCGTCCCTCTTTGTAAGCTTGCTTTAAAAAATTAACGGTATCGGCCTGCCCGTCGTAGCGACAGGTAAAGCCGCACAAACACGCCGAAGCACAAAATCGAACATCTTTTTTTTGAATTTTGTCAATAATATCTTTATGAGTATTGTTTTTATTTTTCATCTCCACTCCG
>CAYFTR010000013.1:0-42956 GCA_964346185.1 uncultured Lachnospiraceae bacterium | reverse complement strand
TATGGATTCCCTTTATTACTTAAGGATCTATCAATTTCAAAGGTTTCTAAAATATGCCGTAGAGATGCGGGGTGTGCTTTCTTTACTTTATGACGAGAAAGTGGTAGAATGAAGCACAGGACTGATGGCAATGCTATAAAACCCAAAACTAAATAAGGATATACACCATTTACACCAATTTTTACACCAAACCTCATTTTTACCTTCACGAAACAAGTGGGAATGGTGTAAAGAGGTTGAATAAAAGCCCATTCATAGGCGATAAAATTTACAAAATGGAATTAAGTCGTGAGTGGACGATTTCGTCCCGACAATGAAGCCTTTGGCGACCGAAACGGCCCATAAAACAACAAGCGACCGAACAACCGCACAAGCCGATATTACAGTCGAGACGTTGGATCTTTCAAAGGTAAAAGTAGAACCTTTATTTGAAGAACTGGTGGATTTTGAGACCTTCTCCAAATCGGATTTTAGAGCTGTAAAAGTATTAAATTGTGAAGAAGTACCCAAAAGTAAAAAACTTTTAAAATTCACCTTGAATGACGGCTCAGATAAAGAGAGAATCATATTGTCCGGTATCAAAAACTATTACAATGCGGAAGACCTCATCGGCAAAACCCTGGTAGCCGTTACCAACTTGCCGGAAAGAAAGATGATGGGCATTCCCTCGCAAGGTATGCTGATATCCGCCGTATATGAATATGACGGCGAAGAAGGCTTAAATCTTCTCGTTTTGGACGATCATATTCCTGCCGGAGCAAAAATATATTAATAAGCACATATTTATAAGACCGAGGTGAAAGCCTCGGTCTTTTTTACCGTGAACTCAAAACGGACGTCGCCCGCCGTCTCCGATAAAGCCCGAACCTCTTTCTTAACAAAAGTCAAAAAACGGCGAAATTTCTGAGAATAAATTGTACAACCTTTTATAAAATGATATAATTTTCACTCGGAGGAACAAGTGAAACGAATATTTTTCAGAAAGAGCCCCCAAGGGTCGGCGATACAAAAAGTCGGAGATATCCCGAACGATATCTCCATGGAAACGGATTTACCCCGTTTTGTGATAACTTGTATCCTTGCAGTTGCCTTGGTAACCTTTCATAATAAAACCTATCATATCTTCCCCTATCGGGAAGAATATTTTTATACCATTGTTTTGGCATTTTCCCTGCTATTGTTTTTTTTGACTTTTAACATCCGGTACCGCGGACGCATTGAGGTGCTCATTAACTTTATAATGGTTATGATGGCCGGCATTGTCGCCTATGCTATTTTGCAGATGTTTTTTAATCAGGATTACGTTTGGCGTGCCTCAATTGTGGAGTTTCTCAACTACATGTGTGCAACCTTGCCCTTTTTAATTTTTTTGGTGATAACCGGCAGGCCGAGCCTCAGCATTATTTTCGGTGGAACGGTTATTTACATTTTGGGTTTGGGCAACCATATGGTGATGTTGTTTCGCGGGGAGCCTTTATTGGTGCACGATTTGTTTTCCGCCGGAACGGCTCTGGATGTTTCCGCCAGCTATAAAGTGCAAATTGATGCGGGGATGGTTTATGCAACCTTTTTATATTTATTTTTAATTGTGGTAGCCTTTGTGCTGTCCGAAGAGCGAAAGAGCAAACCGCATAAAAGGGTGTTGCGTCTGATGGCGACAGCGGTGTTAACCGCCTTTCTCCTTTACTTTAATTGGGGGACTCCGGAGGATTTTTATTACTCCTGGATACGGGAAATTAACGGCTATCCCTTTACCTTTTGCATTAACCTGAAGATGCTTAACGCCAAGGAACCGAACAATTATAAAGCCGGTGAGCTGGCAAAGGCAAAATGGATGCCCGAGAAAACAATCACCCCTAAAAAAAATATCGACTTACAGGACAACAAAACCCCGAATAAAGCAACCGAATTGTACCGAAAAGGTGTGAAACCTCACATTATTTCCATTATGAGTGAATCCCTGGTGGATTACCGTACCTTGGGAACCTTTGATACCAACAAAGATTATATGCCCTTTATGCATCAAATGAAAGAAAATACCATTAAGGGCACCGCCAATGTGACCGTGTTCGGCGGCGGCACATGCGACACCGAGTACGCCTACTTAACGGGCAATACGACGGCTTATGTGCCGGCAAACGCCAGACCTTACCAATTGTACCTGCAGGAACTCGCACCCAATATGGCGACAACCCTCAACCAACAGGGCTACCGAAGCCATGCGATTCACCCGGGAGAACCCGACGCATGGAATCGTAGCCGTGCTTACGCCTATTTGGGTTTCGAAGATTTTTATTCGGTGGAAAACTTCAGTGACGGCGACTATGCCCGGGGCATGTTTATCAGTGATTGGGCCAACTACGCCATGGTAAAAAAACTGTATGAAGAGCGGGGAGACGAACCGCTGTTTATTCATAACGTTACCATACAAAATCATGGACCTTTTTATGGTGATATTTCCGCTTATGAAGATCGGATTACCCTGGAAGGTTTGGAGGGCTACTATCCGGCGGTGGAACAATACCTGACCATGGTTTTGGAAACCGACAAAGCAACCGAGGACCTTATCCGCTATTTTGAACAGCAAGACGAGCCGGTGGCCGTTGTGTTGTTCGGCGACCATCACCCGAAACTGGAAGACCGCTTTTATGAAGAGATTAACGGTGGTGTGCCCATGGGTGAGTGGTCCCCGGAAGAAAGACAAAAACGTTACAACACGCCTTTCTTTATTTGGACCAACTTTGATATTCAGGAAAAGGAGATGGGTGTCATCGGTATTCAGTACCTGCAATCCCTCGTATTACGGGAGCTGGGTCTGGATATGCCGCCTTATCAACAGTATTTGAGTAAGTTGATGGAACAATACCCCATTATCAACTCCGAGGGGGTTATGGACAGTGCGGGCCATTATTACACCAATAAAAATGAAATGAAAAATCCGGAAGATTTAACCCGTTATCAACACTTGCTGTACAATAATATCCACGATGTTAAGCATCGGGTCAAGGATTTGTATTTTCCGAATGCGGATAAACTCCCCGATAAAAAAGAAATCGACGTTCCAATTAAAATGTATGACTTTAAATTACCTACCGTCGGCAGACCGCAAACGTAGAGAGGTAGCATAGAAAAATTAACTATTAAGCTGAAAAGCCGTGACGGTTATACAAATAACCGTCACGGCTTTTTCTTATTGCCGGCGGTAGCGATGATGCAGGATTGTTATGTATTTCACAACTTTTCTTATGACTATCTAAGATAAACAACAAGAAATTTGACAAATGTCAAAATTTTTATGACGAACGTCAAAAAAACATTGACTTGCAATAAAAGTTGACCTATACTGCACTTAATAGGATAGTTCAAGTCTTTCATCAAAGACACGGTTTTGAGTGAGGAGCGCACCATGGATAAAGAGTATAAATTATTCAAAATTGCCTATGCTTATTATGTCGATAAGTATAATCAAGAGCAAATTGCAAAGATGCACGGCATTTCCCGCTCCAATGTTTCAATGATGCTCAATGAAGCACGTAAAAGGGGAATCGTCGAAGTAAAGGTACGGTTCCCTAAACTTTATTGTACCGATTTGGAAAAGGAGCTGGAGCGCCGGTTTCAACTGGACAAGGTCATTGTTCTTCAGGATTATGCCGAAAGCGACGGCGAGCGGATTTCTTTTTTAGCCGGTGCCGCCGGCGAATACCTGGATACTCTCGTCGAAGATAATATGATTATTGGCGTGTCTTGGGGTAAATCCGTCTATCAGGTGGCATCCGCCATGACCTTTCACGGTAAAACCAACGTATTGGTCACCCCTTTGGTGGGTGGTATCGGCAATGCGATCAACCAATATCACTCCAATCTTATCGCTTCCAATCTTGCCGAAAATATTCGAGGGACGGCCTTCGGCATTTACGCCCCTATTTTTGTCCATGACGACGGCTTAAAAGAAGTGTTGATGGCGGACCGTCAAATCGAAGAAGTTTTAAACATGAGTCGCAATGCGGATCTCGCCATAGTGGGTATCGGTAATATCCGACAATCTACCATGCAGGAGTTGGATATTTTAAAAGAAGATGAGATTCAACAATTGACGGAAGAAGGTGTTGTCGGCGATATTAACACTTCTTTTATTAACGAACAGGGAGAAGAAGCGGACAGCTTTCTTAAAAATCGTACCATCGGTATCTCGTTAGAGGATTTAAAAAAGATAAACAATGTTGTTGCCGTTGTCGGCGGCGAGGTTAAGTACCGGCCCCTAAGAGCAATTTTAAATAATCGTGTCATCAACACCTTGATCATTGACGACAAATTAGCACAATTGCTTTTGGCAAGGGAATAGTCATAGGAGGTTATAACATGGCTGAACTGAACAAAGAAACGTTAATAGAAATGTATAAACGCATGAACCACGCACGCTTTTTCGAAGAAAAAGTCAGCTGGTTCTTTGCAAGAGGTATGATTCACGGCACCACCCACTTATCTATCGGGCAGGAGGCATCCGCCGTTGCGGCCTGCATGGCTTTAAACGACGACGATTTAATTACGTCTACCCACCGCGGTCACTCTCAGGTTATCGGAAAAGGAATTGATCTGAACAAGATGATGGCGGAATTACTCGGTAAAATTACCGGTTATTGTAAAGGTAAGGGCGGCTCCATGCACATTGCGGATTTAAGCGTCGGTAACCTCGGTGCCAACGGTGTTGTCGGCGGCGGTCACAGCTTGGCTTGCGGGGCGGCACTCACCCAACAATATCAAAACACCGGCAAAATTGTTTTATGCTTTTTCGGTGACGGAGCCTCCAACGAAGGCTCTTTCCACGAAGCTTTAAACTTGGCATCTGTTTGGAAATTGCCCGTTATCTTTTATTGCGAAAACAACCTGTACGGTATGAGCGTTCCCCAAAGTGCCGCTATGAATATCAAAGACGTTGCGGTTCGTGCCGATGCCTACGGCATTCCGGGACACACCATCGACGGCAACAACGCCATCGAAGTGTTTAATAAAATAAAAGAAGTGGCGGAATATGTTCGCTCCGGTAAGGGACCGGTATTGGTGGAATCCAAAACCTATCGCTGGTTGGGACACTCCAAATCGGACGCTCAAGCCTACAGAACCAAAGAAGAGGTCGAATCCTGGAAAGAAAAAGACCCGATCAAGTACCTCTACAATTATATGGTAACTAACGAAATGGCGGAAAAAGAAGAACTCGATGCCTTGGCAAAAGCCTGCAAACAAGACATCGAAGATGCGGTGGCCTTTGCAAATGCCTCCGATAACCCGCCGCTGTCCTCCGTTACGGAAGATGTGTACGCATAAGGAGAAGACAAATGGAATACAAAGAAATGACTTATAAAGACGCGGTAAATTTGGCAATGACCGAAGAAATGAGAAAAGACAAAAATGTCATTTTATTCGGTGAAGATGTCGGTCTTTACGGCGGTGCCTTCGGTGTATCCGTTGGTATGTTTGAAGAATTCGGTCCGGAAAGAGTTAAAGACACACCCATCTCCGAAGCGGTTATTGCCGGTTGTGCAGCCGGTGCGGCCGTAACGGGCATGCGTCCCATTGCGGAAATTATGTTTATGGACTTTACCACTATCGCCATGGACGCCCTCGTCAACCAGGCGGCTAAAATGCGTTACATGTTCGGCGGGAAAGCAAAAGTACCCATGGTACTCAGAGCACCGGGCGGTTCCGGCACCGGTGCGGCGGCACAACATTCCCAGGCGTTGGAAGCATGGTTTACCCATGTACCCGGTTTAAAAGTTGTGGTTCCCGGAACGGCTGCCGATGCCAAGGGTTTATTAAAAGCGGCCATTCGTGACGACAACCCCGTTATTTTTGTAGAACAAAAAACCCTTTACAAAGTAAAAGGCGAAGTGCCTATGGATGACGAATTTGTTATCCCCTTAGGAAAAGGCGAAATAAAAAGAGAAGGTGGCGATGTGACCGTGGTTTCCTACGGCAGAATGTTGCCCAGAGTGCTCGAAGCGGCGGACGATCTTAAAAAAGAAGGTATTTCCGTAGAAGTGGTGGATCCCAGAACCTTAGTCCCCTTGGATAAAGAGATGATTATTAACTCCGTTAAGAAAACGGGTAAATTGATTTTAGTTAACGAGGCATGCAAAACCGGCGGGTTTATCGGAGAAATTGCCGCAACGGTTGCGGAAAGCGAAGCTTTTGATTATTTGGATGCACCCATTGTTCGTTTAGCGGGCTTAGACGTACCCGTACCCTACAACCCGGAATTGGAAGCAGCGATTGTACCCTCCGTTGACCAAATCCGTCAAGCCATTGTCGATGTTGTTAACAACAAAAGATAGGAGGCTCTAATGGCAACAGAAATTATCATGCCCAAAGCCGGCATGGATATGCAGGAAGGCCAAATTCTGAAATGGATGGTAGACGTCGGTGACAAGATCGAAGAAGGTCAGGTTATTTTGGAAATTATGACCGATAAAGTCTCCATGGAAGTAGAAGCCGAAGCAAGCGGTGTACTCTTAAAAAAAGTGTACGACGAGGGAGATACCGTTCCCGTCATTACCACTATCGGCTATATCGGTGAAGCCGGGGAAGAAATTGCCGAAGCGGCACCGGCAGCACCGACACCGACCGCCGAACCCGAACAAACGGCAACAGTTGAACCGTCCGTTACGGTTCAGGTTACCCAACCGAAAGACAACGGTAAAGTACGTGCCACCCCGGCCGCTCGTGCTCTGGCAAGAGAAAAAGGCTATGATTTGGAAAACATTCCCGGCACGGGACCTTTGGGACGTGTTCATAAACAGGACGTAGAGGCGTACAGAGAAACCGCTGCAACAAAAGCATCGCCTTTGGCGAAAGCAATCGCTTCGGATAAAGGCATTGACCTAAGCGGAAAAACCGGTACCGGTATCGGCGGCAAAATTATGCGTGACGACGTATTAGGCATGGGAGCACCCCAAGGGGCAGCGGCAGCACAAACGGATACGCAACCGACGGCGGCCGATGTCGTACCGCTGTCTCCGATGAGAAAAATCATCGCAAAACGTATGACGGAAAGCTTTTTCACCGCACCCACCTTTACCCTGCACACCGATGTCGATGTGCGTCAAATTAAAGCATTCATCGCGGCAATTAAGGAAGATGTGGTTGCGGCTACCGGCTTTAAACCCAGTTTAAACGATATGGTTATTTTTGCCGTAGCCAGAGCATTGACGGCTTGTCCGAACATTAACACCTCCTTAACGCCGGAGGGCGATGCCGTTATTTATCATAAAGAGGCACACATTGCCTTTGCCGTTGCCACTGATGGCGGCTTATTGACACCGGTTATTCGCAGTGTCAACAACAAAGGCCTGGCCGCCGTAGTCGCCGACGCTAAGGATTTGGCAACCCGTGCACGTAACGGTAAATTACTGCCCGATGAGCTGAGCGGATCTACCTTTACCGTCAGTAACCTGGGAATGTTCGGTATTACCGGATTTAACCCCATCATCAATCAGCCCAACTCCGCCATACTCGGCGTATCCACCATTAAACAGGTACCGGCACTGGAAGACGGTGTTTTAGTTAACAAAGAAATGATGGATATCTCCGTAACCGTCGACCACCGTGTGATTGACGGGGCGGACGGTGCGCAATTCTTAAAAACACTCAAAGAATTGATGGAAAACCCCTATCGTTTAATGCTTTAAGGAGGAACCATGGCAACAGAAATTATTATGCCCAAAGCCGGCATGGATATGCAGGAAGGCCAAATTCTGAAATGGATGGTAGATGTCGGTGACAATATCGAAGAAGGTCAGGTTATTTTGGAAATTATGACCGACAAAGTCTCCATGGAAGTAGAAGCCGAAGTAAGCGGTGTACTTTTAAAAAAAATATATAACGAAGGAGATACCGTTCCCGTCATTACCACTATCGGCTATATCGGTGAAGCCGGAGAAGAAATTGCCGATACGGCACAAACACCCGAAGCGGCATCATCCGAAGAAAAGCCGGTGATCGAAAAAGATAAAGATATGTACGATGTTGCGGTTATCGGCGGCGGTCCCGCAGGTTATGCCGCGGCCATTAAAGCCGCTCAGGGCGGTTTAAAAACCCTGCTTGTAGAAAAGGATGTTCTCGGCGGTACCTGTTTAAACAGAGGGTGCATACCGACCAAAACTTATGTAGAAAATGCCCATATTTTTGATGCCGTTAAACAAGCGGAAAACCGAGGTGTTCTTTTTGAAAACACTCAAGTATCCGTCGATTTGCCCAAGGCGGTGGCCTTTAAAAATAAAGTGGTTAAACAATTAACCGACGGCATCGCTTATCTGTTAAAGGGCAATAAGGTTGACGTTTTAGCGGGTGTCGGCTCTATCGATAACGACAAAAATGTTTACGTTGACGGCAAGCAAGTTACCAAAGCCCAAAACATTATTTTGGCCGGCGGCTCCGTATGCGGTCGCATTCCCGTACCGGGACTGGACAGTACCAAAGTTTTAACCTCCGACGATATCTTAGACTTAACGGAATTGCCGAAATCCTTAGTGGTGATCGGTGCCGGAGTTGTCGGATTGGAAATGGCCCATATCTTTAATGCCTACGGCACAAAAGTGACCGTTATCGAAATGTGCGATCGGGTATTACCGGGTATGGATAAAGATGTTTCCGCCGAAGTCGGCAGAATCTTAAAACGTGACGGCATAAAACTCAGCTTAAAAACCTCCCTCCAATCGGTGGAAGAAACCGAAACCGGTGTTCGGTTGGTAACCGATAAAAAGACCTTTGAAGCCGACTTGGCCTTGCTGTCCATCGGCAGAACTCCGGACTTGTCCTGTATCGGAAGTGCCGATATTCGAGTGGATAAAAATAAAGTGGTTGTCGACGACAACTTTCAAACCAATCTTCCGGGGGTTTATGCCACCGGCGATATCAACGGCAAACGGATGCTTGCCCATGCCGCTTACAAGATGTCGGAAATTGCCGTCGACCATATTTTAGGGCAACCCTCTAAAATTAAAATGGATTGCATTCCCGCTGCGGTATATCTGCATCCGGAAGCCGCTTCCGTCGGTTTAACCGAAGAACAAGCCGCCGAAAAGCACAAAATTTTAGTCGGTAAGTTTACCTACGCCGGCAACGGCCGCGCCTTGGCTGCTGGTAACAACAAAGGTTTTGTCAAAGTAATCCTTGAAGAAAAGTATAAAGAAATTCTCGGTGTACATATCGTCGGTATTTCGGCATCGGAAGTCATTAACACCGCCGCGGTAATGATGGCTAACGAATTGACCGTTTACGAAGCCATGGACGTGGTGGTCGATCACCCCTCCTACACCGAAGCCCTGCACGAAGCCTTTTGTGCGGCCATGGGCAAAGCACTGCACGCACTTTAAAAAGTGCGGACGGTTGATACGTCCGCCCGCATTTTAAATAAGGTGTTCAACTTTAATTTGTGCAAAAACAATCAAAAACCGCCGTTCTGTTAAGTGCAGAGCGGCGGTTTTTGTTATTATTTACGTTTGATGTCGTTTGGTTAATTCCTCAAACAGATCCTCCCAGCTGACCCCTTGGTTGTTCAACAAAACACTCAGGTGGTAAAGGAGATCCGAGGCTTCGTAGGTCAACTCTTCCTTTGAGTTGTTCTTAGCGGCGATAATGGTTTCGGCACTTTCTTCTCCGATTTTTTTACAAATTTTATCAACCCCTTCATCAAAAAGGTAGTTGGTGTAGGAGCCTTTTTTCGGGTGTTGCCTGCGATCTTCAATTTGTTCCGCCAAACTTTTTAAAATGGTCACGTTGCCCTTTGTCCGCTCATTGCGGGTTTGGAGGGCGTTAAAAAAGCAGGAAACCGCACCGGTGTGGCAGGCCGGTCCTTGGGGGAGGACTTCCAACAGGAGGCAGTCGTTGTCGCAGTCCGCACGAAGGCTCACCACATTCATAAAATGCCCGGAGGTTTCGCCTTTTACCCAGAGCTGTTTGCGACTTCTGCTGTAAAAGGTCGCCTTACCGGTTTTAAGGGTTTGCGACAAAGCGTCTTCATTCATATAGGCTTGCATTAAAACCTCGCGGGTATGGTAGTCTTGCAAAATAGCGGGGATTAAGCCGTTTTTGTCAAATTTTAATTCCTTACTGTCCATGGGATCCTTTCTAAAGACGGACGGTGAGTCCCTGTTTCTGTAAAAACCGTTTTAAATCGCCGATTAAAATTTCTTTGTAGTGAAAGACCGAAGCGGCAAGCGCGGCGTCGGCACCTACTTTTAATACATCGGCAAAGTCCTGCATGTGTCCGGCACCCCCGGAGGCGATAACGGGTATGGTTAGTTGTTCCGACAGGATTTTGTTTAACGCCAGGTCGTAACCTTGTTTAACGCCGTCCATATCGATGGAGTTGATGCAAATTTCACCGGCACCCCGTTGTTGCCCCCGAAGTGCCCAGTCCACGGCATTAAGCCCCGTGTTTTCTCTGCCGCCTTTTACGTAGACGTCCCAGGTGGCAGTATCGTTTCTTTTGGCATCGATAGACAACACTACACATTGGGAGCCGAAGCGGTCGGCGGCTTCGGCAATAAGGTCGGGGTTGGCAACGGCGGCGGAGTTAACGGATACCTTGTCGGCACCGGCATTGAGAACGGCGGAGAAGTCATCAAGCTTGCGTATGCCGCCGCCTACCGTTAAAGGAATACGTACGGCGGCAGCGACATCTTCTACAATATGTAAGAAAATATTTCGTTCTTCGTAGGAGGCGGTAATGTCGTAAAAGACCAGTTCGTCGGCACCGGCATCGCAATAAAACTTGGCTAAATCTACAGGGTTGTCAACATCTTGGATGTTTTTAAAGCGTTTGCCTTTGACCACACGGCCGTTGTCCACGTCCAGACAGGGTACAATTCGTTTAGCCAGCATGTTCTTGTCGCTTTCTGTCAAGGTAGGCCTTTAAATTAAGCGTACCTTCGTAGACGGCTCTGCCGGTGACGGCACCGTAAAGGTTCATTCGTTCCAGTTCGTCCAAATGTGCTTCCGTGGCGATGCCGCCGGCGGCAATAATGTTCATATTCAAGCTGCGGTTGAGCAGATCCAGCATTTGAAAATTGGGTCCCGTAAGCATACCGTCTTTGTTGATATCCGTATAAATTAAGGTACTCAACCCCAGCTGTTCGAGTTTAGTTGCCAATGCCGGAGCTTCGACGGCGGAGGTTTCCACCCAACCTTTAACGGCAACCATGCCTTGGTCGGCATCCAGGGATACGCAGATATGTTCATCGTAACGATGAATGAGCCGTTCGATAAAAGGGGTGTCCTCCACGGCTTGAGTTCCGATGATAATGCGACGAACCCCGATATCCAAATAGGCGGCTGCGGTTTCCATGGTGCGAATGCCGCCGCCCACCTGTACCGGTATGTTGACGCTTTGAACGATGTCGCGGATGAGTTTTAAGTTGACGGGCAAACCGTCGAAGGCACCGTCCAGGTCGATGATGTGCAGGTAAGAGACACCCAGTTCTTCGAAATTTTTGGCGACGGCGACGGGGTCGTCAAAATAAACGGTTTCCTTATCCTTTTTACCCTGAGACAGGCGAACACATTTTTGGTTTTTAATATCGATGGCGGGTAAGATGATCATTCAATACTCTCCTTAAAATTTTTTAATAATTGTATGCCGACATCACCGCTTTTTTCAGGATGAAATTGCATGCCCACAACCTTGCCTTTTCGGACAATAGCGGGGATTTTTAAATCGCCGTAATCCGTATAGGCGACGACGCTGTCGTTAAAACGGTCGGGGATGGCGTAGTAGGAGTGAACAAAGTACACATAGGGCGATCGGGGCAGCCGATGTTGCAAAGGGGTTTCTCCCGTAAAAACCAACCGATTCCAGCCCATATGGGGGACTTTTAAATGCGGTGCTTTTATTTTGGCGATACAACCGTCAATAAAGCCCAAACCGCCGGTATCCTCCACACTTTCATCGCTGTTGTTAA
Source organism: uncultured Lachnospiraceae bacterium (assembly GCA_964346185.1). GTDB lineage: Bacteria > Bacillota > Clostridia > Eubacteriales > Eubacteriaceae > JAAYJS01. The sequence continues at coordinate 31,002 of CAYFTR010000013.1, read as the reverse complement.
ACAATACCTGCATGCCCAGACAAATTCCCAATAAGGGGGTGCCATTCGCAACGGCGTTGTGCAGAGTATCCACAAGTCGGTAGCGGTGCAATTGCCCCATGGCATGACCGAAAGCACCGACACCGGGCAGCAATATGCCCTTTGCCTTTGCAATGACGTCGGGCTCTGCGGTAATGCGGTAGGCCAGACCGATTTCTTTTAAAGCGTTTTCGACGGAGCGTATATTGCCCACGTCATAATCTATAACAGCTATCATGATACACCTACTCAATGACGCCCTTGGTGGAGGGAATCTCCGTAACATCAGGGCTTAAGGCGACGGCGGTTTTTAAAGTTCTGCCGAGACCTTTAAAGAGTCCCTCTGCGATGTGATGGTTGTTTTTACCGTACAGGCAGGTTGCATGCAGGGTTATTTTTGCATTGTTGACAAAGGCGATAAAAAACTCCTCGATCATTTCGGTTTCCAAATCTCCGAGAAACTCGCGGGTAAAGGGAACGTCGAAAACCAAGGTGGGACGCCCGCTGATGTCCACACAAAGGCGACAGAGACTTTCGTCCATGGGCAGATAACAATGGGCGTAGCGGGTAATGCCGGCTTTATTGCCGAGGGCTTCGGCAAAGGCCTGTCCCAACACAATGCCGATATCTTCCACCAGGTGGTGGTTATCGACATTGTCGCCCCGACCGTCCACGATTAAATCGAACCGACCGTGGGCGGCAAAAAGGGTTAACATATGGTCAAGAAAACCGATGCCGGTTTGGCTGTCACATTGGCCCGTACCGTCTAAATTTAACGTTAAGCGGATCGATGTTTCCGCGGTGCTACGTTGTTTGCATGCAACTCTGGTCACGGCAAACCTCCTTGATGATGTTGGCAATTTTGATGTTTTCTTCCGGGGTGCCGACGGTCAGTCGAAAGGCACTGTTTTCGGGATAGTATTTGACGAGAATGCTGTTCGCCTCCAGAGCATTATAGAGGGCGGTTGCCTTTGGTGTTTTAAAATAAATAAAGTTGGAGGCCGTCGGAGCGGCTTGCACATCGGGCAGGGTATTTAGTAAGTCCTCCAATTTTTGTTTTTCCTCTTTGATTAAGTCTAAGCGTTCTTTTAACAACATCCGATTGTTGAGCAGGGTTTGTGCTGCAATTTGCGTAAAAGTATTCATGTTATAGGGTGCTTTCACCTTGTACATATAATCGATGAGTTCGGGGTTGCCCAAACAATAACCGCAACGCAGGGCAGCCAGACCGAAGGCCTTGGACAGAGTACGCATAATAATGATACGTTCGGGATACAGGTCAATCAAATCGCTCAGGCTGTTGCCGTGAAATTCCATGTACGCTTCGTCCAGAACAATTAAGCTTGGCGTATTGTCGATGATATGTACGATTTCTTCTCGCTGAAAGAGATAACCCGTCGGGTTGTTGGGGTTACAAAGAAATATGATTTTTGCATTGTTGGCGACGGCAAGGCGAACCATTTCTTCGATGTTCGGGGTGTCCGCTTCGGTGTCGGGGACATCGATAAAGGTAGCACCGGAAATTTCGGCCCAAAGGCTATACATGGCAAAACCCGGGCTATGGGAGAGGGCAACTTCTCCGGGGGCGACAAAGGTCTGGTACAGCATGGCGATGAGCTCGTCGGAGCCGTTGCCGCAAATGTGGTGGCTCTCCGGGTAGCCGGTGTATGCCGACAGGGCTTTAAGCAAACCGCGAAAGCCGGCATCGGGGTAGCGGTTTAAGGGGGTCGCCATTATTTTTCTGCAAATTTCTTCTTTTAACGACTTGGGAATATCCCAGGGGCATTCGTTGGCGTTTACGATAATGTCGTAATCCGGCGGGGTGACCCGATAGGCGTTAAGCTTTTTTATTGTCGGTCGTACGTAGGAACTCATAAAAACCGCCTTTCTACGCTGAGTGCGTGAGCATCCAACCCTTCGGAACGGGCAAAGGCGGCAACCTTTGTGTAAACTTTTTCCAAGGCTGAACGGTTGTACTCGATAATGGAACTTCGTTTAATAAAGTCGTAAACCCCGAGGGGGGAGGAAAACCGTGCCGTACCCGATGTGGGCAGGGTGTGGTTAGGGCCTGCAAAGTAGTCGCCCAGGGGTTCGGGGGTGTAGGGTCCGATAAAAAAGGCACCGGCATTGTCGATGTGAGCCAAGGCTTCTTTGGGGTTTTGCGTTAAAATTTCCAAATGCTCCGGAGCAACGGCATTGGCAAGTGCGTAGGCTTGTTGCAAATTTCGGACATCAAAAATAAAACCGTAGTCCGCAACGGCTTTTGCGGCAATGGTTTTTCGGCCGATATCTTCCTGTAATTGCTTGGTGACGGCGGCTTGTACGGCATCGCCGAAGGTGGGGTCGGTGGTAACCAGAACGGTCATGGCACGTTCGTCGTGTTCCGCCTGGGAAAGCAAATCCCCTGCGACAATGGCAGGGTCAGTGTCAATACCGTCGGCAATAATTAAAACTTCACTGGGACCGGCAATCATATCGATGGCCACTTTGCCGAAGACTTCCCGTTTGGCGAGGGCAACAAATATATTGCCGGGGCCGACAATTTTATCTACCGGTGCGACGGTTTCTGTGCCGTAGGCAAGAGCGGCAACGGCTTGTGCCCCACCTACTTTATAGACGCTGTGTACGCCTGCTATGCGGGCGGCAGCCAGGATAGCAGGTGCAATTTTACCGTTTTTTTGCGGCGGCGTAACGATTGATAACTCCGAAACGCCGGCAACCGTTGCGGGGATGGCATCCATCAACACGGTGGATGGGTAGGCGGCCTTCCCCCCGGGAACATAAAGCCCCACTTTACGAATGGGGGTTATTTTTTGCCCCAGGGTAATGCCGGGTTCGGGGTTGTAAGTCCAGGTGGTTTCCAATTGTTTTTGGTGGAAGGTTCGAATATTGTCGGCGGCTTCCTGGATAACGGCAATCTGTTCGTCGCTGACCAGAGCCATGGCTTCTTCGAATTCTTCTTCACTGACTGCAAGGGCGTTTAAAGAAACACCGTCGTAGTCTTTTGTTCGTCTGTACAGGGCTTCGTCTCCGTTTTGGCGGACATCGTCGATAATTGCCACAACTTGTTGACGCAGTGACTCCCGGGTGTCCTCTTCCCGTAAGAGAAGCTTATCTATTTGAGAGATACTTTCTTCGTAGGTATAACGTTTCATACTTCCTCGCTTTACACTTCTTATCAGTATACTGTGTTTGCATATAGATTACCTTATTTTTAACAAAATTATTAACCTTGATAGCGAATACTGTCGAATTTCTCAAGAATCGGGTCGATGGCCGCCCGTTTGGTCTTTAAACTGACTTTATTGGCAATAAGTCTGGAGGAGACTTGGGCAATATCTTCCAGAACCACCAAACCGTTTTCCTTTAAGGTGCCGCCGGTTTCAACAATATCCACAATATAGTCGGATAAACCTAAAATCGGTGCCAACTCCACGGAGCCGTTAAGATAAATGATATCGACAGGTTGTTTTTTCTCGTTGTAATAGTGTTTGGCAATGTTGGGGTATTTGGTACCCACCACAATTTTTTTGTTTTTCGGAATTCGGGCGTCTTTCATACCCGCCACGCAAATGCGGCAACACCCGATATTTAAATTAAGCAATTCGTAGACCGGTGCTGGTTGCTCCATGAGCACGTCCCGCCCCACAATGCCGATATCGGCAGCACCCTTGGCAACGTAAGTGGGGACGTCCGGCGACTTTACCAGAAAAAACGCGATGCTTCCGGTACTGTCGGCAAAAATTAATTTTCGGCTGTTGTCGCTGTAATCGGGGAATCTATACCCCAACTCACCGAGCAGGGCAATGGCTTTTTTTGCCACTCTTCCTTTGGCAAGTGCCAGTTGAATTTGCATCATTGAACCTCCGTTTCCGCTACAAAGGTACCGTTTTGTCGATAATAAACCGTACCCGATTCGATGTAGACAAATTGCGCGTTTTGGTAGAGAACATTGTTTTGCTGCGAGTCGATAAAAGCTTGGGGCGTGGTATACAAATCAAAGGTTTCCACAGTTTTGCCCTCGGATCTCAGTCGGTTTGCGTAGGTATAGGCGGGGGCTTTATCCTTTCGCCGATACAAAACAACGACGGTACTTTCGGGTTCTTTTTTTAGCAAGCCTTTTTGGTCCAAATAATCCAAGGTTCCCAACAAATCGATGCCGAAGCCGCATGCCGGTCTGTCAATGCCGAATTGAGCGGAGAGGTGGTTGTAGCGACCGCCGCCGACGACCGTTTCGCCCCAGTCGTCCATATAAGCTTTAAAGATAAGATCCGAATAGTAGTTCATGCGATTGGTAAAGCCTAAATCAAAATACAAATAGGGGGTAATGCTTACCGTGTCCGTATGGTGGAGTAATGCCTTGAGGTAGTCCACAACCGCTTCCATCTCTTTGTTGACACACAGCTCCGACATTTCGGACACAATGGTTTTAGGATCACCGTAAAGCATGGGCAATGCCATGATGATTTTTTTTGACTGTTCCGTCAATGAAAGTGGGGAAATAAAATCGTGGATATCCGCAAGGTTTTTATTTTCGATCAGTCGAAGCAATTCCAGACGGGCTTTTTTTGTGAAGTTAAGGGTATCGAGAAAGCGGTTAATAAAACCCACGTGGCCGATATCCACATGGATATTCCGGATACCGTTCACTTTTAAGGAGCGTAAGGCCAGCTCGATGATTTCTCCGTCGCATTCGGGGCTGTGACTGCCAAAATATTCGATGCCCATTTGGCTTTCTTCCTTTTTAATAATGTCGGGAGAAGAAAAGTTGCGATACAAATTGGTATCGTAAAAAAACTTAATGATCTCCCGAGGATCTTTATGATTGATAGCGGCGGTGCGGGTAATCGGAACGGTGGCATCGTGCTTTAACACCAACACCTTGCCCTGATGGTTGACCAGTTTAAACAAATCTTCCCGGCGAAAGCCCTCTTCGTTGCCGTATAAGTCGTAGGATTCCAAAGTAGGGGTCATGACCTGGTGGTAGCCGTAGCTTTTGTACAGGTCGGAAAGACGCCCTTGCAGGGTTTGTAAGTGCCGCAACCCCTGATATTGTATATTTTCAAATCCTTCTAAGGTATAACTTGTTGACATATATCCTCCAATTTAACACGTTAACATAGTAAAGCAAAGGTAGTTTAACATTAAATCATTTAAAGGTCAAGAACAGTACCATTATTATAATACAGTTTTAAACCTTCGGAAACCGCTTAACGATGACAAAATAGCGAAATTGTCGACAATGCCTTTAAGCACCCGTCCCTTACAAGGTGTAAAGGGTAAAGGGGCGTGTGCTGCCTGTAAGAAATTGCAAATCGGATTTGTTCGGTTTCAGAGATTGTCCGTCGTCTTAAAATAAGGTATAATAAAGAAAAGTCGTAACGGATTTCAGTTTCAAAAAGAAGAGGAGACAATTATGAAAAAAAGCAATTTATTCAGACGTGTTCATACCCGAATAGCTGTCGCTTTAATATTGGTATCGGCGATAGTGCTGTTAGCCGGTTGCGGCGGTAAAGTAGACGAACGCTTTGCAGGGAAGTGGAAAGCCATTAAAACGACGGCCAGCGGTGTCACCATGTCACCGTCGGAAGTTTTTAAAGAAGGCTTTACATTGGAATTTGTATCGGGCAACAAAGTAAAGATTTTCGTTGACGGCGAAGAAGGCACGGGCAAATGGTCCGTAGACGGTGATAAGGTAACTATTAACGAAGGCAGCGAAGAATGGCAGGGTACCATCGACGGCGATTTTTTGGAATTTAAAAACGCATCCAATACGGGGGTAGATATTGTTTTCGGTCGTGAGGGCACCGACGCTATGGATCCGATGCATTCGCTTTCCGAATCCGAAAAGAAATTGGTCGGCACCTGGAACGGTGAATCCGTTGTCGACGTATTGGGGCAACCCGTGCAAGTGGAAGGCGTTGCCGCAGCCGATGTTTTAAAATTAACCTTTCAACCCGATCGTGTTTTAAATGTGGTGCATAAAGGAGAAAACGTCGGTGATACAAGCTGGACTTTAATCGACAATTGGGATGCACCCGATGCTATCGGCGATTTGTCAATTATGTATGAAATTCAGGATGACGGTAAAATGAATGTGGACGTTTCTTCCGGCGACGAATTTTTGTATACCGTTACCTGTGTAAAAACACAATAAAAAAATTTTCAGTAAAGCGAGCAATATCCTATGAATCCATTGACATCTCCGACAACGGTGCAAACCTTACTTAAAAAACACAATTTTCGCACCGCAAAACGGTACGGGCAAAACTTTATTGTCGATCGCAATATTGTAAAACGTATTGTAGATACGGCAAACATCACCGGGGAGGATATTGTCTTGGAGGTGGGACCCGGTATCGGTACATTGACTCTGGCTCTATCCGACAGGGTGGCTCGGGTATACAGTGTGGAAATAGATCATCGCTTAATACCGATTCTGCGGGAAACCACCGCCGGCAGAGAGAACATTACCGTTCATCACGGAGATATTTTAAAGACGGACATCCCCTCTTTAATCGGCGAGGGGACTCCTTTTAAAATTGTTGCCAACCTGCCTTATTATATTACTTCACCTATCATGATGGGCTTTCTCGAATCAGACTTACCGATTCAGGGGATGACTTACCTCATTCAAAAGGAAGTGGGAGATCGCTTGGGGGCAGTGCCCGGCACAAAGGATTACGGTGCCTTAACCATTGCCTGTCGCTATTATGCCAAAGTGTCGATAGCCTTTAAGGTACCGCCGACGGTATTCATTCCGAAACCCCGAGTGGATTCCGTTGTAGTTCATTTAAATAAACGGGAGACCCCGCCGGCGGAAGTGCATAATAAAGAAACTTTTTTTAAAGTTGTCAGAGCCTCTTTCATGAACAGACGAAAAACCTTAGCTAACGGTTTGCAGATGAATTTGGGTATTCCCCGGGAAATGACCGAGAAGGTTTTAAAAACAATGGGTTATCCGCCGACTTTAAGAGGCGAAACCCTATCGGAAACGGAATTTGCCCGACTCTCCAATTTGTTATCGGAAGTTGTCGACTAAGGGGAGGGAATTACAAAAACGGTAATTCGGTGATTTCATCAATAAAATCTAAAAAAAGACCGCTGAGCAGGCGGTCTTTTTCAAATGAAAAATATAATAAGAAATATATAGCTGACAATTCGTAGGAATTGAAAAGCTCATTTGTTTTAAAGAACTGCCGAGGATTTAAATATTAATCGGTATGTCCTTCCGCACCCGCTCTATACTGATAGGGGGTACATTTTTATAATAAACATCGTATCGGAAAAAGTCAAGCATCTTTTTAAAAATAATTAAAATTATAAAATTCATAGATCCGAAATGCTTAACGAAGATACTTGACGGCGACCCGAATCGCTTCAATTAAAGAAACGGGGGAGGCAACACCGAGACCGGCAATATCAAAGGCGGTGCCGTGGTCAACCGATGTTCTTAATATCGGCATGCCGCAGGTAACGGAAACGGTCCGTTCAAAATCCAAGGTTTTTGCGGCAATATGCCCTTGGTCGTGATAAAGGGATAAAACACTATTGTACTTTCCTTTTAAGGTTTGGTAAAAAACGCTGTCCGCCGGTATGGGGCCGGCAACGGCAACGCCCCTATCCTGTAACACTTTGACAGCGGGGCTGATGGCACAGATCTCCTCATCACCGAAGAGACCGCCGTCACCGCTGTGGGGGTTTAAGCCGGCAACGGCCATGGTACCTTCGGTGACTTTTAAGTCCTTTAAAGCTCGGCTACACCGTAAAACGTAATCGATAATACGCTCCTTTGTAACGGCGTTGCAAGCATCGCGTAGAGAAAGGTGACGGGTTAAAAAGAAAATACGCAAATTGTGTACCTCAAACATGGTTAACGGATCGGGGGTTTCGGTTAAGGCGCCGAAAATCTCCGTATGTCCGATAAAGGGGATACGGGCGGCTTTTAATGCTTCTTTGTGAATGGGCGTGGTAGTAACGGCAGCAACCGTACCCGCCATGGCCATGTTAACGGCTTTTTCGATATAGGTGTAGGCGGCGCGACCGCAATTGGCGGAAATTTTGCCTATGACAAAGCCCTCCGGAGGGATATTTTTTAAATCGATCAGATTGAGAACACCCCTTCGGTAAATACCCTGTTCGGGGTGGTCGACGCTTTTAATTTCTGTTTTTAAGTGTGTAAAAGCGGCGGCGGCTTTCAAAGTATCGGCATCTCCGATAACAACACAACGGGCAAGAGCATTGATACCGGGATGATGGACGGCTTTAATAACAATTTCAGGACCGATCCCCGCGGGGTCACCCATCGGTACGGCAATAAGGGGTAAGGAGTGTTTCACGATAAGTTTCTCATTTCTTTTGTTATGGGTATCAGGTCGGATTTTGTTGCTCGTCATTCAGCAGAGCTTGGGCAAGAACGTAATCCGTAATCAACACGTTGATAAAACCGCCGCGGATGGCACCTGATACGGCCTTTAATTTTTCGGTACCGCAACAAACGCCGACGGTATACTGTGTATGACGCAATAAATTTAAATGAATGGCCATGACGTTGTCATTTAAAGGGTAGGTATCGATACGGCCTTCTTCATCATAAAAAGTCATACAAATATCGCCGACCAAATTTAAGGCATGTATGTCGTCCAGCATAGCCGGTGAGATGTAGCCGGTTTTAATGATGGTGGAATCCAAACTCGGAGTACCGATACCCACGACGGCAATATCCATTTTTTCCGCTTTTTTAAAAACGCGGCGAATGGAAGCTTCTTTCATGAGCTCCGTTTTGGTACTTTTTCTGGAAAGCATTGCCGGAGCGTGTAGGGGAAAATACTTTCCGCTGTAGGCTTTTGCTAAAGATTCTACTATAAAGTTGCTGTGCAACTCGTTGGATACCGTACCGATGCCGCCGATCAGGGGTACAAAGGATAAATTCGGGTAAAAAACTTCGGGGATGTGGTGGGCAATGTGTGACAGGCTGGTTCCCATGGAAAGCCCGACGGTTTGACCGTCTTTAATGATGCCGGATAAAAATTGTGCACAGGCTTTTCCCATGGCATCCTTGGTTCGGGTTGTATCTTCCATGGTTTCAACGATAAAAACTTCAACTAAACCGTATTGTTCTTCAAGCATTTGTTCCAATTGAAAATGCTTGCGTCCGGTTAAGTCGGATACGGTTATGGTTACAATTCCGATTTCTCGTGCGGCTGTCAATAATTTGGAAACGGTCGGTCTGGAAATAGACAGGCGACGGGCAATTTTTTGCTGATTTAAATTTCTGTTGTAATATAAATCGCTGACTTTAAGCATCATACGTTCGTCTTCAACAATATTTTTTTTCATTCCTATCTCCCTTCTATTTTTAAAAATATCCTAACATGTTATGAAGGTTCAGTCAAAAACAATCGTAAAAACAAGACAAAGCATACATTTAAAAAAAGAGAACAAAATTTTCAAGGTGTTATTGTTAAAAAAGGGTAAAAATTGGATAAATTATCAAATCGTGACACATGATACAAAGGAGAGGGCGGCGTTAAACACGGAAGTAAAAAAATGCTGTTTGATAATTTTTATCGTTATACGGTTCACGGCAAATGTAGGCAGAAGCAACAAGGCGTTATGGTTTTAACGAAATGGTGCTAAAGATATTGTGGGTACAAAGGTAAAATATTGTTTTTTTGAGTTGTGTATAAAAGAAGCCCACTTTTGTAAAGGGCACTTAAATTGTTAATAAAATAACGTGATATATTTAACAAATGTAAAATCGACAAATATAAAACAACAAATGTACACCTCGATAAAAACCCTATAAAAGGGTAATGTTGGACAAATATATCCCTTTCAGAAACAAATGTTAAAACAAAAGGCACAATTCTTTAAATCCGATGAATGCGTTGACATTAACAAATGTTCGTTTTATAATTTTTTTATAAAGTATCGAAAGGTGGGGCGTCCTATGTCCAGAGAACAGTTTTTTTTACTGCTCATTTTACTCATGTCGGTACAATTGGGCATGGGTATCGTTCAGATTAAGCGTTATCAAAAAGAATTAAGGAAATTAAGCGGTACGGGTACAATAGGCATGGGACATACAAAGGGCGGTTTGAAACCCGGGCAAATCGTCATTATATCTTATAAAGCGGGAGAAGATCGGGTTGTCGCTTTTCGTAGAATGCGCGGTATAACAATATTCGCGGGTTTTAAAACAGAGGAGACGATGATCGGTCTAAGTTTGGATGCCTTAAAACAAAAAGCATTACAGGAAGACGCAAAGGAATTTGCGCGCAGACGAAAAAAACACCCCTACAGTCCGCAAGACAAAACCAAAAAAAAGGGGGCCGCTATTCAGGCGGTGGAAGCCATCGAAAGCAGGTTGGCTTCGGAAGAACGTAAAGCACAGCAAAGGGAACGAATCGAAGCACACAAGCGGCTTAAAAACGATACAACAAACCGGAGGGTTGATCATGCCTAGAGCCCTTTTGTCCGCAGATGGTTATATTTAAATTTGTTTAGATAAAAATTTATATATAAGGAGGAAACGATGGAATTTTTATCAAATTTAGCAACCCAGTTTATCGGGTTGTTCCAAGCGGGGGGAGAAACCTTTATGGGGTTTGTCACCGGTATCATTCCTACTTTGGTCTGTTTGATAACGGCGGTTAATGCTTTAATCGCGATTATCGGACAGGACAAAATTGAAAAAGTGGCAAAGCTGAGCGGTAAAAACTTTATTTTACGCTACACTTTATTGCCAATTCTTGCAATGTTTTTCTTTACAAACCCCATGGCTTACACAATGGGACGCTTTTTGGAAGAAAAATATAAACCCGGTTTCTACGATGCGGCAGTATCTTTCTGCCATCCGATTACCGGATTGTTTCCCCATGCCAACCCCGGCGAGTATTTCGTATACGGCGGGATTGCGGCAGGTATTACCACTTTGGGTAAAGACTTGGGACCTTTGGCCATACGCTACTTTTTAGTAGGTATTATCGTTATACTAATTCGCGGTATTATCTGTGAAAGATTAACGATTAAGTTTATGAAGAAGGGGGGAAATGCAAATGTATAAAGCGGTAAAAATCTCCAAAGGTCAAGGTGGCTGGGGCGGCCCGTTGGTCATTCAACCGACCGAACAAAGAAATAAAATTGTATCCGTTACCGGTGGCGGTATCGACCCGATCGCGCAGTATATTGCCGATTTGACCGGTGCCGTAGCGGTAGACGGCTTTACAACCGGCGTAAAAGACGAAGAATACGCCTGTGCCGTTATCGATTGCGGCGGAACCGCCCGTTGCGGCGTTTATCCTAAAAAACGCATACCGACCGTTAACTTGACACCTGTCGGTCAAAGCGGCCCTTTAGCAAAGTTTATCACCGAAGATATCTACGTATCCGGTGTTAAGAAAGCCAATATCGAATTGGCGGACGGATCGGAAACCCCGATTGCACAACCCGTTGCGGAAACAAAAGCTCCTGTTGCGGCCGAAGCACCGAAAGCAAACGGCAACAACGGTAAAAATGACGGCATTATTGTTCGTATCGGTAAGAGCGTCGGCAGTGTGGTCGGAAAATTCTTCCAAGCCGGTCGCGACACCATCGACATGGTTATTCGAAACGTTTTACCTTTTATGGCCTTTGTATCCATGCTCATCGGGGTCATTACCGCTTCCGGATTGGGTGACTGGATTGCGAAAACCATCTCTCCCATGGCAAATACCTTGCCGGGCTTGCTGGTTATTTCGGTTATTTGCAGTATTCCGATTATATCGCCGATTATCGGACCCGGCGCGGTTATCGCTCAGGTTATCGGTGTGTTGATTGGTCAACAAATCGGTGTCGGTGCTATCAGCCCCTCCTTGGCGTTGCCCGCGTTGTTTGCGATTGATGCCCAAGTCGGCGGGGACTTTATTCCGGTCGGTTTATCCTTGGGAGAAGCGGAACCGGAAACCGTAGATGCCGGCGTACCCGCCGTATTGTTTGAACGTTTGATAACAGGCCCCTTGTCGGTTGTTATCGCCTATGCATTCAGCATTGGCTTGTACTAAGGCAAAGGGAGTTATCGGAATGGATTATAACAGTACCATAACAGCTATCGGCCCTCTGGTTGAAGAGATGGCTCGGGAAGCGGGTCTTATCATTGTATTTGACGACAATGCACCGGAGAGTCTGGCCGAAATGGCGGTGTTACACACACATTGCGATCTGTCTCAGGATGTTAAAGTCGGCGATGTTGTATTCTTCGGCAATGACGAATACATTGTAACCGCCGTCGGCGAAGAAGCCAACAAAACCCTAAAAAGTATGGGACATTGCTCCTTTAAATTTACAGGAGAAGATGCCGTGGACATGCCCGGTCAAATCGCTTTAAAAGGCGACGGCGTACCCGAGGTAGCTGTCGGCGACAATTTTGAAATTATCTTTGTATAATTAGTTTGATTTACAACTGGCAGCCTTACCGACGGATTACGTTGTGTAGACCGTCGGTAAGGCTCGGTGTAGATAGAGTTTAATGAAAGTAGGTAGAAAAAATGATTAACATGATGCACAAGTTACAAGCCCTGGAAGATGCGGGCGAATCCATTAAAGCCAGCATTGTCGGTGCCGGTCAAATGGGTTGCGGTATGGCCGCCCAAATGACCGTCATGAAAGGGATGGACCCTGTGGTGGTGGTAGACGTGGTGTTAGACCATGCCAAACGTGCGTATATCAACTCCGGTTATAAAGAAGGTGTTGATTTCGTCGAAGCTGAAACGATCGAAGAAGCGAATAAATTTTTAGCGGAAGGCAAATTTGTCGTTACCACAAACAACGAAATTGCGACCAAATGCGATATTATCGATTGTGCGGTCGATGCGACCGGTGTACCGGAAGTCGGTGCAAAGGTGGCAATGGACGCCATTAATGCCGGTAAACACATTTGTATGTTGAATGTAGAAACCGACGTTTGTATCGGTCACCTTTTATACAAATTGGCCAACAATGCGGGCGTTGTTTATACGGGCTCCGCAGGAGACGAACCGGGTGCCGTTATCGAATTGTACGATTACGCCAAAGGTTTGGGTTTCGATGTTAAAGTTATCGGTAAAGGTAAAAACAATCCCCTGGATTTAACCTGTAATCCGGATACCGTTGCGGAAATTGCAAAAGCCAAGGGTGCATCCCCGAAAATGATTTGTGCTTTTAAAGACGGTACCAAAACCATGGTTGAAATGACCGCAATGGCCAACGCCAGCGGCTTTGTACCGGATGTTACCGGTGCCCACGGCCCCGCAAGTGATGTTAAAGGCTTAAACGATGTTCTCAGCTTAAAGAGCGAAGGGCGCGGCGGTGTATTAAATAACTACGGTGTCATCGAGTATGTAAACGGCGTTGCACCCGGCGTCTTTGTAATTGTCGGAACCGACCAACCGGATATCGCGGCGGAAATGACTTATCTGGATATGGGACCGGGTCCCAACTACACCCTGTATCGTCCTTACCACTTAACATCCTTGGAAACTCCGATGTCCGTGGCGAAAGCCTGCATCGACGGCGAACCGACCATCGTACCCGTATGCGGTCGTGTAGCGGAAGTGGGAACCGTCGCTAAAAAAGATATGAAAGCCGGCGAATATTTGGACGGTATCGGCGGTTATACTATCCGTGGTACCTTTATGGCGGCGGAAGAAGCGGACAAAACCAACGCTTTACCCATGGGATTGGTCGACAAAAAGACAAAATTGTTAAAAGACGTAAAAGAAGGCGACTTGATTACCTACGATCATGTAGAACTTAACGAAGACAACCTGATTGTACAATTGCGTCGCATCCAGGATAATTTGTTTTTATAAAGGAATACAATGGCAAGCAAACAAGTAGAAGTTAAAAACCCCACCGGCTTACATGCGAGACCTGCAGCGGAGTTCTGCAAATTGGCCGCTCGTTTTACATCCGAGATTATCGTAAAAAAAGTAGGCGTAGACAAAGAAGGCAACGGAAAATCCGTTATTTCTTTGATGACCTTGGGCTTTAACAAAGGGTCCGTTATCGACATTACGGCAAATGGCGACGATGCCCAAGAAGCTGTAGATGCCCTGGCGACCCTGGTAGAAGGAGGCTTCGGAGAAGTCTAAGTGTATAAGCGAACCGAATCTGATCAGATTTAAAGCTTTGCACGGATACAAGGCGAACATGTATCATTAAACAAAACTCAATCATTAACCTATCCTATTTAAAAGCCCGCAGCGACATCTGCGGGCTTTTTCTATGTAAAATTTATTCGAAAAAATATCGGCAAACGGAAAGGACACCCTTGCCGACTAAAAATCCCCTCTTAGGGATACTTCCGCCGAAACCAAATGCTCTATTTGACCGTTGTTTTTTTTAAGCACCAAGGTGCCGTCGTTCTCGATGGCAACGGCAATGCCGTTTATTTGCCGCTTTCCGATCGTAGCGACAACCTCTTTACCCAATACAACCGAACGCTTTCGGTATTCCGACAGGAGGGCGGCGTCCTGTTCGGTATTTAACAGACCGCGGTACGCCTTTACCAAATCCTCTGCTAAGGCGTTTTTGACGGGGCGGTAGTTGTCCGGTGTAAAGAGAGGGGCGGCTCGGCCGGCAATCGCTTCGGGAAAGCCGTCTTTCGGAGACAGCAGATTAAGACCGACACCCACCACAACGGTATCGACTATTCCGTTTTCTACATTGACGGTTGCCTCGGTTAAAATACCGCCGACCTTTCCCGTATCGGTATACAAGTCGTTGACCCATTTTACACCAACCGGAGATGAGGTGTATTTTTCAATACAACGGGCGGCGAGAACGGCCGCTTTTAATGTGATGTTTAAACCGATTTGAAAAGAAGAGTCCGGTTTCAGCAGGACGGACAAATAAAGTCCCGTTAAGGCGGGGGAGTAAAAGCTGCGTCCCATACGCCCCCTGCCCGCACGTTGGCTGTCGGCCAACAGTGCACTGCCGTGGACGGCACTTTCCCGCGTCAGGTTTTTAAGCAGCGTGTTGGTGGAATCAACATCGGGGTAAACCCAAAGGGGTATTTTTTCGCCGAGGGCCTCCCTTAAAACGGAAGCCTGCAAGGGGTCATAGGTCGGGGGCAGGCGATACCCCTTGTTGGGTAGGGCCAAAACCGGAACACCCTCCTTTTGCAGGGTTTTTACGGCAAACCATACGGCATTGCGACTGACACCCAAAGTGTCGGCAAGGGATTGACCGGAAAGGTCTTTATGACGATGGCTCAAAAGAGCTTTCAGCACCTTGTCTTTTGTTTTCATTACTTCTCCAATTCTTTTATGCTTTCAATGAAAGTGTTGTTATAATTTATCGGATACATTATTATCTCATAAATCGGAAAAATCTCAGTCAAAAAACATCGGTTTTCTGCAACAGCGACTTGAAATAAATTATAAATCGGTTAAAATAAAGGAAGATAAAGCTTAAGGTAATCACTGTAAACAGGATCTCTTAAAAATCTTGGAATACCCGTTGACGGCGGGTTTGCCTAAAAGCGGTTAAGCCGTATAATACGGTTATAAGATTTCGCCGCACACAAGGTAATCGAGAGCTTTGCGATTGAATTTTTTCAATGTGTCGCTTAGTTCCGATACTTAAAGAGCCCTAAAACCGGTTGCAGTGATTTTTTCTTTTATAGCCAGGAGGGAAAGCATGAACACAAAGTATATATTTGTTACCGGCGGGGTGGTATCGTCCCTGGGTAAGGGGATTGTCAGTGCCAGTTTGGGCAGATTGTTAAAGGCCAGAGGGTTAAAGGTATCCTTACAAAAGTTTGATCCTTACCTCAATTACGACCCCGGCACCATGAGTCCCTACCAGCATGGAGAGGTATTTGTTACTGACGACGGTGCGGAAACCGACCTGGACCTGGGTCACTATGAGCGTTTTACCGACGAAAGTTTGGGGCAATTCAGCAACGTAACCACCGGTCGTGTTTATTGGAACGTTATTAATAAAGAACGCCGCGGCGACTACCTCGGCGGCACGGTACAGGTTATTCCCCACATTACCAACGAAATTAAAGAAAGCGTTTTAAAAGTATCGGAAAGTGTTCATAAGCCAGACGTGGTTATCACGGAAATCGGCGGTACTGTCGGTGATATCGAAAGTTTACCGTTTTTGGAAGCAATTCGCCAATTTAAAGGAGAATTGGGTGAGGACAACGTCATTTACATTCATGTGACCCTGGTACCCTATTTAAAAGCGGCGGGTGAATTAAAAACAAAGCCGACGCAACATTCTGTTAAAGAATTGCGCAGTATCGGGATCGAGCCGAATATCATCGTGTTGCGTTCGGAAAAAGAAGTCGACAATATTTTAAAAAGTAAAATTGCATTGTTTTGCAATGTCCACCCGTCGGATGTTATTACCAATTTGGATGCACCGGAACTTTACGAAGTTCCCCTCATGCTGGAAAAGGAAGGGTTGGCTGACCTGGTATGTAAAAAATTAAAAATTGCAGAGGGTCTTACCCCTCAATTAGAGGACTGGAAAGAGCTGGTGAAACGAGCCAAAAATTTGGAAAACAAAGTAACCGTTGCCTTGGTCGGTAAATACGTGGAACTGCACGATGCGTATTTATCCGTTTCCGAAGCATTGCGTCACGGCGGTATCGCCAACAACGCCCTGACCCAAATTAATTGGGTTCACTCGGAGGATTTAAACGAACAAAATTGCGAACGCATTTTTAAAGATGTAGACGGCATTATTGTCCCCGGCGGTTTCGGAGACAGAGGAATCGAAGGAAAACTGGAAGCGATTCGCTATGCCCGTGAGCATCACATACCTTTTTTGGGATTATGCCTGGGTATGCAGCTCAGCGTTGTGGAATTTGCACGAAATGTTTTGGGGCTCAGCGGTGCCCATTCGATTGAAATTGAACCGGAAACACCGGATCCCGTTATCGCATTGATGGCGGAACAGGAAGATGTGGAAAACTTGGGCGGAACCATGCGTCTGGGTGCTTACCCCTGTATCATAGACCCTCAAAGTAGAGCCTGTCGTGCTTATGACGGCGAAACTCGGGTAGAAGAACGTCATCGTCACCGTTACGAAGTCAATAACGCTTACTTGGAAGCCTTTGAGAAAGCCGGGATGCATTTTTCCGGTAAAAGCCCCGACGGCGTTCTTATGGAAATATTGGAATTAAAGGATCATCCTTATTTTGTCGCCACTCAAGCCCATCCGGAATTCAAATCACGACCCAATAAACCCCACCCCTTGTTTAAGAGTTTTATTCAAGCGGCCTTGGATAATAAATAAGATAAAGGACACGACACTATTTTTGTTGACTTACATTTAGCGGCACGGGAACTCTAACCTTGCGTGTGTATTTACCTTTCAAACCACCCATAGCGGTGGTTTTTTAATTTTAAATGAAGATGGGGCTTTCAGAAATTGCTAAAATCAAAAGGTATTCCATATGGCGACAGGTGCAATTGCTCTCGGGAAAAAAGGTTTAAAGAAAATGTAATATAAAGGATATTAAGAAAGGGTTGCTGTTTGTCAATGTAAAAAATAGTTTTAATTCATATAAAAAGATGTCTTACGTTTCGTAACAAAGCCTCGCGAAAAAAGAATTTATTTTTGGGCTTGACACAATATGTGGACATGTGGAAAAAATGTGGATAACTCTTGGAAATTTTCAAAGAGGAGTGATAGTCATAAAAAAAATTGTGGATAAGGACAGTGGAAACTGTGGATAATGTGGATAACTCTGTTAAAATACGAGAAATCATTAAAATTAAAGTAAATTTTTTGTGAAAAAGTGTGGATAACTATTGGGATAAATTTAAAAATATTGTGAATAATTTTTTGTAAGGGCTTTTTTCTTGTAGGAAAAAAAGTGACGAGTTATAATAGAAAGGTAACAACTCTAGATATAGCGTAACAGGACACAAAATTTGATAGAGATGAAACAATTTTTAAAAAATAATCGAAAAAATTTTATGTCGGTATGAAGAAGATTAAAATCAGATATGAGAGAGGACAAAATGAATCGATTCGGTTTTTTGCGTGTGGCGGCAGCAATACTTCCCCTTCATTTGGGAAAGGTATCGGCCAACGTTGAAGAAATAAAAAAAGCGGCCGACATCGCCTCGGAGCGAGGTGTACAAGTGTTGGTATTTCCCGAAATGTCCATGACGGGTTCCACTTGCGGCGATTATTTGTTGCAACCTCGGGTTTTAAAAAGTGTTGCGGCGGGTTTAAAAGAACTTTGCCGTTATACCGAAACGAAAACCGTCGCTTTGGTGGTGGGCGGACCGGTACAGGTAGCGGGATATCACTATAATGCCGCATTTTTTATCAATAACGGACAAATTGTCGGTTGTGTTCCCAAAACCAATTTAAAAAAAGGAGAAATTCGGGAAGACCGTTGGTTTACAAGCCGTCAGGAGATGACGGTTCAAACACAGCATTGGCAGGGGCTTTCCTTTCCTTTCGGACAAGGGCTGCACTTTCAACCCGAAGGTGTTCCCGATATCACCATGGCCGTTGCAATCGGTGAGGATTTGGAGGGACCTTTATCACCTGCCGTTTGCCATGCTCTCGCCGGTGCCAACACCCTCTTGCACATGGGGGCGACGCCCTTTTGTATCGACGGCGGTGTAGAAAGGGACAAGCTTTTAGCTGTTCTGTCGGAACAAAACCGGGGGGCAATTATCTCTGCGGACGGCAGTGTCGGGGAGTCTTCAGGGGAGCGGGTTTATGCCGGTGAAGGCCGTATTTTTGAAAACGGCAGGTGTCTGTCTCAAAGCTTTACCCTTCATCGGGAAATTCAAATTGTTTCGGCAGACATCGACGGCGATTATTTGTCGGGAGAAAGAAGAAGAAACAACTATCCCGGTACTTTTTTCGGTAAAATAAGCTTTGAGACCTGTACGCGTTTGGCTTTCAACCACAATAGGCTGAAGGAGTTAAACCGAAAGGTAGTGCCCGATCCGCTCATTCCGACATCGGAGACGGACTTACAACAATTGTTGGATGCTCAAGCTTTGGGTTTGGCGACGCGTATGGCACACTTAAAAGATCCGAGACCGGTTATCGGAATATCCGGAGGGTTGGATTCCGCCATGGCACTTATCGCCTGCAAAAATGCCTGCGATTTGAGAGGGCTCGACTGCCGTCATATTTTGGCGGTGACCATGCCCGGTTTCGGAACAACGGGCAAAACCTATGATAATGCTTTAAAGCTGATTAGAGCCGTCGGCGCCGAATTAAGGGAAATCAACATTCAAAAAGCATGTCTGCAACACTTTGTCGACATCGGTCATCCGCCCGATGTTCACGACCTCACCTACGAAAATGCACAGGCACGGGAGCGAACACAAATTTTAATGGACTTGGCCAATCAACAGGGGGGCATTGTGATCGGTACCGGCAATCAATCCGAGTTGGCCTTGGGCTGGGCCACGTACAACGGCGACCATATGGCCATGTACGGTGTGAATGCCGCATTTCCGAAAACCCTGGTACGACGACTGGCAGTTTATGTGGCACAACAATCCAAGGAAACCTTGGCGGAGCCGCTTAAGGCCGTTTTAAACACGCCGGTATCGCCGGAATTATTGCCGCCGGATAAAGAAGGCAATATCCGCCAAAAAACAGAAGAAGTGGTCGGACCCTATCGTTTACACGATTTCTTTTTAGCCCATAAAGCGATGCACCAATTTGAGGATGACAAGGTGTTAGTTCTGGCCCAAAAAGCCTTTGAGGGGATTTACGATACAAGCACTATTGCCCGATGGCTCTCTTACTTTAACAGGCGTTGGATCGGCCAACAATTTAAACGGACGGTTTCTCCGGAGGCACCGGCACTGACGGGGCTTTCTCTTTCGCCCCGGGGCGGCTTTATCATGGCTTCGGATATACAAGAGTAACCATTTGTGATAAGATAAAAAAAACTGCACGTTAAGGAGAATCAAATGCTGGATATTAAATATATACGCGAACATTTCGAAGAAGCACAGCAACGCTTACAGACACGTAACGAAGCACACGACTTAAAAAAAGTCGTGGATTTGGATGCCGAACGGCGAAAATTATTGACCGAAACCGAAAATATGAAACAGGAACAAAACCGTGTTTCAAAAAAAATTCCTCAAATGAAAAAGGCGGGGGAAGATTGTACGGCCATTTTCGCCGAAATGAAAACTTTGTCCGATCAAATTAAAGTGTCGGACGAAAAAATTCGGGAAGTGGAAGCCGAAATTAAAAATGCCTTGCTGTACATCCCGAACCTGCCCTATAAGGATGCCGTTATCGGCAAAGACGACAGCGACAATCGGGAAATCCGCCGCTTCGGCGAACCGAGAACCTTCGACTTTCCTGTAAAACCCCATTGGGATATCGGAACGGATTTGGATATTTTAGATTTTGAACGAGCCGTTAAAATAACCGGTGCCCGCTTTTCGATGTTTAAGGGCATGGGTGCTCGTTTAGAGCGAGCCTTAATTGATTTTATGCTAAGAATGCATGTCAAAGACCACGGCTACACGGAGTTGTCGCCGCCTTTTATGATTAACCGTGCATCCATGCAGGGCACAGGGCAATTACCGAAATTTGCCGAAGATGCCTTTATTATGGAAAAGGACGACTTTTATTTGGCGCCTACTGCGGAAGTGCCGGTAACCAATATTTATAGAGATGAAATTTTGGAAGAGGCAAGCCTGCCCCTGTGTTACACCGCTTATACACCCTGTTTCAGACGAGAAGCGGGTTCCGCTGGTCGCGATACCCGGGGGCTTATTCGCAACCACCAGTTTGACAAAGTGGAAATGGTTAAGTTTGCCCACCCCGACACCTCCTATGAGGAACTCGAAAGCCTGACCGCCAATGCCGAAGCCATCTTACAAGCTTTGGAAATCCCCTATCGGGTGGTGGAATTATGCACCGGAGATTTGGGCTTTTCCGCCGCAAAAACCTACGATATCGAAGTTTGGATGCCCAGCTACGACCGTTACGTGGAAATCAGTTCCTGCTCCAACTTCGAAGACTATCAGGCAAGAAGAGCCAACATTCGTTTTAGAGATAAAGCAACTAAGAAAACACGTTTTGTACATACGCTTAACGGTTCGGGTTTGGCCGTGGGAAGAACCTTTGCGGCTTTATTGGAAAACTATCAAAATGCCGACGGATCCGTTACTATACCCGAAGCCCTGCGCCATGCCATGTGGAATTTGGAGAAAATAGAAAAATGAAAGGTCATGTTCTGTCATCGAGGCTTGTAAGACTTGTCGTCCTGCTGTCGGTAACGATCTTATTAACGGGCGTTTTGTCCGCCTGCCATGGAGGAGAGGCGGCACAAACGCCGAAAAAAAAGGACACGGTTTCGGAAGAAACCCTAATGCCTGTCCTCGCGGAGGCGGATGGCAGCACACAATCCCTTAACGGCATCGGTGTTAAAGCGGTTACTGTCAGAGAAAAAAACATCGACGGACAGAGCAGCCGACAGGAACAATGGAAAGAGAGCACCATTCTTTACGGAACCGAGGGTGCGGCGAAAAAGGCACGCACCAAAATGCCGGTGGCGGATACGGTTCAGGAGCGGTTGGATATTGACGGGCAAAGTTACTTGCGCAACGAAGGGCGCTGCACTTGGGTAATGACCACAAGTGACTCGCCGACCATCGATATCGATTACCGTGCAGTGTATGAAGAATTTAAAAACATTGCACCGAAACTGAGTTTGGAAGAAACGCAAACCGATTATATCTTTACCTTTGAAGGAGAAGACGCCGACCTTTATAGAACCCTTAGGGAACGCTACAAGTTGCACATCGAGGGTGCCCCCGACGAAGCGGTTCATTTAAAATTAAAATATGTTGTCGCCAAAGAAACGCACACCTTGAAGGAAATTCACCATACGTCACAAATCAGTGCCGGATCGGACAATGTTCATTTACAAGCTACCCTGCGATACACCGCCGTCGACCCGACGGCGGATATCCAACCGCCGGCACCGGAAAATATCATTCAACCATAAGGAGTATTATGAGAATTGCATTACCCTACGACCACGACCAAGTTCACGCCGATTTCGGAAAGGCACAGGAATTTGTGGTCTACCATTTTCAATACGGACGCATTGCCGGAAAAGAACTGGTGGAGGCACCGGGTACCGGCTATCTGGACAATATCAACGCTTTAATCGAAGCCAATGTGGTTACCTTGATTTGTCACGGTATCGAAGCGGAGGCGTTGGATGTCCTCTACGACGAAGGTTTCGAAGTTTTTACCGAAAAACAAGGTCCTACCGACGGTCTGGTCACTACCTACATGGCACGGCAATTGCCCCACGGTCATACACCTTTTGTATTGCCTGTGGGAGGCGGTTGCGGTCATCACGACCATAGGACACAGGGTTGCGGCCACCACCACGGAGAGGGACAGGGTTGCGATCACCATCATCATGAGGCAGACCACTGCTGTGGCGGCCACGGCAAACATCACGAAGGGTGTTGTGCCGAAAAAAAAGACGAATCGTCGCAAAAATAAAAAACAAACCTGCCATGGAGCTTTCATAATAAGCTCCGAGGCAGGTTATTTTTATTTTTTCGCGATGATTAAAAAGGAATCCGCGGTGCGGTACAAAATTTTTTCTTCAGGCGTGTAGATTTCTCGAGCGATGGCTTCATCGGCGTCAACTTGGGAAAAGCCGATTTCTTTTAGAACAGGGACATCCCATTCGGGGCGGTTGACGGAACTTAAGGGTAAATTCAGGGCAATGTCTTCCATGGCTTTTATCATCTCCTCCGAGACCGGCGTGTTTAACCCCATTTGCGCGGCGGTATTTTGGTCCTGACGATAGAGGTGTTCCATCTCTTTTTGATAGAGGTAGCGGTACCAATTGGCATCGAAGTTTAACAGAATGCCGCCGGGTTTTAAAACGCGGTGCCATTCCCGATAGGCGGTGTGGGGATCCGGCAAATTCCAAGTTAAGTTTCTGGTGACGGCCACATCATAGGTGTTGTCGTCAAAATCCAGTTTTTGGGCATTCATCGGTATAAAGTCGGCACAAAGGCGACGGGACAACAGGTTGTTGGCAGCCTTTATCAACATTTCTTCGGTCAGGTCTATTCCCGTTACACGATGCCCCATGGCGGAAAGAACCATGGAAAAAAAGCCCGGACCGCATCCGATATCCAAAACTTTCAAGTTTTCTTTTTCAGGAAGGTAGCGGGTAAAAATGTCTGCATACGTTTTGTTTTGCCAATGGTTGTATTCCCGGTTGCTGGAGAGGGAATAGGTGACGGAACGACGTCCCCAGTAACTTTGTAGTTGGGTGAATATATTTTGCATAGTGCCTCCTTCGCAAACAAAAAAGCGACACAACCCGCAGTTCATTTGCAAGTGTATCGCTTCAGCGTTTTTATTTGATTAATGTTTATTTTCTAACAAAGTCATGGAAAAGTCAAGGACAATTATTAAATTACATAAAAAATGTGGGTATCGAGGCATTTTTAAGAAGGAAAAAGGCTCTTATGCTATAATAAAACCGATTACTTTAGGAGAAATACCCATGAAAAAAGGAGTTCGAACAGCGGTTGTATCTTTATTAATGCTGACAGTTCTCATGCTGTTATCCGGGGGAGTGACGGCTTTTACAGAGACGGATATCACCGCCGACAGCCAAGAGCCGGACAAAGGCGGCATACCCGTCAATTTTATGTTTTACAACAAGCTTATCCATAAAACAAAAATCTACGGTCCTCCCGGAGAACCAACCACCAAACGGGATATTTACGATTATTTTAAAAAAAATCAGACCGACAGTTTGGCGGGCTACACCTTCTCCGAAACCGCCAACGGCGGGCAGCCCGTACAATTTCCGGCGGTCGCAACCCGCATACCGGACAGCAAAGCACTTCAAATTATGCTGGTACTCGACGGCACGCCGCCGGAGACACAAAGCCGTATCGATTTAATTTTTTACGCCGTCTATGATAAAGGTGAGGAAAGCGAGTCCGATACAGCTCGTGAGAAAACAAATGAAAAAACTAAAATAATTGACCGCCAAACCGTAGAGGGTACCCCCGGAGAGGTGCTGGCGGAGGATATCAACACTTGGTTAGACGAACAGGCTTATACTGTTATCGGCTCGGAAACCTATACCGTTGATAGAGTTGAGGGGGTTCAAATATTTCCGGAACCCGGAGGTAATACCGCTTTACATGTCTACTTAAAGCATAAAGGACCGGCTTCGGAGGAAGACCGTTTACGTAAAAAGCAAAAAAGGATCAACAGCGCCGCCGTTATGTACCTGGTGGATCAAAGAGAGCTAAACAACCCCCTGGGCGGGGTGACCACCCTCGGAGAAGCCGGAAAACCCATAGATACCGAAAAACTCAGTGTGGAGTTAAAAAGAGATTTGTCCTATCGAAAAATACTGAAAGATTATGATTATGTCGAAACTCTCGACAGCCGACACCGCCCCTTAAATCAAAATGAAATTGTGTATCCCTCACCGAGGGAAGAGGGTGTCACCTATGTGATGGTCTTTAAAAGTAAAGGGGTGGGTTCCGCCAATCAGGAAATCGGACAAATATTGTGGCCGACGCCCTTTACCGGAGACAGAAGCCCTGTTGCCCTCGGTGTATTGCTCAGTACCGTCAGCTTCATTGCTTTGATTGTTATTCAAAATAAAAGAAACTCTTAAACGGAGAGTCGGTACAGTTTTTAACCCGCAAAGGAATAGTTGTGTGTATCAGGCACGGTATCGACCGTTATGGCGCTTTCTTTTATATCTTAAAGCCGCCGAAGGGTCGGAACCGTGCCTTTTATTTAAAAAAATTGGCGTTGTATTTCGATCTTTATGTTAAAATAAATCAATTAAGAGAGCGTAAAAACCATGCCCGATAAAAAACACTTAATTGAAAAAACTTTACAACATAAAAATAAAAATTGTCGTTTTTATATGCCCGGACACAAAGGGCGCCCCCTGTTAAAAGAAATCGGTATCACCGCATTGGACGTAACGGAACTGTCCGATACCGATCATCTCTATGAGGCACAAGGTCTTCTGAAAGCGGTCGAAGAAAAAATCGCACGGCTCTACAGGGCGGATATGTCCATGATGGGCATTAACGGTGCAACCGGCGGTTTATTAACCGTCTTGCACACCTTACTCAAACAAGGGGATAAAGTGCTTGTCCCGACGGATTGTCACCGTAGCGTGTATGCGGGCTTGGCACTTTGCCGTGCCGAACCGGTTTTTATTGAACCGGATATCAGCCCTTTGGGCTTTGCAAAAAGTGTCTCGGAAACGGCGGTTGCCCGTGCTTTGCAGCACCACCCCGATATAGCGGGTATGGTCTTAACCTCACCGACCTACTACGGCACGGTGTCCGATGTCCGTGCCATTGCAGCTGCCTTACACACTCAAGACAAATGGTTGTTGGTTGATGAGGCACATGGTGCCCATTTGGCGTTTTACCCCGACGGACCGCAGGATGCCCTGTCCGCGGGAGCCGATGTGGTTGTGCAATCGGTGCATAAAATTTTGGGCGGCTTTAATCAAACCGCCCTTATACATGTGCGGGGACACCGTGTGGACCGACAACGTTTGGCGGTATATCGTGCCATGCTTTCGACCTCCAGCCCTTCTTACTTATTGCTGGCGTCTTTGGAAGCCGCCGTCGATCGGGGGGCGGAAAAAGGTTTTTGGCATTGGCAAAGGGTAGACCGTGCCCATCGTAAAGCACGGGAGCGGCTGGGAGAAACGCTGTACACCGATACCCCTTATGACAGAAGCAAATTTTTGTTTGTATTTCCGGGAGAGGGCAGGGCGGTCTATAACAGCTTGGAAACCCGAGGTTTTCAATGCGAACTTGCCTTGGAAAACGTATTGTTGGCGATGACGGGTACGGGTACGGAGCCGTCGGAAATTGCCGCCTTAATCGATACGGTGGCAACACTTAAAAACAGCGGTTACGGGCAGAAAAAATTAACGAATAGGGAAAACTTTTTCTTTGCCGTGCCCAAACTTGTTATCGGTTTGAATGAAGGGCTTCAAAGTGTAAAAAAACTTTGCCCGCTGAAAGCGGCGGTCGGTAAAATCAGTGGTGATTTTATTATTCCCTACCCGCCCGGGGTACCCTGTGCGGTGCCGGGAAGCTTACTCACCGAAAACATTGTTTCGGGTATCGATGAGATGAACGCCCGGGGCAACTCGGTTTTAGGACTGATAAAAACTGACAAAAGTGTCTCTGTACAAATATGCACGGAAAGCAGGTAATGGAATGTTGGTAGTTATTGAAGGGTTGGACGGCTCCGGAAAACAAACCCAGAGCATGGCCCTTTATAAAAGATTAAAAGAAGAGGGGCAGTCGGTAAAATTAGTCTCTTACCCCCGTTACGATAAGGCGTCCTCCGCCATGGTCAAGGCTTATTTGGCAGGGGACTTCGGCACCGACCCCGATGCCGTCAGCCCTTATATCGCATCGACCTTTTATGCCGCCGATCGCTACGCTTCCTATAAGGAAGATCTGGAAAGTTTTTTGAAAGCGGGCGGATTGGTCATTGCGGATCGTTACACCACCGCGAATATGGTTCATCAGGCGGGAAAAATAAAAGATAACGATGAACGTGCCGACTTTATTCATTGGTTGGAAGACTACGAGTATCGTTTGCTGGGCTTGCCGAAGCCGGATATCGTTTTCTTTTTAAACCTCCCTCTGTCGGTCAGCTGTCATTTAATGGCGGAACGTGCCAATAAAATGACCGGCAATGCCGATAAGGATATTCACGAAAAATCCGCGACACACTTAAAGGCGGCCGCAAAGGCGGCACTGGCCATTGCGGAAGAAAAAAACTGGACAATGATTAATTGCGCAAAAAACGGTAAAATACGGCAAGTCGACAACATTCACGAAGATATTTATCAAAAATTAATGGAGGTGTATCATGGATAAAGATTTAAAAGAGGTGATTCGCGTAACCGACGTGGTCGATGCGTCGGTCACCCAAACTTACTTGGAAGCGAACGGCATTCCCGTTATTCAAATTGAAAAGGGCTTTGCCGGAAAAGTTTATATGGGTGATACGGGACTGACGGATATTCGTTTGTTGGTTTCAAAAAAAGATTACGATGCGGCTCTGCGCCTTTTGTCCGAAGACAACTCCGATTTGGTTGAGGAACAGTGGAAAGCATAAAACGGACCGGGATCATCGGTCAGGAGAAACTGCTCGCCTATTTAGACACCGTCCTCGCTGAAGACCGACCGAGCCACGCCTATTTGGTGAGTGGTCCCAAGGGTTGCGGTAAAAAGACACTTGCCCGTTACTTTGCAAAAGCCCTTTTGTGTTCGGCAAAGCAAAACAAACCCTGCGGCAACTGTCGCAGTTGTACTCTTTTTGAGTCAAACGCCCACCCGGGCTTTGCTGTTGTTGCCGCTAAAGAAGGAGAAAGCACCATTCGTATCGGGGCGATCCGACAAATGATTGCCGCCATGGTATACAAACCCCTCGGGGAAAGACAGGTGCATCTGATTGAAGAAGGCCATACCATGACCACGGAAGCACAAAATGCCCTTTTAAAAACCCTGGAAGAACCGGGAAAGGGTCAGGTTATTATCATAACCAGTGAACGCCCCGACAGGTTGTTGTCGACGATACGTTCCCGTTGTCAACAACTGCGGGTATTACCCCTCAATCAACAACAAATGCAACACTTTGCAAAAGAGCGTTTCCCCGAAAAATCGGATAAAGCCCTGTCCCTTCTGGAAAGTGCCAAAGGGTCGCCGGGGTGGTTGGTCGACAACATGACCGACACCGCCATCTTGGAAATGAGCAATCGCATTTTGGAAAGTTTACTGGGTGCTTTTAAGGGGAAACCCTCCGCACTATTCGATTTAAGTGACACCCTGTCAAAGGACAAGGCATTATCCGATGCTTTTACCGACGAGCTGTTGTTTTACTTTTTAGATGCCCTTCGCCGTCGATACAGGGGAGAGGTGCAACCCCGCCATCGGGAATTGTCGGAATGCTTCACCCGCCGACAACTTAGGGCGGTCTGCGAAACTTTATTTGAATTTAAGCACAATTTAACTTATAATATGAACCAAAAACTGGGATGGGAAGCCACCTTAATGAGAATATACGCAATAGGAGCGAACATAGATGTCAAATAGTATAGTTGGTGTTCGGTTTCGTCCCGTCGGCAAAATTTATAATTTTGATGCCAACGGTTTGATACTGGAACAATTCGATCACGTGATCGTTGAAACGTCTAAGGGAATAAAATACGGTGAAGTGGCCATCGGCCCTCGTCCGTTGCCTGACGACTACGAATACCCGACCCCTTTAAAGCCGGTGCTGCGTTTAGCCACCATGGAAGACACCGCCCATTGGAGTCGATTAAAGGAAAAAGCTGAAGAAGCAAAAGAAATCTTTAACACCAAAGTTAAAGAAAACAATCTGGAAATGAAACTCATCGAAGTGGAGTACACCTTCGACGACAAAAAAGCCATTTTTTATTTTTCATCGGAAGGTCGCGTCGACTTTAGAGAATTGGTAAAAGATTTGGCCGCCGTTTTCCGTTTACGCATCGAATTAAGACAAATCGGTGTTCGTGACGAAACCCGTAACTTTAAAACTCTGGGGTGTTGCGGTCGTACCACGTGTTGTGCCCAATGGATGGGAGACTTTTCACCCATCTCCATAAAAATGGCAAAGGAACAAAACTTGTCACTGAATTCAACAAAAATTTCCGGTGTTTGCGGCAGACTCTTATGTTGCCTGACCTTTGAAAAAGATTTTTACCAAAGTATCGGCAAACGGATGCCCAAAATAAAAAATTACGTTGAAACCAAAGACGGTTACGGAGAAGTCGTAAAACAGCATTACTTAAAGGAAACCGTATCCCTGCGGATGCAAAACGAGGACGGCGATATGGAAATTCGCCAATATGCCTTAGACGATATCGTCGATATGGGCAGAAAACCGCCTCAGGAAGTCATCGAATCGTTTCAGGATGCGTCAATACCCCAAAAATCGGAATTTCAGGGGGAGTATAAAAAGAGACAAAAGCCTCAAAAAGATGACGAAGAGACACAACGAGAGGAAGAAAAACGCCCTCAAAATCAGAATAAAAAAAGAATTCGCCCTTCCAGAAAACCTCGACACCGCCGCAAAGACAAATAATTAACAAAAAACAGACTTTTTTTGTGATTGTTTGTTGAAATAATTTTAGATTTGGTTATAATAGTTTTATTGAATGTGAAAGGAGACATAATAATGGCACATGTAATTTCCAGTGAATGTATTGCATGCGGTACATGCATAGACGATTGCCCGGTAGATGCAATTTCCGAAGGAGATATCTATAAAATCGATGCGGATCTTTGCATAGATTGCGGTAATTGTGCAGATAACTGCCCTGTAGAAGCTATCAGCGAAGAAGACTAATCAATACATAACTTTATTGATGACTCCCTAAAGGAACAATTGTTCCTTTAGGGAGTTTTTTAATTAAAATACATTTTGTAGACTTACTTAAAAACATCTGAAAATCGGATGTTTTTTTGACAAAGACAAACAAACACGGTAGGATAATATCAACCAATCCAAACAATTGGAGGCTATTATGAAAGCATTCAGATGGGCATTGTTGTTGGGCGGTAACGGCATTGCACTGATCGGAGCGGTGCTGTTATTAATACATCCCGCCTTTATCGACACAACCTCTAACAGCAGAGAGACCTGCGGTTTTTGTACCTGGCAGGGGGATCCCGAAACCTACCGTGACATCTCGGAGGAAAAATATTCCCCCAAAAAATTTTCGTTGGAATTTCCCTACCGTTCCACGGAAATTGAAGTCGATGACCGGCATGTAAAAGATATTGCTCAAGCTATTTTAGAGCAATACAAAGTAAACTTGATTAAAGACGGTAATAACGAAGGTTACGCCGAACTGGAAGATGACCGCATTGTGATGGTTGCCGGTACTGCAGATGATTTTATTATTGATGTTGCCTTTGATCCCGTATCCGTTAAGCCGACACGAAAAATTTTTAACGGCAAAATTCGGGCGGATCGAGATGTACGGATTCACCAAATGTTCCATATTAAAAAAGTCAGAGATAACTATTATAAATTATTGGAAGTCGGAAGTAATCTGGACTTGCACCAAATGCCGCCGGTTGAACACCGACCGACCTTAAACTTGACTTTGGACGACCGATAAAGACAAAGCCATCTATCAAAACGGCGAGCATCGCGTTACAAACATTAAAAAGAAAAAAAGCCACCGGTTATCCGGTGGCTTTTATGTTTGCGTTGTGTTATGAAATTAAGCAACCCAGCCTTGGCAAATTTTTACGCCTTCTGCAGCATTGGTTGTAAATGCGTCAGATCCGACATATTCCATCGCTTCTTGAGTAACGGGGTTTCCGCCGATAATCATTTTAGCTTCGATACCTGCGCCTTTTACAGCTTCAGCGGTTTCTTTCATGGAGTCGATTGCTAAGGTTAAAACGCCTGACATACCGATGATGTCCGGTTTAATTTCTTTTGCTTTTTCAACAAAATCTTCTACAGCAACGTCGATACCCAAGTCTACAACTTCAAAACCCGCGGCTTCGGACATGCTTCTGAAAATGTTTTTACCGATATCGTGAAGGTCGCCGTGTACGGTTCCCAATAAGATAGTACCTGCATTACCCGTAGAATCTTGACCCAATGCGGGTTTAACAACGTTAATAGCGTCTGTTAACAATTCGCCTGCGAAAATTAAGTCTCCTACAAAATATTCGCCTTCTTCGAAAAGGTCACCGACAATACCCATACCTGCTTGGCAAGCTGCAACAACTTCTTGTGCTTCCGCTTCGCTCGGATTGGTAGCCATGAACTCGTTAAGGATATCTAATACATCATCCTCTTCCAAATCGCCAACTGCTTGTGTTAAGTTTTTCCAATCTGCCATAAATAATTACCATCCCTTCATTAAATAAACCATAAAAGACACATGTGTGCACA
>CAYFTR010000012.1:0-47173 GCA_964346185.1 uncultured Lachnospiraceae bacterium | reverse complement strand
GTTGCGCATCCACAGTGTGTGCCGCCCCGGCCTCCTCCGCTTCCAGTAGTCGAAGGCCCACACATCGTGGAGGTTGCTGGCCAGGTAGGCCGTCATAAACGAGGAAGAGATTGCATGAAGAGTTCGTAAAAACCCATTGGTACCTCCTCTAAAATAATGCAACGAATTACTTGGTGATGTAAGTATCTAAGATTTCGTCGTATTTACCGCTTTCTTTTAAATTTTTAAGTCCGGCGTTAAATTTTTCCAAAAATTCTGCGTTTTCACCTTTACGAACACCGACACCGTATGAGTTTCCTGCTTCCAATTCACCGACCATTTTTAAAGGTTGCCCTTGGGTAATGGCATAACCTAATACAGGGTAATCTTCAAAGCACGCAACGGCATGTCCGGATTTAACCGCTTCATACATATTGGCGGAATCCTCGTAGGTGATCATTTCAAAGCCGTATTGTTCCGCGATAGATTGTGCAAAGGTGGCACCTTCTGTTCCGGTTTTTATAGCTACCGTTTTACCGTTTAAATCTTCGTAGGATTTAATATCTTCATTATCTTTGCTGACAGCCATTCCGACACCGGAATCAAAGTAAGGATCGGAAAAATCAAATTTATTTTTTCTTTCTTCCGTAATACTCATACCGGCAATAACGGCATCCGCCTGTCCGGATTCCACAGCTTGAAGTGCGGCGTTAAAGCCCAATACTTTTACTTCGTATTGAATGTTCTGGTCTTCTGCGATTGCTTTTAACAAGTCCATGTCGATACCGACAAATTCGCCGTTTTCATTTTCAAACTCAAACGGTGCAAAGGTTGTATCCGTTGCTACGACTACTGTATCCCCTTCTGTTGCTGAGTTTGCACTTTCGTTGGAGCCGCCACAGGCCGCCAAGGTGACCGTCATTAATAATACGAGTAGCAAAACCCCTATTTTTGTTATTCTTTTCATTTTTTCCTCCTTGTTGAAAAGTTATTAATATTTTAAACGTAATGCAAGGCATTTCGTCTAATCTATTCTTTTATTTTTCACTGTTTTTCATGAGCAATTCATAATCGTCTTTATTGATAATAACGGTTGTTCCGTCCATTTCGACTAATATTTCGTCAGGCTCCAATACAAAGGATAGTTCTTCCTCCACCGGTTTTTCGATTTCATCTAAAGCACTTTCCCGTTTTTTAAGTACATCGGCCCGACGTTTCAACTCACTTTCAATGCGATCCAAATCGTCGATACGCATATTAATCTGCTGTGATAATTGGGTTAAGTCTTCCATCACTTCGTCCAGGACGTATTGTTTATCGACAATTATCTTAAGTTTTTGACGTATGTTGTTGCCGGTTTTACTCAATTCCTCATCGGAATAGCTAACTTCCAGGCAATCCAATTCTTTTGAAAAACTGTTAACCGCATTCAGCAATTCTTCAGCTTCCGTTTGTTTGCTGGAGCGGCGCATATAGTCTAAGTTAGTTTCCAAATGATGACTTTTAGTCATTGAAGCAATGCTGTCTACAGGTTTGGTGTCTTCCACATCATTAGCTTGGAGTGCCATAGTTTCGGCTTCATCGCTCTCGTTTTCTTCAGATGGTGTTGTTTCTTCGGGAACTTCAGCCGGTACTATGCGTGCCGTTTCGTCAGTTACAACTTTTCCTGTTTCAACAAAAGTTTCCGTCTCTTCGATGGTTGCTTCGTATAGGGAGCTATCCGCTTCTTCGGTTTCTTTTGCTTGTGCTCTACCGCTTTCTTCTTCCGCAAGTGTTTCATCTTCAGGAACTATTTGTTCTTTAACCAGTTCTGTTAGGATTTCGTCGGTCACACCGAGGTCGTCGTAAAGATCGTTGTCAAAGTAATCGTTGCTTTCCGTCGCACTGTCGTCAATAACAGGTATCTCTTGCTTGTCTGCCGCTAACAGCGTTATTGTATCTGCTGTTGCACTATTATCGTCTTGCGATAAAACTGCGGTGTCCTCAAACTTCGGGGTTACATTTGTTTCGATTGTTTCATTTTGGGTTAAAAGCACAGGTTCTAAATCGACTTTGCTTTCCTTGTAAGGCTGTGTTTCAACTTGTGCCGCTTCTATTTCAGACGTTTTTTCTGAAACCAAGTTATCCAACAACTGATCGTGATCCCCGTCTTCGATTTGGTCACGATCGGCAAGCCATTTTTTTCTTTCTTTCGATTCTTTGTAGCCGGGTGCCGTCACTTTTACCAATGTGTGTACAATAGCAATAAGAATAACATCCACAATAGCGATGATAAGCATCAATTGACGGGTAACGCCCATAGACATAAACAATTCCACCATGATAACCACACCGTTTGCCAATAGAGTAAAAAATATGGCTACCAATACACTCCGACCGATACCGGTAACATCCGCAATTGCTAAAATCAGTGCCTTAATTCCTGCATAATACAACAAAACCAATGTCAAATCACCAATTAACGGCTGTTGATTTAATTGATTGGTAATCATGTAAACTGCTAAAGTAGAAAGTGCTAAAGCCAGGATATCTAAAAATAGAACCAGACCTAATCGTTCCTTTTGCTCATTCATTATTGATCATTCCTTTCACTTTGCGATTCTTCATTTTTATCCGGCAATACTTTTCTGAACGCAGCCGTTATCGATTCCGTTTTTTTATAAATCGCTTCGATTTCCATTAATTTTTCATACTCTTCTTTTAATATTTTTTCTCTTTTATCCAGAGCTTTTTCTTTTAAACGCAACATTTCCAAAGCCTTTTCCAAAGATTCCAAAGCTTCGTTTAATATGGCTTCTCTTCGTCTAAAGGCCATTTCTTCTGCGGAAGACGGCGGCATTTGTTCCTTATGCTTCTTTTCGGAATTTGTATCCTGTTCGGTTGTAGACTGAAAGACGGGAACAAATTCTTCTTTTTCCGGAGGCAAATGAGTTATTTCTTTGTCTTCATATTTATTCATACTACCCTCTTTCATGAACATGACGGATCAACCGCCCAACCCTTTTGTATAAAAATAATGACGGGTTGTAAAAACAACCCGGTCAATCCATTAAGACTTACGGTTTTCTATTTATTTTCTTTCTTTCATACCGACGGTAAAGCCACATCTTACGGAAAATGTGCTACCGGACATGTTCATTTCATTGTATATGTTAGATATTATATCAAAACTTTAGGCAAAAGTATAATAACTTTAATATAAAAATGCATTGATTATTAATTTTTTTGCGTCTATGATATAATACAAAGAAAATTATAAATGGTAAGAATATGGAAAAACGAAGAAAACCTGTCATTGGAAATAGACGACCCCAACCAAAAAAATCACAAGCTACATACGAAACAAGAAAAAAGGCAAGTCCCCGAAATTCAGCCGATCAGGGGACTTCTTCACGTTACCGTAAATACTCAGAACAAAGGAACAATGATCGTAAACAGATAGAAAACAGAATGCCTCGTCCTAAGAAAAAAAAGAAAAAAGGCTTCCTTACCCGTTTCTTAAAGTTTTTTGTTTTTGCCGGCATTCTCTACATCTTTTATCTGATAGTTTTCGGAAGTCTTCATTCCGATTTAAAAAAGAATGCCTTTCAATACGGGGTATCCACCTCCGCTTATGATTTTGCTTTGCGGCATAAAATTGTCAATGTCGCTGTATTAGGTGTTGACGGGAGAGACGGCGTTGATGGCAGTCGCTCCGACTCTATGATGATTGCCACCGCCGATTACGAACACAATGCCGTAAAAATCACATCCTTATTAAGGGACACCTATGTATTCATCGATGAAGACTATGGTTACGATAAACTCAATGCCGCTTATTCCATCGACGGTCCGAAAAAGGCATTAAAAGTTATCAATAAAAATTTTGACATTGCCGTAACCGACTATATTGTCGTTGATTTCAACGCTATGCCCTTAATGGTTAATGCGGTTGACGGTGTGGATATCGAAATAAAAACCCAAGAAGAATTGGAGTGGACCAACGAATATCTGTGGGATGTTAATGAAAAAGTCAATACCCACTCACCAAATATTCCAGGTGTCGGTTTACAACGACTCGACGGCAACCAGGCACTGGCATATTGTCGTGTACGCTATGCCGGCAACGGCGATTACGAACGAACCCAAAGGCAACGAGAAGTTTTTAAGCAGGTACTTAAAAAAGTTATCAAACAACCGCCCTGGAAACAGATTGCTTTTTATAATACCGTTAAGCCTTATATTGAGACCACTTTATCTCCCCAACAGCTTATTACCTACGGCGGCAGGATGATTTTCCACAGAAATGCCGAAATAAAGCAGGCTCAAATACCGGACAATAATTATTTAACCGAAGGTATGCGAGACGGTATCTCTTACCTTGTTCCCGATACCTTGGAGGACAACATTCAGGCACTTTATCGCTTTATTTATGAATCGGACTATACCCCTTCTCAAAATGCCAAGGATATTTCCGATGCGATCCAACAGCGGTGGTAAGGTAATTATGATGATAAATTTAAAAAATTTAATGACAAAATACAATCTGATAAGCGTATTAATAGCACTTTGCCTAACGGCTTTCGTATTTATGGGAGAAAGCCTGTATACAAACTATAATAATAATCGTCTAAGTCGTCAGGACTTGAGAGCAATTGCCTTTGATGAACTTGCCTTGACGGATATTATTAGAAATACGGACGATACCTTTACCGTTACAGGACCAAATCCGAATTTTATTATTAATCGCAACACATACGCTCAGCAACTGACACTTCAAATTCGCCCTGATGTAGAAGAAGTCACCTTGTCTGTCGGTGCACAACCTCAAGAAAGCCGTCTTCCGACCGTTCAATTCAGCGGTTGGAGTGTCAAGCAACAAACCCTTCCGTTGAAAGGTTCGCTTCCACTTGATCAACAACCCATTCGTATTCTCACGTATATCGGAGAAGTGAAGAATTTTTCGATTGATGTGATCGCCATAGACCCGACAATTCCGTTTAATACTGCACGTTTTCTGTTAATTACCGACACGCTTGTTTTATTCGCAATGGGAATTCGCTACAGAAAGCTGTGGGTTCAAAAACCAGCACTCACCTTTTTGGTAATTGCTCTTACCGTCGGTTGTTCCATGAGCCTTTTACTACCACCCTATATGGGATTCGACGAAAGAGAACATTTCGTTAAGGCATATAAAACCGCTACGCCGAGCATAGGTATCGGAAAAAAATACAACTCATGGCCGGAAAAAGAAGGGTTGGATGAGTTTTTTTCCTATCACATTAACCGTTCAACTTTTGTTACCTATGAACAACGAAAGGATTTTACCGAACATTTTTCAGATCTTAAGGAGCGTTCTTATAGCGGATATGAGTGGAGTACTGCAGATACATATACGCCTGTCCCCTATCTTTTTAATGCCGTCGGAATAGGTATCGGTAAACTTTTTAATGCGTCTCTATTAACGACATTTTATTTGGGCAGGTTAACCGGATCCATTGCTTACGCGCTGTTCGGTGCCTTTATTATTCATAAAACAGCCATTAAACAAAAAACCATCATGTTGCTTTGCCTCTTTCCGGGGATGCTCTATCAGTTTTCCCTTTATACGGCGGATTTAGCAACTTATGTTTTTGCCTTATCCGCTGTTACCCTTATTTTTAATTGGAAAGCAAACCCGACCATTCAAATCGGTTGGAAGGAAACGCTGCTTTTTACCGCTTTATGCATCCTGACATTAATGGCGAAACTACCCTATTTGCTGATGTGTCTGCTAATCCTGTTATTGCCCCGTTCCTCTTTTATGAATGGGCGACGTAACAAATATATCGGTGCCGTCTTTGCTTTGACCGCTTTCTTTACTTTGCTCACTTATATCTACGCAACACACAACGGCATTGCCCAATGGGCTGTTCCAGGTATGTCTGTCAGCGGTCAGATGTTGTTTATTCTCAAAAACCCGCTGTATTTGGTTCAATTATGTTATCAGGAAGTCATCCATAATTTTTTTAAGTATTGGACCGAACCGATCAACAAATTTGCTTATTTGGGCTATGCACCGGAGTTTTTCTCCGCTGTTTCCTTATTTGTTTTGTTTTTTGTGACCTCCCTGGAAGATAGTCTGCCATCAAATAAACTCTATTTAACCATAAAAGACAGGCTGACGCTTTTAGTAACGGTTATTTTAATTTGGGGATTTGTTTGTAGCGTATTGTATTTAACCTTTAATCCCGTAGGTGCTCATTCCATCAAGGGAATACAGCCTCGGTATTTTACACCTCTATTGTTGCCTGTCCTTATAATGTTGTCCAACCATCTGTCAAAAACAAAAATATCACCTGAAAATCTGACTATGAGTGTCGGTATTTTCTGTTTTTTACTCAATCAATACACTTTAAGATACTTATTTTTATTAACCAACCTTTAGACTGCTCAATTCAAAAAAACAACTTGGATTCATGCTTAAATCGCATAAATCCAAGTTGTTTTTTTGAATTGAATATGTTAATCTTCACGAGTTCCTGAAGACTTTAATAAAAATATGAGATAAGGTATAATACAAAGATTTGAAAATCGACAGGTTTTCTCCTCGGCGATAGATATCGTAATCCGCTTTAATGACCTTCCACTTATTGCTGGACAGTGAGGTTTCCCGAACTCGGTAACGTGCCAAGGGTTCTTCTACAGCATATAAAAAATCAATTTCTTTTAATATATTTAGCCAATGGTTGTAATCTTCCATTAAAAAGTCAGAGACAAAATATTTTCGGGTTATTTGACGGGTATCGTAGATTGCCGTTAAAATTCCTACAAAATTTGCCTTCAGCATTTTTTGATAATTGTAGCGACCTTTAACGCGAACTTTCTTTTTTAAAGGTTTTCCCTCTTCATCCATCTTGTCATAAGAGGAAAAGACAAAAGGATAACCCTTATTTTCCAATACTTTGATTTGTGTTTCCAGTTTATGAGGGTACCAACAATCATCGGAATCTAAAAACGCCAGATAACGCCCGGTCATTTGGTCGATACCGTTGTTTCTGGTACGCACCACTCCCATGTTTTTTTCATTATCTATGAGAACAATGCGTTGATCCTCGGCGGCATACTGCTGTGCTATGGTCCGCGTGTTATCGACGGATCCATCGTTGATAATTAAAAGCTCCCAATCCTGATAGGTTTGTTTAATAACGGATTCAATTGCTTCGGCGATGTGCTTTTCTTCATTGTAAGCCGGCATAATAATCGATACTTTAGGCATTTAAGACTCCAGATCTCTAATTCTTTTTTCCAACAGAGCAACAGTTTGAACCAATTCCTTATTTTTTTCATTTAAGACAGAAATATATCGACTGTTGCGGTAAGCCAGGAAAATAATAAAAACAGACACCATTAAAAACAATAGTGAAGGCGGATAATCGATTCCGACCAAATTTGCCAAATAAACAATAATATTCGGAAAAATACCCAACACCAACACCACCAGGCAGCCCAACATCCACAAAATACTTTCATCCTGAGATAATTGGTTTTTACGAACACCGGAATAAATATAGGCGATGAGTGCAAAGGCAAGTAAAATAAAAAATAGTTGGGTAATCATGAGTCCTGCCCCTTTCTTCCCGTCAGGTGGTTGGCAAACACAACTAAAATATAATAAAACATTTTAATCATGTATTTGGCGGGTTTTAGAATACCGCTGTGCATACTTTCTCCGAATTCTCTATTTTTCATTTGAACGCCGATTTCTTCGATACGATAACCGTCATAGATGTACTGAATGAGCAAATTGGCATCGGGAAATTCGGGATAGCTGTTGATTTTAGACAAAGGTTTAAAAACTTTTTTGTTCAGTACCTGCAACCCCGATGTCGGATCGGAGATTTTTTGACCTGTCAACATTTTTATTATTTTTTGAAACAGACCAGTGCCAATTTTTCTAAAAAAGGAATGTTGATAATCCGTTACTTCTAAAAAGCGTGAACCGATGAGCACATCGCAGTCTCTTGTAAGTGCATATTCGTACATTCTTTTTGCTTCGGAGGCCAGGTGTTGGCCGTCTCCGTCAAATTGAATGAGGTAATCGTAATTTTTTTCGACTGCATATTTAAATCCGGTTTGTACCGCAAAGGAATAGCCCAGATTAACCGGCAAGTTTACATAAGCAATACCGTCAATATGACGAATAACCTCCAAAGTATTGTCTCGGGAGCAATCGTTAATAATTAAGATATCCGCCTCCGAAAAATCGGTTTGTATATCCTCTACGACTTTTTCGATGTTCAAGGCTTCATTGTAAGCCGGTATAATTAATAGTACTCGCACGAAGTCACCTTTCATTTTGATTTGATATTCATCAGCAAAACGCCGATTAATATGAACCCTATGCCAATCCACTGTGTCTTATCGATTGTTTCATTTAACACAAAAATGGACATGGCAATAATAAAAATATAAGATAACCCGGTTGTAATGGGTTGAATATAACTGAGGTTATATTTTTGTACGATGACTATCCACATCAGAAAGCTGATAACGTACATCACCAGGCCCAACAAGGTTACATAGGACAAGGATAATTGAAAGTATTGAGAATGTAAGGCCGCACGGTTGTGGTCCTGTCCGAATTTTACCAATGTTAAACCGCCGACACTACATAATAAATATAAAAAAATTGAGATTACTGTTGTCATCATTTACCTAATATGCGTTTTTAAATACAGCGATAAAAGTCATAAAAAATATTTTAATGTCCCACCATAGGGTCCACTTTTCTATGTACTCAATATCACAATTAATACGTTCCACGATGGAGGTATCCCCTCGCCAGCCGTTGACCTGAGCCCAACCGGTGATACCCGGACGTACATGATGCTTAATCATATACTTGGGGACTTCATCTTTAAAACGGTTAACGTAATACGGACGCTCCGGTCTGGGACCGACCACACTCATGTCGCCTTTCAACACATTAAAGAATTGAGGTAATTCATCAATGCTGGTTTTTCGTATAAACGTGCCGAATGCCGTACGTCTGGGGTCGTTTTCGACAGTCCATTCCGTTTCTCCCACTTCCGGGATATCGTTACGCATAGATCTGAATTTATAAATTTCAAATTCCTTTCGATTCATACCAACACGTACCTGTTTGTAAATAATCGGTCCCGGTGAAGTTAACTTGACCAGAATAGCAACGATACACATAAAAGGAGACAATAAAATGAGAACCGTCGAAGAAAACAAAATATCCAACAATCGTTTGAGCCCTCTGTTCAGAGGTTCATCCAACGGAATATAGCGGGTGTAAATAAGCGGAATACCG
This sequence comes from uncultured Lachnospiraceae bacterium, assembly GCA_964346185.1. Taxonomy (GTDB): domain Bacteria; phylum Bacillota; class Clostridia; order Eubacteriales; family Eubacteriaceae; genus JAAYJS01. The sequence continues at coordinate 37,896 of CAYFTR010000012.1, read as the reverse complement.
TCCAGCTCGTCGAATGCCGGTTTAGCTCCTTGTATTAAGTGAAAATAATCCGGAATAATTTGTGTCTTAACCCCTTCGTATTCACAGATATCAATCAACTTGTTAATTTTTTCGTAACTGTTGGTCGATAAAGCGATCACCACTTCATCCAAGCGTTCTTTTTCTAAAATGTCCACGATATTTTTTGTTTTTCCTAAAACCGGAATATTTTCCACAACATCACAAGCAACATAGTCATCGACAAAGCCGACAATGTTATAGCCCAAACGAGGGTCATTTTTTATTTTGTTTGCAAAGGTTATACCCGTTTGTCCTGCCCCGATAATGACAATATGTTTTAAATTGTAGCCTTTCGCTCTAAAGCCTCTTAGGGTTCTACGAATAATGTAGCGTTCCAATATTACAAACAGGTTGCTGAAAATATAAAAAAAGCCCAACATGATTCGCGAAAAATGAATGCTCTTTGTACCGTACAGGTATGCCACCATAATCAGAAGCCCTAAAGTGTTTGCAAAAAGCATTTTCTCCACTTCCCGTATAAAGGGCGTTTTCCGAAAAGGTTTATAGAGATTAAAGGCATAATAAATGAATACATAAACCGGTATTAAAACAATCACCAATTTAATATAGGCAATGACATCTAATGAACGAACCCAATCGGGAAAAAAGGGAGAAACAAAACGAATGTACCAGGCAAACAACAACGCCAAGCTGACGGACAGCATATCCAACACCAGTTGCAAGAAGTTAAAGTATTTTTGATTGCTTTTTATCATCTTATTTTTTTCCTTTGTTTTTTATCAAAGCAATGCCTTTTAATATTTTTGTACCGCTCAATACCAATGCTGTTAGAAACGGTGAGTAGCGGTTATGGTAATGTTTGTTGAAAAAAATGCCCATAGCGTCATAAAATGCGGCGATTACTTTCGGGTTTCTTTTTCCAATCCCCGACGCTTTTTTATAGTGAAAAATTTTAACTTTCGGATAATAAATGATTTGGTAACCCGCTTGTTTTATCCGATAACACCAGTCGATATCTTCTCCGTACATAAAGTAGTCTTCATCAAGATAGCCAACGATATTTAAAATTTCTCTTCGCAACATCATAAAAGCACCCATGATACAATCCACAGAAAATATGCTGTCTTCATCAACATAGGTTAAGTTGTATTCTCCGAAGCGTCTGCTTTTCGGAAAACGTTTGTCCAATCCAAGAAAATGATACAGGCTGTTAAGCGGTGTGGGAAAACTGCGTTTACACGCCGGATCTAAACTGCCGTTTTCCAATACGACTTTGCATCCCAAAACATCGCAACCTGTGTGGTTATCTAAAAATGCAACGCATTGTTTTAAGGTTAATGTTTCGACAACCGTATCGGAATTCAGCAGCAGCATGTAACGACCTTTTGCTATCCTTAAGCCCTGATTGTTGGCTTTGGAGAAGCCCAAATTATCACAATTTTCAATAACGATACAATCGGGGTGAGCTTGTTTTAAGGCTTCAATACTGCCGTCCCCGGATGCGTTATCCACTAAAATAATTTCGTAGGCAATGCCACTCATATTCGCTTCTTTAATTGAACGTATGCATTGGTCGGTTAATGCCAGAGTTTTATAATTTACGATGATAATCGACAAGTCCATAGCTTACCATTTTTCTTTTATATATTTAAACATATTTACCAGTAATTCTATCTGAATTTTTAGATAGGTAGGGGTTCTTCTGAAAGTTACCGGAGTTTTTGTTCTCTGTCTGGCAGTTCGTAACCCTTCCCAAACGCCTTTTCTATAATCGCTACCGTAACCGGCAGCTTGAAAATAAATTGCCTTCACTAAATGTCCAAAAAATAAAAAGGGCATATTCACTATCAGCTGCAAGGTTGGCATGTTTTTATAAGCAAGATAAATATTGTTTCGTGCGGATAAAGCTACTTTAAAAGATGAATATTTGTTACCTTCCGCCGTCGTTGCGGAACCGATGTGGTAACAAACCGCCTTGGGGGTGTAGTAGTTGGTGTAGCCGTAAAGTTTTCCTCGATAGGATAAGTCTACATCTTCCAAATAAGCAAAAAAACTTTCATCAAAGCCTCCAATTTTTTCTACCACCAATTTTCGATAAATACCGGCCCCCGCGCAGGTACTGAAAATTTTAGAAGGCTTGGAACCGTAAGCAATAGGTTTACCGTCTCCCCGCTTATACGCCCAACCTAAAACCGTATAATTATCGCCCACATCATCTAACAAATTTCTTTCATAAAAACGTACCATTTTAGATGAAACGGAAAAAGCTTTCTCTTTTTTTTGTATTTCGTCCGTTAAGACGGAAACAAAGTTTTTCTCCGCGACCACATCATTGTTTAATAGTAAAACATATGTCCCCCTCGCCTCTTTTATTCCTCGATTAACCGAATAGGCAAAGCCTTTGTTGTTTTTATTTTCATATAAACGTATTATACCCTGTTCGTTAAGTTCTTTTAACAAAAATTTGCTGTCATCGGAAGACCCGTCGTCTACGACAATAATTTCCTGATTTTCTTTTAAGGGTAACAAACTGTTGATACAGTTTTCAATATAAGCGATGCCGTTGTAATTAGGGATAATCACCGATGTTAAAATGGTTTTTGTTTTACGATTCATTTATGTTCCTTAAAATTTCAGCTGATATTATTGAAGTTGCGTACAGTCTGTATACATTTGCAATACGGCAAACTTCCCCGTTCGAGCCTTTCTACAATTGTTATATTGTAGCCTATTTACAGGATTTCTGCAAATACTTAGTAAAGAATAAAGACGAGCAAACATCTATAAAAAAATAAAGAACCGAGGTAACCTCGGTCCTTTATACTCTTCTAACCTAAAATTTATTCATAATATTAACTAATTTATCCGCATAATGTGGGTCTGTTGCCCATGTACCCGTCAACTGGCCGACGGTATCAGCACGACCGGCTAACCAGGTACCATACCTCGGGTCTACACATTCGTTGGATAACTCCGGTGTACTTGTGTATCCCTTTAAGTGCTGTACTTGTGCTCGGATTCCCATCCGAATGCCGTTGGCGTTATCTCCGTATTGCCTGAAATCAGCTCCCGAAACACCACCGCCGGTTGCACCTAAGCCTGCAAAATTAAATTGTTGAATTTTAACATCACCACCGAATCTCAAAAATCCGGTTTCATGTAACATTTGTGCAAAGGCCAAGTCTCCGCGGACACCTTCCGCCGCCGATTCTTCCATATACATTTGTACAAATTGTTCCAAATTAACACCCCTGTCCACATAGTATTTCGGGAAAGTCGCGTTTTGGTTGAAAAATTCAATAAAGCGTTCTTTACTTGTTTGTGTCGATCCTAAAATCGTCGTATTTTTTGTAAAGACTTCCTTTTGAACAGGCTTGTTTTCGGTAGCACCGGGTTCGCCGGCTTTAACCGTCGCTCCTGCAAGGTATTCCAAAGAGCCATTTGTTCGTCTGCCGTAAGCATGTACATGGTAAATACCTTGTGTTCCGGAGTGATTGGATGTCGATACTCTTAAAGTCGATTGATTATGGTTTATTTTTGAACCATTGTACCAAATTAAGTCGTCTTGACCTTTATCTTCACTCCATGTGGGGAAGTAAATGCCGGTGTATTTACCGCTTTCAATATCCGACAATTTAATGTCAAACCCTTGCCCTGAAGCATTGGTAAAGGACAATTGATTTTTTACCGATACTTCTTCCGCAGCCGGTTCAGGAACTGTTACAGCCAGCTTATTGTGGTAAGTAATTCTTCCCTTTGAACTGACATAGTAAGCGTGTACGTGGTACGTGCCCGTATCACCTTTGTGTTGATCCGTATTAATTTTTGCGGTAAAAACACCTTCGGAAACCCGGTCGGCCCAATACCAAACCAAATCGTCCTGACCGTTGTTTCCGCTCCATGTCGGCAGGTAAATTCCGGCCACTTCTCGCGGAACACCGGTAAGCTGTACGGTAAATCCGCTTGCGGTAATATTTTCCGCATAAAAATCCGAAGACCCTGCAGGTTGTGCTGTTTCCGGTTCCGGTACTTTTGTGGAACCGTTATACAAATTAACCAACTTGCCGTCCGTCGTATTGGCGTAAGCATGGACGTGATACGTGCCTCGATCACCTTTGTGGTCCGCAATTTTTACATCGGTATAGTAATTACCGTTGTTATCTTTCTTTGCAACATACCATTTAATATCGTCCTGACCGTTGTTTCCGCTCCATGTCGGTAGCGAAACACCGGTTACATTGCCCTTGAGACCTTTTACCGTGGCTCTGAAGCCTTCAGCGGTTAAGTTTGAAATTTCAATTGTGTCTGCTGTCGGTTTTGTAGTCGTTAATGTATAATCGGTGTATTTTAACAACACCAATTCGCCGCTAAACGTCTCGGCATAAGCATGAACGATATACTGACCGCTTTCGTTGTTATGTTTTGCATTGCTGACAACAAAGGAATAAGTCCCTTCACTGTCTCGTTTACCTTCATACCAACGCAAGTCGTCCTGACCTTTGTTTGAAGTCCAAACCGGGAAAAGTATTTTTGAAACAGAGGTTTCTGTCACACCTTTTAGCTCTATTTTAAAAGATGTATCCGATACCGGTGTTACTTTTAATTCTTTTGCTGTTGGTTTTTCTTGTGGTTTTGTTTCTCTTCCGAAGAAATCATTAATAGATCTAACCGTTCTTTCAGCCATGTTGTTTTGAAACGCATCGCTCGCCAAAAGTTTTGACTCGGAGTTATTCGAAACGAAACCGCCTTCTATTAAAACTGTGGGTGAATTGACATGTGCAGGTAAGTAATCGTCTCGTTCTACGGTTCTTCGGAAAGGAATGCCGATACCTTGATAATTTTTTTCAAGGATTCCGGTCAGCTCCCGCGACTTAACGGCTGCGGAACAGGGTGTTTTATCACGATAGCCCCAATCTCCGCCCGGCCATAAACCGTCTACTCTGTAAACATCTTTGGTGTCCAGTCCCGGTCGGTATGAACTCCAATAGAATTCATATCCTGATGCCGTTGAGCTTCCCGCATTAAAATGAATGCTGATACATAAGTCGGGATTTGCCTCATTAATCTTTTGTCCTGTTGTTTTCAACGCGACACCGTTGTTGTATGCACTGACCAACTCTTGGGTGTTGCACAGTGCCGGAGTATTACAACCTTCTACCGGTTGCGTTAAATATACCTCGTAACCTTCAGACTGTAGGCGATCCGCAATTTTTGACGCTACCGCCGCGTTTAAATCCGCTTCTCGGACACCGGTCGTATTGTTAACGGCACCGGGATCTCTGCCGACTAAATGCCCCGGATTAATAACCACCTTCGGCCCTGCGGCTTGCACCGGCGTCGCAAAGGTTATTATCGATACCAGAACAATAACACTGAGTAATAGGGTTGCCACCCTATTCGTTTTTCTAAAACTGATATACATGTCCTCCTTTCTAATGTCATAGAATAAGAGGCTCGGTCCTTGATAGTGCTGCTCAACCTTGTTGCCTAGTCACATTGTCTTATGATATACCATAGCCTGCTTTGGATAAATGATACCACAATCACAAATACCGGTCAATGACTTTGGCTCGTCACAACCCTATTTTACGGCTTTTTTTCAGGGTTTATCTATTTGTCAAAAATATATTTATTTTGTCATTATTAGTTTCGATTGTAGTTGGGAATTTATAAAAGAAGCCGAACATGAAGTCCGGCTGTTCTTTTTCGTATTTAATTTTGCGTAGGACTTATTTCTACGTTTTTCAATTGCTTTTAGCTGTGCAGACAACTATCGAGGCTTATTCTTTTATCTGATATTGTCCCGCCACTAAGGATAAATTAGGATTATAAAAAGGATCGTCTAAGATATAATTGTTCCAACGTTTGAGCATTTCGCGGGATTCCCGATCAAAACGCTTTTGTTTTGCGACGGTATTTTCCTTCCCGCGGGATTTGGATTCGTAATGAAATAGTTCAGCGTTATGAACCCATACATTATCTTTTCCCTTTGCCAGCAGTTTTAAGCAAAAATCCACATCATTAAAGGCAACGGTTAAACGTTCGTCCAAGCCGCCTACGGCAAGATAATCCTTTCTTTTTACCATTAAGCAGGCAGCTGTAACTGCAGAATAATTAACATCAATAGCCAAGCGACCGAAGTAACCTAAATCTCCCGCCGGCATACCCAAATGTCCGTGACCGGCTATTCCGCCTAAGCCCATAACAATACCCGCATGTTGAATGGTCCGATCTTCGTATAACAATTTTGCACCGACGGCTCCTATACGTTCCTGCCTGCAATAGGCCTCCATATTGCAGAGCCATTCCCCATTAATGACTTCGGTATCATCGTTCAGCAATAAAATATAGTCACCATCACTTTTATCTACACCGATATTGTTGATTTTAGAAAAGTTGAAAGAGATATCAATCCTTTCAATCCTAACTTTCGGATTTTCTTTCAAAGTATCCAGTAAATTTAGGGTTTGTTCTTTTACAGAACCGTTATCTAAAATCAGAATTTCATAATTGGGATATAGTGTTTTATTTAAAATGGACTTTACGCATTTTTCCAACAATTTCGGATTATCTTTTGTTGGAATAAGGATCGAAACTTTACCTGTTTTATCGGAGTTGTATCGAATATTGTAAAGACCCAACGCTTTGCCGTGTACGGCTTCGGCGTCGATCCCTCGACGCTCCAAGGCAGACTGCAAAGCCTTTCTGCCCGCCTCGAAAGCATAGTGTTTTGCCTCCTGGGTATCCGCCGTGGAACCCGGTACTTTACGCCAATGGTAAAGAACTTTCGGAATACGTACAATATTTTTAGTTTTTTCCGTGAAACGCAAAACAAAGTCGTAATCCTGTGCACCTTCGTAACCTTTTCTGAAGCCGCCGATCGCTTTAGCAATTGCGGTTCGGTACACACCCAGATGGGAAATATAATTGGTACCCATTATTAAATCCGGAGACCAGGTCGGTTTAAAGGCGGGTTCTACACGAACACCTTTCATCGTCAACTTGTCTTCGTCTGAATAAATTAAATCCGTCTCGGGCTGTTTGTTGATGACTTTTGCCACTTCGTACAAGGCAAAGGGCGGTAAGATATCGTCATTATCCAGAAGTACGATATAATCGCCGGTTGCCATATTCAACGCCGTGTTGGTCGCCTCGCAAATATGTCCGTTATGGGAACGAAAGCTTACTTTGATGCGTTCATCCGATGTTTTAAACTTTTCTAAATGCGGTGCGATCCATTCGGCCGTGGAACAATCGTCTGCTAGACACAACTCCCAATGCGGGTAATACTGGTTTTGTATCGAGGCAACACATTCTTTCAGCCACTTTTCTTCAACGTTATATACCGGTACCAAAATCGAAAACAAAGGGAATTGTTTGAAGTCTTTGATGGTAGACCGAATTTTTTTAAGATCTTTTTTTTCGTTTTTAGCAATCCATTTTTGATAGGCTTTGCCTTGGTCGGAATTTACTTTACGAAGAATTTTTTTGATCGTTTGACCGATACCGTTTTCCCTAAGGTAAAAAAGACCTCTCTTTAATAGCGATAATTGCTTGACAAAACCGCCTGCAAATTCGTTTTCCAAATGGTAGTTTTTATATAAGTTGATTGTTTTTTTTGTCTCGTTGCCATCTTCACTCTTAAAGGTGAGAATCAACCTGCCTTTTAATTTTGACAGGGTAACAATAGCGGTAAACCCGACTTTTTCTTCATCGGGAAGGTGGTAGTTGGTCGTTAAGTCGTGACGTGTTGCCGTAGTTATATTAAATTCTAAAATTTCGGTCGCGTGGGTATTCAAGTTCAAAGTTACGGATTTTTTTGTCCTTCGGTCAAAGGCCCACCCTTTGATCACAACAGCGTTTTCTCTTGGATCTTTTAAAATGGAATCGATATGATAGAGTATTGTATGACGCATTTAAACTTCTCTTTCAAGTAAAGTAGGATTGGTATAAGCATCGAATGCAATTTCTTGCATCGGTTTCGACAACACCAAATCTTCTGTTTCTTTTTCCGGATACGGTTGGTAAAAAGATGCCTGAGGTAAAAATAAAATCTTTAAGCCCTCTTGTGCAATTTTTAGACACAATTCGATACCTCTTACAAAAGGTTGTGTGTTTTTATCGATACCGCCGACTTTATTAAAATCTTTTCGACTGACCATCAGGCACTCTTCATCGGTTGCAAATATATAGGTCGTAGAAATGAGTCTGTAATAAGTGCCCATTTTGTTGCCTCTTTCACCCACCTGTGTTTTAATTAAGCGATTTTTTTTGCGATTGTAATTATAGCCGACATTAACAACTCTGCCATGGGCATTGACAATTTTGCCACCGATAACACCGATATCGGGTCGTTGTAAATGTGTCACCATTCGGTTTAACCAATTTTTATGTAAGGGTTGCAAATATGGGTTTAAAAATAAAATGACATCGCCGTCGGTTAATTCAAGCATTTTATTAACAGATTTCGGCTCCAGTACATAAACCCCTTTTTCTATGACTTTCGATACTTTAAAATTTTCCGGGTAGCCGGCAAGATATAAATTGTAATGGGGGTAATCCGTTGTTGCCTGTATGGTATCTATACTGTTAAGAACCCCTTTGACATCGGTATCTTTTTGGCACAATAAAATGATATCCACTGTGGGTTTTTCTTTGTTTTTATAGTCGATGGTATAGGTGCCGTATTCTTTACCGATTGCTACTTCGGCAGGTATACCTCTTCTCTTCATAGCGTTTTCCAATGCCTGTCGACCTGCGGTGTAGGCATAATTTTTAGCCTCAGGGTTTTCTGCGACGGAGCCTTCGATTGTACGCCAATGGTAGAGCATCTTAGGTATGTGATGGATGTTTTTTGCCTTTTCCGTTGCTCTCAGTACAAAATCGTAATCTTGCGAGCCGTTCATTGTCGGGTCTAAGGGACCTACCGCTTCGTATAGTTTACGACTGACAACGACAAAGTGAGTAATGTAGTTGTGATTAAGTAACAACTCCTCATTCCATGCGTTTTTAAAAAATGGGTTAAAACGTTTGTTTTGCATGGAAATCATATCCTCGTCTGAATAGATAAAATCCCGTGTTTTATCTTCATTGACGGCACGAATGTATTCCATTAACGCATTGGGGGCTAATAGATCGTCGTTATCCATAAATCCGATATAATCACCGGTTGTCATCGCTAATGCGGTATTGGTCGCTTCAGAAATATGCCCGTTGGTTTCTCTAAAGGCCACTTTAATCCGAACATCTAAGTCTCGATAATATTCAAGTGCCGGCCGTACTTCCGGATTTGTAGAACAATCGTCCGCCAGACATAACTCCCAATTGGTGTAGCTTTGATTACGAACGGAGCCGATAAAAGCATCCAACCATTTTCTCTCTACATTGTATACCGGGGTAACAATAGAAATTTTCGGTTGATAATAAAATTCGTCTATTGTGAGTTTGTCAATTATTTGCGGATAGGTTTCGTTGTCATAAATCCATTGGGCATAAGAATCCCAAATTTTGCGTTTTTGTATACCGATTCGCCGTGCCGTGTAACCTATCCCACGGTCCCGCACCAATCCGGTATAAAAAGCAAGCGATTCCTTTAATGTCATTAACTTGACATTGGTATCCGAAATACGTTTATAGGAAACATTTTTATAAGCATCCGATACTTTTAATACAAAAAATTTGGATAGCGGTGTTCCCGATTCAATGTAAATCTCAAAACCCAATTTTCTACTGTCGTTTAGCTTTAAATATTCGTTGACATCTCTTCTATAAACAGATTTGATTTGAATCACAGCATCTTTTTGGTTGAGGAGCTCAACTTTTATCGGATTTTGATCGCATCTGGAAATACCCCAACCTCGAATTTTAGCTTTTAAGCGGTCTTCGGTAGGTTCAACGGAATCGACAGAATAAAAAATATTTTTCTTTTTAAACATAATGCCCTTTCTACACTACATCGAGGCGGTACCGGAGTTTTTATAAGCATCACATACTTCTTGTGTTTCTCCGATACGCACCATTTTTCCTTTATCGATCCATAGAACGCGGTTACACAGGCGTTCGATTTGTTCGATTGAGTGGGATACGATAATGACGGTTGTATCCCCTTTCATCATTTCATTGATACGTCGCTCACATTTTTCCTGAAAACGAAAATCTCCGACGGATAAAATTTCATCAACGATGAGTATATCCGGTGTGACGGCCGTGGCAATGGCAAATGCCAACCTGGCTATCATACCGGAAGAAAAGTTTTTAATAGCGACGTCCATAAACTCTCTCAGTTCTGCAAATTCTATGATTTCATCCATCTTGGAGAGCATCAGATCTTTAGAATAGCCCAACACCAGACCGTTGAGCATCACATTTTCTCTGGCGGTTAATTCAAAATCAAACCCGGCACCCAATTCAATTAAAGGTGATAAACTGCCCCCAACCCGTGCATAACCGGTGGTGGGTTTTAATATTCCCGATATTATTTTTAGTAAAGTGGATTTTCCTGACCCGTTATAACCTACAATGCCAAAGACATCCCCTTGCATAATATCAAAGGTAATATCCCGCAAGGCATAAAATTCTTTAAAAAACAATTCCCGCTTTGCCAATTTAATCAGATATTCCTTTAAGCCTGAAATAACTTCGCTTGCCATATTAAAACGCATGGATACATCTTTTACTTCTATCACTTTTTTCATACAATTACACTCTTAATATAAATTGATCCTGATATTTTTTAAAGACCGTCAATCCGATTGCTAAAACAAACAGTGCCGTTCCCATGCAAATTAAATTTTCTGCCAATCCCGGAACTTTACCGTACATCATCACATTTCTGAAATAAGTGACATAGTGGTACAAAGGGTTTAAGCGAATAAACTTAAAAATGTTATCAGGTAAAATATCTACCGGATAAATGATTGGCGTCAAGTACATCCATGCTGTTAGCCAAACCGAGTACAAGTGGTTCATATCTCTGAAAAAAACGGTTATTGTCGCCAATATTAGCCCTAAACCCAAAGTAAATACAAAGGTGTATGCCAAAGGTATGGGAAATAAAATAATTGTCCAATGCAGGGGAACTTTAGTGATGAGAAAAACAATGGCAACCGCAATCAGATAAAACAAAGCATTAACCAAAGCAAACATTACTTTTTCTAAAGGAAATATGTACTTCGGTACATATACTTTTTTAATGAGTGCGGCATTAATTAAGATGGCGTTCATCGCATTATTGGTACCCTCGGATACAAAGTTATAAATTAAAGACCCACAAAGATAAAATGCGGCGAAATTTTCCGTACGCATACCCATAAATCTGGAAAAGACGGCTGTAATAACCAACATCATCATTAAGGGGTTTAAAACACTCCATAAAATACCCAGAATGGAGCGACGATACTTTATTTTAATATCTCTGGATACCAACTCTTTTAAAAGATGGCGGTATCGGTAAAATTTTTCAAAATACCCTTTGAGCCCTTGAGTGGGCACTGTTAATGCCCGTTCGGATTCATTCATTTTCTCTCCTTAAATGACAAACTTACCAATCTTTGATTGGTAAGTTTGCACATCATTTTTTATTAAAAGATCTTCTCGCCAAACATAGCCGTATTTGAAGATCAGTGTATGGAAATCTATTTTTTACTGTACATTTTTTCGTAGTATTCCTGATAGTCTCCGGATCGCACTTGAGCCAACCAATGCTGATGATTTAAATACCATTCGATCGTTTCTTCAATGCCCTTTTCAAAAGTATAGGTCGGTACAAACCCCAGTTCCGTTGTTATTTTTGTATTATCTATCGCATAGCGGCGATCGTGCCCCAGTCTGTCTTCGACATAGGTCTTTAAACTGTCGTTGATCTTATCCGAATCGGTGTCTATTCCCGGATATTTTTTTTCTTTAAGTTTTTTACGTACCGTTTTCATTATTAAGTCAACAATTTCGATATTGGCTTTTTCATTGTTGCCGCCGATGTTGTACACTTCGCCCTCTTTACCATGTAGCAATACGGTCGCAATGCCGATGCAATGGTCCTTGACGTGTAACCAATCCCTTACCTGCATGCCATCGCCGTAAATAGGCAAGGGTTTTAATTCCAACACGTTGGATAACATGAGGGGTATCAGTTTTTCGGGAAATTGGTAAGGACCGTAGTTGTTGGAGCAACGGGTAATGTTAATCGGTAATTTGAAGGTTTTACCATAGGCTCTAACCAATAAATCCGCTGCGGTTTTAGAAGCAGAGTACGGACTGTTAGGTTTAAGAGATGTATCCTCCGTAAACAATCCGGTTTTACCCAAATCGCCGTAAACTTCGTCGGTTGATACTTGAAGATATTTAACACCTTCTCTGTACGTCGGGTAACCCAAGTCGTCCTTTCCGATTTGCCAATGGGCCTTTGCTGCATCTAATAAAATTTGAGTTCCCATAATATTCGTTTTTACAAAAATACCCGGCTCTTCGATGCTTCTGTCGACATGACTTTCCGCTGCAAAATGTACAACATAATCGATATCATATTCTTTAAAAATACTTTCCACCAAAACGGTGTCGGTGATATCACCTTTTATAAAAGCGTAACGGGGATGGTCTTCGATATCCGTAAGGTTTTCCAAGTTACCGGCATAGGTCAAAGCATCCAAATTAACTATTTTACAATCCGGAAAGGCTCGTAAGCTTTCTTTTACAAAATTTGAGCCGATAAATCCGGCTCCACCTGTTACCAATAAGGTCTTCAAATTTTTCTCCTTAACAAAACATGTTTTCTTAAAAGGGTAAATCGCCTGCAATTTCTTTTAAGAAAGGTAATTGTTGATCTTTATCCGATAATAAAATCCTGTCAATATTTTCCGTCGGCCATTGGATGCCGATGTCAGGATCATCGTAACAAATACCGCCGTCATAGTCCGGAGCATAGAAATTAGTACACTTATAATTAAAAGTTGCTCTGTCGGACAATACAATAAAGCCGTGGGCAAAGCCTTCCGGAACATAAAACATTTTTTTGTTTTCCGCCGACAAAGTGATGCCGACCCATAGACCGAACGTTTCGGATTGCTTTCTCAAATCAACGGCGACATCCCAAACCACACCTTCGGTAACGCGAACCAGCTTGCCTTGCGGTTGTTGTGTTTGGAAATGCAGTCCGCGTAAAACACCCTTACTCGAGCAGGATTCATTATCTTGTACAAAATTCATTTTTAAGCCGGCTTCTTCGAATACCTGATGGTTATATGTTTCCATAAAGTAACCGCGAGCATCTCCGAAAACTGTCGGTTCTATGATAACTAAGTCTTCAATCGCCGTTTTTGTTACCGTAATCCCAGCCATTTTTGATTGCCCCTTTCTTCTTGGGCTCTGGAAATTAAGTATTGTCCATATGCCGTTTTTTGTAACGGTTCCGCCAGTGCCAAGAGTTGCTCTTTTGTAATAAAACCCATGTTATACGCAATTTCTTCGATACAGGATACGTAAAGTCCTTGCCTTTTTTGTATAGTTTCTACAAAGTTGCCCGCTTCTATCAGCGAATCATAGGTTCCCGTATCCAACCATGCCATACCGCGGCTGAATAATTCGACCTCTAATTGACCCTTTTTCAAATACACTTCATTAACTGCAGTAATTTCGAGTTCTCCCCTTGCGGAAGGGGTAATACTTTTGGCTATTTCCACAACATTGTTATCGTAAAAATAAAGTCCGGGTACGGCAAACTTGGATTTCGGATTGGTCGGTTTTTCTTCTATAGAAATGACTTTTCCCGTCTCATCAAACTCAACCACACCGTAACGTTCCGGGTCATTTACCGGATAACCGAAAATCACGGCACCTTTTTCCAAAGCGGCGGCGTTACGAACGGAATTGGTAAAACCTTGTCCGTAAAAAATATTATCTCCCAACACAAGGGCGACTTTTTTATCACCGATAAATTCCTCTCCTATTATAAAGGCTTCCGCCAAGCCGTTGGGGGCTTCCTGTACTTTGTAAGTAAAATTTAGACCCAACTCTTCACCGTTTCCGAACAATCTTTCAAAAACGGGGGTATCCTCGGGTGTAGAGATGATTAAAATATCCTTAATTCCTGCCAACATTAATGTAGATAGCGGGTAATAAATCATCGGTTTGTCATAAACCGGTAAAAGCTGTTTTGAAACCGCCCGTGTAATCGGGTATAAACGCGTCCCCGACCCTCCGGCTAATATTATGCCTTTCATTGTTTTCCTTTCTAACTCCCTGATATCGTGTTATCATTCGATGTTTTTTAAATAGTCCGCCAATGCTTCCTGCCAAGGTCTGAATCGATTTAAGCCCAAGTTTTTTAAGGCTTTGTTTTCCAAAACGGAATAAGCCGGTCTCGGTGCCGGTCGTACAAACTCTTTAGAAGTAACGGGACGTACCGGAACATTGATTTCCATCTGTTTAAAAATTTCCACAGTAAAATCGTACCAGGAGCAGTGTCCTTCGCAAGTGCCGTGATAAATTCCGTAATGTTTTGTTTCTATGAGATCCACAATAGCATTCGCTAAATCTTTTGTGCTGGTCGGTGTGCCGACCTGATCGTTAACCACTGTTAACTCCGGATGGTCTTTTGCCAATTGCAACATCGTTTTTACAAAGTTTGCCCCATCGCCGTAAAGCCATGCCGTACGAATAATAAAATAACGTTCCATATTATCCATGACATAGGCTTCGCCTTGTGCCTTTGACGCACCGTATACCGTTTTGGGATTCGGCTTGTCGCTTTCAATATAGGGTCTGACTTGCCCATTTTCCAAGATGCCTTTTCCGTCAAATACATAGTCTGTAGACACTTGCACCAAAGCCATATTTCTATTATGGCATGCCTGTGCCAACAGGAGCGGCCCCTGTGCATTAACTGTAAAAGCCTGTTCCCTATTGGTTTCGCAGCCGTCTACATTGGTCATTGCGGCACAATTAATGACAACATCCGGTGCAACCCGTTCCAACACCTCATCAATATTAGCAGCATCGGTAATATTTAAGTCTTTCAAGTCGTAAGCCGTAGCGTCGATATTTCTATTGTCCAGCTCTTTGGAAAGGGCACGACCCAATTGTCCCTCTCCGCCGGTTATTAATACTTTTTTAATTGTCATACCTTTATTTCCTTTATTTTCGTATTTATTATAACGAAAGCGTCCCAATTTGTCCACTTGTCTTAACAGACTCTTTTATCATCATACGGTATATTGTAGACACTACTAATAATGCTGTAACAGCATTCATTAAAGCTTTTAAACATTGCCTGTTATTTACGCCTTAATTTGCTGAGTTTTAACCTGCTTTTTTGACCCGATACACTTTCCATTATTAAGAGATTACTAAATCACGCAATTTATCTTTTCATTTTAAATTCCTATTGTTATAATGGTGCTTGAATAAAACTAAAGGAAAAAATAATGTCACTTAAGAAAAAGCTTTTGACCTTTCTCCTATCCATTATCATGCTCGCTGTCGGTTCGGGTTTGGTGTACGGAATAGGTATTTATAAGGACGTGTTAACCGGATCGCTGAACGCGGAAGACTTGCGTATTAAAGAAGGCTTAGACGGAGATGTCGTCAATATAGCCGTCTTCGGTGTGGACGGACGAGACGGCGTGGACGGAGACCGCTCCGACACAATTATGATTGTTTCCGTTAATTTTAGCACCTCTACAGTACGTGTGACCTCCGTAATGCGTGATATGATGGTAATGATACCCGGCAATGAAGAGCGTTACGACACCTACGAAAAAATTAATGCCGCCTACGAATACGGCGGACCGGAATTAGCCGTTAAAACACTCAACCACAACTTTGACCTAAATATAAAAAATTATGCAACTGTAAACTTCGATGCCCTAGTACATGTGGTGGAAGCCGTCGGCGGTGTTGATGTCAACATAGAAAACGAAAATGTTCTGGAATGGCTAAATAAATACATCGACGATTCCAATGCCCATGTCAACCGACATGACCCACACGTCGAAGCAATCGGTCCGCAACACTTAAGCGGATCCCAAGCCTTGGCTTATTCGAGAATTCGTTTTTCCGATGACGACTACAAACGTACGGAAAGACAACGGGAAGTCGTCGGTCAAATCTTAAAAAAGAGTTTTGAATTGGATTTGATGACTGGTATTTCCCTGATGAGCCGCATTTACCCCTACGTGGAAACATCAATGACACTGCAGGAAATTACTTCCTACGCCAAACTCTTTATGAACGGTGGAGATAAATCGATGGAATCCTACCGAGTACCCGACGACAACCATGTCGCTGACGGATATTTAGACGGCATTTCTTTTGTCTTCCCCAATAATTTGGAAGAAAGCGCCATTGCGTTGCACCGTTTTATTTATGGTGCTCAAACGGACTATCAACCTTCCCCTACTGTAAAAGAAATTAGCGACCATATCGCCTATGTGAGCGGTTTTGCGGGAACCGGAAGCGGCATGCCTGCCGTACCCGGAGGATCAACATCGGACCAAACCGAAACAGTCAACCCCTCCGTAACACCTATTGAAGAAACTCAACCTGAAGCGGTTTACCCCGATAACCATCCAATCGATTTAACACCCCAACCGGAAGAAAATTACCCAGTTTACCAACCGACGGAAGATACGACACCTGTACCGACAGATGTCGAAGAACCGCTTCCGACGCCGGAACTATAAAGTTCATTTATGACAATATAATTGCAATAAAAAACCTCTCGATGTTTCATTTTCATAAAACATCGGGAGGTTTTTATATATTTCCGAAACACAACGCATTATCAAAGATTGGTTTCTCAAAAAATAAAAAGACGACCTGACCTATCAGCTCGATTTTTTCGTACATCTAAAAAAATGGTGACCCATGGGCGATTCGAACGCCCGACACCCTGATTAAAAGTCAGGTGCTCTGCCGGCTGAGCTAATGGGTCACAATTTTACATAAAAATGGCAGGGGTAGCAGGACTCGAACCTACGCATACTAGAGTCAAAGTCTAGTGCCTTACCGACTTGGCGATACCCCTGCGTAATGGGGTGGACGATGGGACTCGAACCCACGACAACCAGAACCACAATCTGGCGCTCTACCACTGAACTACGTCCACCACGATAATGGCGCGCCAACAGGGATTCGAACCCCGGGCACACGGCTTAGAAGGCCGTTGCTCTATCCGACTGAGCTATTGGCGCCAATATTACATAACATGAATGGAGCGGGTGAAGGGAATCGGACCCTCGCGACTGGCTTGGAAGGCCAGGGCTCTACCACTGAGCTACACCCGCAATACCGTCTTTATCGGCACACGCATGCCTTTCTTTAAAGACAAGACATAGTATACTTCATTTAAAAAGGTCTGTCAAGCTTTGTTTTTGACTTTTTTCACTTCGTTTTAACATCATCCAAATAAATGATTTTACCAATCGCCCGATTGTCTTTAATTGTAATTAAACCGCAGCTAGGTCGGTTTATCCCCTTGGGGTATCGCACTGATCCCGGGTTCATCAGCAAGACGCCTTCCGTTTCCTCTAAATAAGGCTCGTGGGTATGCCCGAAAAGAACAATATCCGCCCTTTTTTCTTGACCTATATACAACAAATTATTTAAGTGGTACTTAACCTGATACTGGTGACCATGGCACGCAAATATTCTTTTATCCCCTATGGTTGTAAATACCTCATCGACACCATCGCTGACACGATAATCCATATTACCTAAAATTATATACAAATTGGCATCGGTCATCTTTTCCAAATCGGTTTTTTTTCCTAAAAAATCCCCCAAATGAAAAAGATATTGTATTTCACCCATTTCAATAAGTGCTTTTCGGATATATTCATAGTTGCCGTGATTATCGCTGATAACGCCGATTTTAACCATGTTAAACCTCTTTCAAGATATTTTTAGATTTTTGAATCGCTTTACCACGATGACTGATGCGATTTTTTTCTGCAGGAGACAATTGTGCAAAACTACATTCCTCGGTAATCATAAATAGCGGGTCGTATCCGAAGCCGCCTTCCCCGGTTTCCTTTTCTCCGATCCACCCAGTTACCCGACCTTCCGTATGGTATGTTTTTCCCGTTTTTCCGTCTATTATAGTTAAAGAACAAATAAAATGTGCTCGTCTATCCTTTCGAGAAAAACCTTCTAATGCTTTTAATAATTTTTGATTGTTACGCTTATCGTCCGAAGGCTCTCCGGCATAACGGGCAGAGTAAACACCCGGTTCGCCGTTTAAACTGTCCACACTTAAGCCGGAGTCGTCTCCGATAATAATAACATTTCGACCTTTTAAGTATCGGTACAAACTATTGGCTTTTATATCGGCATTTTCTTTAAAAGTCAGGCCGTTTTCTTTAATTTCATCGGTAAAGCCTACTTCTTCCATTGTTAGTACTTTATATTGGCCGTCGAGCATATCGGAAATTTCTCGTGCTTTATGAGTGTTTTTTGTTGCCAGTACAATAGTTTTCATTGACCGTTTAATACATCCTTTTGTATTTGAAATAATTCCTGTAACCCTTTTTTACCCAGTGTTAACAGTGCCTGCAATTCATCTTCCGTAAAAGGTCTATCCTCCCCCGTGCCTTGAATTTCAACAATTTGTCCGTCGGAGGTCATAATCAAGTTCATATCCACCGCCGCATCGACATCTTCGACATAGCACAAATCCAAGAGTGGCGTTTCTTTATAGATACCCATCGAAACGGCGGCAACCGCCGCCCGGATCGGCCATTCTTTTAATAGACCGCGTTCCTTTAAATCACTTAAAGCATCAACCAACGCAATATAAGCACCGGTAATGGACGCACACCTTGTACCGCCATCGGCTTGAATGACGTCGCAATCAATCCAGAGGGTACGTTCTCCGAGTTTTATTAAATCAACAACGGAACGCAAACTTCTGCCGATCAATCTTTGGATTTCCATTGTTCGACCGTCAACTTTGTTTTTGTTGCGATCCCGCATTCTTCGTTGGGCATTCGCCGAAGGTAACATGTCGTACTCCGCACTGATCCATCCTTTACCGCTACCTCTTATAAATGGCGGTACCTTGTCTTCGACCATAGCGGTACACAACACAATGGTGTTACCCGTTTGTATCCGAACGGATCCTTGGGCGTATCGGGTATAGTGACGTTTAATCCGAATATCCCTTAATTGCTCCGCAGTTCTTCCGTCTTGTCTCATTATTTTTCCTTCTTCGTAAATAAATTCTATAAAATAAATATTGACGGGGCTTGCCAAGTAACAAGCACCGTCAAAATTATAGCATACTTTTCTACTTTAACACAAAGTAAAACCTTATGCGTTATTCAACTTCTTTTCAACCATTTCTCGTATAAGCTGGTTCGCCAATTGTGGATTCGCCTGACCTTTTGTCGCTTTCATTACTTGTCCGGTTAAGAATCCATAGGCTTTTTTGTTGCCTTTTGCAATATCACTTAAGGATTTTGGATTCTCCTCGATTATTTTCGCAATAATGTCGGTGAGTTCACCGGCATCACTCATTTGTGCCCATTGATTTTCTTTGACAATTTGCGCGGGACTGCCTGATCCTTCTTCAAACATGAGTGCTAGGACTTCTTTCCCAATTTTTCCGCTGATTTCTCCTTTTTGAATAAGTGTCAAAAGTTCTACCAATGCTTCGGGTGCGAAAGGAATATCTTCAATCGTTATTTCCTTTTCCTTTAACAACGGCGGTATTTCCACCATAATCCAGTTGGAAATTTGCTTCGGCTCACTGTATAAAGCTACCGTTTTTTCAAAAAATTGGGAGGTTGCTTTTGTTGCGGTCAGCACTTCGGCATCGTATTGAGGCAAGCCGTAGTCGTTAACGTAGCGTTGTTGTTTTGCTTCCGGCAGTTCCGGTAACGTTTTTCTTGCTTCTTCTATACGCTGGGGTGATAGAATAACAGGCACCAAATCCGGTTCAGGAAAATATCGATAGTCATGAGCTTCCTCTTTGCTGCGCATGGCGGAGCTGACACCTTTTACATCATCCCATTTTCTGGTTTCCTGAATAATTTCTCTTCCCTTTTTCAGTTCTATAATTTGGCGTTTGCTTTCGTATTGTACAGCACGTCCTAAGGCTCTGAAGGAATTCAGGTTTTTCATTTCGGTTCGTGTGCCATAGGCTTCGGCACCCTTTTCCCGAATGGAGAGATTCACGTCAAAACGCAAAGATCCTTGTTCCATCTTACAATCGGAAACTCCAGTATACTCCAAGATGTTTCGCACTTTTTCGGCAAATACCTGTGCTTCTTCCGCCGAACGTATATCCGGTTCGGTTACAATTTCTACCAAAGGCATACCGCAACGGTTGGCGTCTAATAAAGTACCATCAACAGACTCATGTAACAACTTTCCTGCATCTTCTTCGATATGTATTCTGGTTATACCGATTTTTTTCTTTTTGCCCTCTACTTCAATTTCAACATACCCGTTTTTACAAATGGGGTAATAAAATTGTGAAATCTGATAAGCCTTGGGCAAGTCCGGGTAAAAATAATTTTTTCGGTCAAACTTGCTGTATTCTTGTATCTCACAGTTTAAAGCCAATCCGGCTTTAATTGCAAAATCTAAAACTTGTTCGTTAAGTACCGGAAGAGTTCCCGGCATGGCAAGGCAAATAGGACAGGCATGGGTGTTTTCGTTACCGCCAAATTCTGTTGTACAATTGCAAAAGAGTTTGGTTTTCGTTGCCATTTCCACATGTATTTCCATCCCGATGACTATTTCGTAATCCATTTTTGCCTCCTTATTTGTTTTTCGGCTGTTGTGTGTGGAAATCCGTTTCGGATTCAAAGGCATAGGCCGCTTTAAGAATGGTTTCTTCACACAACAGGGGTCCCATCAATTGTAAGCCAATAGGCATACCGCTATCATCAAAACCGCAGGGCAACGACAATGCGGGTGCTCCGACTATATTTGCGGGAACGGTATAAACATCGGTTAAGTACATTGCCAATGGGTCATCGCTTCTTTCTCCGATTCCAAAGGCCGTTGTTGCCGTTGTCGGTGTTAACAAGACATCGCAGGATTCAAAAATGCGGTTAAAGTCTTCTCTAATCATCGTGCGAACACGCATCGCCTTGTTGTAGTAGGCATCATAATAACCGGAGCTTAAAACATAGCTACCTAAAATGATACGACGTTTTACTTCCGTTCCAAAGCCCTCTGTGCGGGTTTTTATGTACATATCCTCCAAGTCACGGTAGTCTTCCGCCCTATAACCGTAACGTACGCCGTCGTACCTGGACATGTTGGTGCTGGCTTCCGCAGAAGATATGATGTAATAGGCAGCCAGTGCATGATCGAGGCACTTTGCGCATACCGGTACAATTTCCGCTCCCAGTTCACGATAAACCGTAACGGCATTGTCGATGGCCGCACGCACTTCCGGCTGTAAATTTTCACCCATAAAAGCGTCGCTTATTCCTATCTTGAGTCCTTTGATATCCTTGGTTAAGCTTAAAGTATAATCTTTTTTTGCGAGTTCTAAGGAAGTTGTATCTTTAACATCGTGACCAGTAATCGTATTGAGAACCAACGCACAATCAGTTACGTCTTTAGTGATAGGCCCGACTTGATCGAAGGACGATGCAAAAGCGGTTACACCATAGCGAGAAACCAACCCGTAGGTCGGTTTCAGACCAACCGTTGCACAGAAAGAGGAAGGTTGGCGAATAGAACCGCCAGTATCCGTACCGAGGGTATAATATGCCATATCCGCCGCAACCGCCGCTGCCGACCCGCCACTGGAACCGCCGGGTACTTTTGTTAAGTCCCACGGGTTTTTGGTTACCTTAAAATAAGATGTCTCCGTTGAAGAACCCATGGCAAATTCGTCCATATTGGTTTTTCCCAGTAATACGCCGCCGGCATTTTTAATTCTTTCATAAGCTGTTGCATTATAGGGCGGTTTGAAGTTTTCCAACATTTTGGATGCACAAGTCATGGGCATGTTGTCGGTACAAAAATTATCTTTAAGCCCGAACGGAATACCGAACAAAGGATTTTCAGGGAGTGTTCCGTTCTTGTCCAATGCTTCGGCTTGTTCTCTGACCGCATCAGGGTCCGTGTACAAGTAGGCACCATTCGTCTCGTTTTGTGTCTCAATCTGATTTAAGACACTTTCCGCTACTTCGGAGTATGAAACTTCTTTGTTTTTTAGCAAATCATGAATTTTATGTATGGTTAACTTTTCTAATTTCAAAACAGCCTCCTACTCCAATACTCTGGGTACTTTAAAACAATTCATTTCTTTATCCGGTGCATTTTTTAATACGTCTTCAATAGAAAGAGACGGTACAACTTCATCCTTTCTCACCACGTTTTTTAGATCCAAAACATGTTCCGTGGTTGCAACTTCGGCTGTATCCAATTGGTTGATGGTATCCACGTAATTAATGATTTTATCTAAATCGGCGACAAATCCTTCGATTTCGTTTTCTTTTAATTCAAGCCGCGATAGCTTGGCAATATAACTTGCTTGTTCTTTATTAATACTCATGGTATGCTCCTTTTCACTGCTTGCAATTATAATTGATAGCCTGAGAAATGTAAATATTTTAAGTATGCATTTTCAGGGTACAATTGCAAAACATTGTTTACATTTCTCCAATCATCTGAAGTATCTCTTCTTCTGAAAGAATCGGTACGCCCAATGCTCGTGCTTTATCCGCTTTTGAGCCGGCCTTTTCGCCTGCTAACACATAGTCGGTTTTCTTGCTGACGGATCCGGTTACTTTAGCACCGTATTTTTCAAGAAGTTCGGTCGCTTCCCGTCTGCCCATTGTCGGCAAAGTACCCGTAAGCACAACGGTTTTTCCCCTTAATGCATCACCAACAGTTTTTGCTTTTTCTTCAGCTAAAATTAATCCTTCCTTACGTAATCTTTCAATCAGGTTGCGGTTGGAATCGGTCTGAAAAAAATCGATAATTTGATAGGCCATCTTTTCCCCGATATCATAAATATCGGTTAACGCTTCAAAAGATGCACCCATTAACGCGTCAATCGTATTAAAACGCTCGGTTAAAACGCCGGCACTTCTAACACCTACCAAGGGAATACCAAGGGCATAAATAACCTTTGCCAAGCCCCGTGTTTTAGAAGTTTCAATTGCCTTTAATAGGTTATCGACAGATTTTTCTCCCAATTTATCCAATTCGGTTAACTCATTTCGCCGCATATGTAGTTTGTAAAGATCCGCAACATTATGAATATAACCTCTATCTAATAGTTGACGCACGATGGCGGGTCCTAAACCTTCGATATTCATGGCGTCTCTCGAAGCAAAGTGAACGATGCGTCCGAACACCTGGGCGGGACAATTGAAATTAAAACATTTTGTTGCCGCTTCACCGGGTACACGATACACTTCCTGTCCGCATACAGGACAACGGTTCGGCATTTTAAACAAAGTCTCACTACCGTTTCGCTCTGAGATAATCGGCGCAACAACTTCGGGGATAACATCTCCGGCTTTTTGTAACAAGACTTTATCACCAATACGAATATCTTTTTCCGAAATATAATCTTCATTATGCAAAGTTGCTCTTGAAACCGTAGACCCCGAAACGATAACGGGCTGTAATTCGGCAACAGGTGTCAAGACACCGGTTCTACCAACTTGCACGGTAATACTTTTTAAATCCGTTTTTACCTGTTCCGGCGAAAACTTGTACGCAATCGCCCAACGGGGGCTTTTGCCCGTCGCACCTAAAACTTCTCTTTGTGTTAAATTGTTCAGCTTAATAACCATACCGTCGATTTCGTAAGGCAATTGTTGACGTTCGGATGTTTCCATGCGATGAATTTCAGCAATGATTTCCTCCATATCTGAAGAATAAAAGGTTTCACTGACAACAAAGCCGCATTGCTTTAAAAAAGCAAAAACTTCTTGCTGAGTCTTAAACCGGCGCTCTTTACAGTGTTCCAAGTTAAAGATAAATATTTTTAAGGGGCGTTTCGCCGTTAGCGACGAATCCAACTGACGTATAGACCCCGCCGCCGCATTTCTCGGATTGGCAAAGAGCGGTAAACCCTCCGCTTCACGTTGGCGATTTAAATGTTCAAAGCCCGATTTGGAAAGATAGATTTCTCCCCGTACCTGTAAGGTGACGGCTTCCTTTAGTCGCAAAGGGATTTGACGGACGGTTTTTAAGTTGATTGTTACGTCCTCTCCTGTTTCTCCGTCACCCCTAGTAGCCCCTCTGACAAAAACACCGTCCTTATAATCCAATATGACCGTTAAGCCATCAAATTTCTTTTCCAGAGCATAATGCGGTTCTCCAACAGTCTTTTTAATACGTGTATCGAAGTTTTTTAAATCTTCCGCACTAAAGGCGTTTGAGAGGGATAGTTTCGGTTCGGTGAAATGTACCTTTTCAAAAGCCGAGGAAACGGTGCCACCCACTCTTTGCGTGGGTGAATCGGGTGATGCCCATTCGGGGTGTGCCGTCTCCAATTCAATTAAAGACTGCATCATGGCATCGTAGGTGGCATCCTCTATTGTCGGTGCGTCCAAATCATAGTATTGATGATTATGTTTTTCGATTTCTTCGGTGAGTTGTTTGATTTTATTTCGGATATTTTCCATGGCTTATTCCTTTTTCAAATAACTCGGATCCATTTTTTTGATACCCAGTCCGGGGAACGCAACGGATACCTGCTGCGACTTAACCTGCACAACCGTTCCGGAGCCGAATTTTTTGTGTACAACCTTGTCTCCGTTCTCAAAAGAAGTGTCGACGGAAGTTTTTTTAGTAGACATATGACTTAACGAAGGCGTAAAAGCTAAATGCTGCTGAAAGAGAGTGTTTCCTTTTTTGTTTTGTCTGTGCACAACCGTCTTTTTTCGAGTTGTATTTGCGACAATATCCAGTGCACTTTCCGGCAATTCATCTAAAAATCTGGACGGTGCCTGATAAGTCGGTCTGCCGTAGGTGGTACGCACTTCCGCGTGGGAGAGGTATAGCCGTTCTTTGGCTCTGGTAATCCCTACATAGCAAATCCGTCGTTCTTCTTCCAGCTCTTCCGGGGTGTCCATCGACCGTGCATGGGGGAATATCATCTCTTCCATTCCCGGCAAAAATACGACGGGAAACTCCAATCCCTTTGCGTTATGTAAGGTCATCAGCAATACTTTTCCATCGTCGCCGTCGTATTGATCCGCGTCCGAAGCCAATGAGATGGTTTCCAAATAAGCGGTTAGGCTTTGGTCGTCACTGTTCATTTCAAATTCCGTTGCGGAATTGAGCAGTTCCTTTAAATTGTCCAATCTGTTTTCGCTTTTGTCCAACTTTCCGAGCAACAACATCTCCTGATATCCCGTTTGTTCGATAACATTTTCCAACAATTGGCTGACGGGTCCTTCCGTTAACGTCATTAGTTCCGCCATCATAGTACCGAAAGTTTTTATTTTTGCCAAAACTCCTGAGCTGAGGTTGGGTATTTCATTGTAGTTGAGTGCCGTTTCCAACAGACTCCAACCTTTAAACTCCGCAAATTCCGCAAGTTTGTCTACCGTTGCAGGACCGATGCCTCTTTTAGGTGTATTGATGATTCTTCTGAAACCTAAGTTGTCCTTCGGGTTGCTGAGAACTCTCAGGTATGCCAAAATATCTTGAATTTCCATTCGTGTGTAAAAACCGGTACCGCCGACCAATTGAAATGGTATGTTTAAACGCATAAAAGTTTCCTCAAACAAACGGCTTTGTGCGTTGGTCCGGTATAAAATGGCAAAGTCGGAATAGGAATAGCCCTCACTCGCCCGCAACTCTTTTATTTTTTGACCGATGGCATAGGCTTCGTCGTGACCTTGGTCATAAGTGGTTAAAGTCACTTTGTCGTAGCCTTTGTTTTCGGTCCATAACTTTTTCGGTTTTCTTTCCCGATTGTTGGCAATAACCGTGTTGGCACAGTCTAAAATAACCTGGGTCGAACGGTAGTTTTGCTCCAGTCGAACGGTTTTTGCACCGGGAAAGTCTTTTTCAAATTCCAGAATATTTCGGATATCCGCACCGCGCCAACCGTATATGCTTTGATCGTCATCACCGCACACACACACGTTTCTATATTTTTCTCCTAATAGTCGAACCAGTTCGTACTGACTGTAGTTGGTATCCTGGTATTCATCTACCATGATGTACTTAAAACGGTTTTGATAATGTGCCAATACTTCCGGGAAGTTTTTAAACAGCAACAAGGTATTGTAAATCAAGTCATCGAAATCCATGGCGTTATTATTTTTAAGTGTCGCCTGATACCGTCTGTAGTAGTCTGCCACCTTTTCCGACCGAAAATTGTCTTCTTGATTTTTTTCGTACTGATCGGGATCCCAAAAGTTGTTTTTTGCATTAGATATTTGATTCATTACATAAGCAAAACTGTAGGCCTTGTCATCTAAATCCAATTCTTTCGATAATTGCTTGTACAGCCTTTTCTGGTCGTCCGTATCGTAGATAACAAAGTTATTGACATACTCCAAATGATGTCCGTGATAGCGCATAATACGTGCACACATGGCATGAAAAGTTGATATCCAGATTTTATCGCCTTCAGGAATATTTAGGGCGACAATTCGCTCACGCATTTCCCCTGCCGCTTTGTTGGTAAAAGTAATGGCCAAAATTTGGGAGGGCCAAGCTTTTTTTTGTTCTAAAATATAAGCAATTCGGTGAATAACGGTTCTGGTTTTTCCCGAACCGGCACCGGCTAAAATCAGTAAAGGGCCTTCCGTCGAAACAACGGCACACCGTTGAGGTGCATTTAATCCTTCTAACATCGTGTCCTCTAAAAAACTGTTTTTCCGTAATAAATACTGTCCAGCACTTTTGCCATTTCATCTCGACTCATAGGTACTGGGTTACGCACCGTTGAGCCTTTCATAGCGTTGTCCAGCAACAGGTTAAAATCTTTCCGATAGTCTTCTTCCGAAATGCCCATTTCTTGAAAACTTTTCGGAATACCGAGTTTTGCATTTAAGCCTTTAATGCTTTCGATCACGTCTTCGTTCAGCCAGATGCTGAGACTTTTTAACTCCCTTGCCACATCTTTATCTCTTTTATTGTAAGCTAAGACATAGGGTAACGCCACCGCATTGAGCAACCCGTGGGAATAGCCGTACTTACCGCCGAAGGCATGGGAAATCCCGTGGGACATACCCAAACCTGCCGCCTGAAAAGCTACGCCGGCCATATTTTGGTACTCGTGTACTTCCTGACGGGCGTTGAGGTCGCAGGTCGTATAAGAATCCCACAAGGTTTCAATCAGCCCCAGTGCCGCTTCCCGAGAAAGGGTTCTTGTTGCTTCATCTGCTTTTTTATTGATTAAACTTTCTATCGCATGGGTTAAGGCATCCATGCCCGACTCCGCTACGACATGTGGCGGCATGGTCAAGGTGAGTTCCCCATCCAATATTGCCAAGTCCGGGATAAAAGCGGGTGTCTTTAAACCGACTTTTAAATTTTCTTCTTTAAAGGTTAGAACTGCGGCGGCGGTAACCTCCGATGCCGTACCCGAGGTGGCAGGTGCGGCAATAAATGCAATTTTTTCTCTTTGTTTCGGTGCAGAGCCGGCTCGAATGGTCTCGATACTTAGCTCGGGGTATTCCAATAACAGAGTAATAACCTTCGCCGCATCGATGGCGGAGCCGCCGCCCACTGCCAACACCGCATCGGGGTCGAAGTCGGATAGTTTTTCTACTGCCTGTAAAACTTCATCAACCGACGGATTTTCGCCGATACCCGTGCAGAGGCGATAGGCACACTTTTTTTCGTCTAACAAGGTTTCTATTTTTTTGATAACACCCGTTTTGACCATCGATGATTTCCCCGTGATGATGGCAAATCGTTTAAAAGGTAACTTTGCTATTTCCTTTATAGAGCCGGGACCGCTAACAACTTTTTTCCCGCCCAGTTTATCGATTAACATGTTCATTTCTCTCACTTTCATTGTATTTTTGGAAGGTCACGATCATTTCCGTTCCGTGACCCGGTTGACTTTTTACTTTAATGGATCCTCCGTTTTGCTGAACGATCCAGTCGGCTATGGATAGACCCAAACCGGTACCGCCTTCGGAACGGGATCGAGTTTTATCCACACGGTAAAAACGTCTGAATATATTTTTTATGTCTTCCTGTGACATGCCGATACCGTTGTCGGCAATGGTTACCTCTATATCGTAATAGGTTTCTCGACCTGAAACGGTCACAATGTCCTTTTCTTTACTGTACTTTATGGCGTTGTCAATCAAAATAACCAGTACCTGGGTGATTTGATTTTTATCACCGTAAATCATTAACGGTTCGGCGGGAAGATCCGCCAATAAATTAATTCTTTTTTTTGCACCCAGAGGTAACATTCTTTCCGTTACTTCCATCGCCAGAAAACCGATATCAATAACCTCTTTTTTTAACTCGACTCTCCCCGCATCGGCTCTAGCTAAAAACAAAAGATCCGACACGATGCTGTTCATACGTACCGTTTCTTTATAAGCGTTATCAAGCCAGGATAATTGGTCTTTAACACTTTCTTCCGGACTGGTACGCATAACTTCCAAGTTGGTTTGAATGACAGATATCGGGGTTCTCAATTCGTGAGAGGCGTCTGCCAAAAAGGCTTCCTGTTGAGCCATGCTTTCACGAATCGGTATTAAGGACCTGCCGGACAAAGCGTATCCCAGTAAAACGGAAAGAGCCGCTCCCATCACCAGCGATACCGTCATGGTTTTTATAAAATTGTTAATGATGGATGTCTCGGGAGAAATATTTTTTACGGTTTGAACGATTTTTAATTCTCCTTCCTGATTCACAACAGGGTAGGTGCACAATTTATATTGCTTTCCGTTTAATTCTAAATCCGTTAATTGGTAGGGATTATCTCTATCACTCTGTTTTGTAAAGTAACTTTCGATATAGGCAAACATATCCTTTTCGGTAAAGGGTTCCATGTCTGATTGTTGTAAAATTTTAAAATCTTCATTCCAAATCATATACCCGACACGCTCTTCATAAAGACCGGAGAGCAGCTCTTCGTAGGCCGCCTGTTTTTCACTTTCTGCCGGCTCTCCCGCCAACTTCGCTTCGATGTATTTGATGTTTGTCGCCAATTGGGAAGAATATATTTTTAAATTGGAAGCCAAACCGGATTCGACATTGTAATTCAAGAAAAAGTATATAACTATTCCCACAAAAAGCGACAGGCTGATCAACACCAAGGTGTTGACCAGCGTCAACTTCAGTCGTATTTTATTAAGCCTATCCATCGTTATGGTCTTTCAAAACATAACCCAATCCTCGTATGGTACGAATGGTTGCTTTGGATTTTTTTAATTTTTTTCTCAGATAATGGACATATATCTCCACGGAGTTTTCCATTGCCATACTCTCAAAACCCCAAATTCTGTCTAAAATTTTTTCTTTTGAGATTGTAATACCGGGATTTCGAATAAACAACTCCAACAATTGGCTTTCCTTTGCCGTTAAACGAATAGGTTTCCCGCTAACGGTTAATTCGCCGTTGTTAATATTTAAGGATAAATCCGCATAAGAAACCGACGAGTTTTGGTACACCTCCCAAGGTCTACGGGCCAAAGCCCTGACCCTCGCTAAGAGTTCTTCGGTAACAAAGGGTTTGACCAGGTAGTCGTCTGCACCCATATCCAAACCTTTTACCTTGTCCGCCGTACTGTCCTTCGCCGTTAATAATAAAACAGGTACATTTTTACCGCTGTCCCGAATGGATTTAAGTATTTCCAACCCGCTGACGCCCGGAAGCATGATATCCAGAATGATGACATCGTAAACGTCGTTTTCGCTTAACAATTTTCCTTCCGTGCCGTCATGTACGACATCACACAAAATGTTGTTCTTTTCAAATAATTTTCCTAAAGCTGCGGCTAAAGATACTTCGTCTTCGACTAATAAAACCCGCACGCCTGTACTCCTTTCTTTTTAACTGTCCAGTTTTTCGGACTCCGTTTTTTCCAATATTTCTTTTGTATTTAATACTTTTGTCTTTTCGAGTTCTTCGGGAGCGGTTGCCACATTCACCGAAGCTTTACGTTCTTTTACGACGGCTTCTTCCCGTTGAAAGAGTGCTTCTTCCTCTTCTACGACGTTTCGGTGGGCTTTTTCAATGTTACGTCGAGAATCCAAATAAATTCGAACACAACTTTCGTAATGCTCTATAAAATCGGTATTCTCCAATACACCTTTATGCATGAGATAATAAATGAACAGACCGATATAGTATGTGCGATCCGGTTCGATATCCCTTAAGCCGGAATACTTTTGAAATGCCGAGTTGATATCGTCTTCCGGGGTAACTATGTCGCCACCGAGGCGTGCCCACTCTTCTGCTAAATCGCGAACCAGTACATGACTGAAATACGTCCATAAAATTCCCTTTGCGACATCTAAATCGCGGATATTGCAAAAACGCATTAAGTCTTTGGCACCTTCAATATAGGCCGCAACAATTTTCTTTCCGTATATGATGTCACCGTTACCGAAATGCGGTCGCAGATTTTCCTTGGTGGTAATGAGTTCCTGAAGAATTGGTGATCCGTTTCTAAGGGTTGTTTCTATATAATACCATTCATCGTAGAGACAAAACGGCAGGTATCCGAAGTCTTTAAATAATTGATCGGAGATCCGTTTGAGTTCCATCATTTTTTCGCTGTCTTGTACAACGTTTTCCCGTTCAAGAGAAAATTGTTCCAATTTATAAAAAGAAGCTTGTTTTTTTAAATATTCGGACAGTTGTAATACCTCGTTGATATTGTCGTTATATATGAGCAGACCGTCCGGCTCTCTGAAATCCGACCCCTCACTCTTATCATTTAAAGGCAAATAGACATATTGTTTGCTTTTGATGACCAGGTCTTCACTACCGTAGTAAATATCGTTCGGTTGTTGCGTAGTGTATTGTAAAACGCCTGCATTTTTGTCGGATAAACCTAAAAAATAACCCTTCGGTGTAAAAAAGCCGTAACCTTTATAAGATTTTCGGGCGCCGATACGAAAAGCCAAATTGGCCATTGCCAAGCAATTGTCTTTAACGTAGGTAACAAGATCCGCTTCCGATTTTAGACTGTTTTCTTCCATAATATCGCCATATCGTGAAAATAAGGCGTTTACCGCTAAACCGTGTGGATCTGCAAAAAACTTATCTTCGATTTCATTATCGGAATAAATATTTTTGACCGTTAATAACAATACTGCCTCTAATTGCTTTTCGGCTTTTTCATCTTTTAATTCTTTGCGATCTTTTTCAATTTTAAGATATACGCTTTCTATAATTTCATTTTCTTTTTTTATGATTTGAGAAACCGTTTTATCGTTAAAATCTTTTAAGGTACGTACAATCAAATTGACAACTTCTTCATCTTGGTGTGTGCAAAGGACTGTTTTATCATCTCCGCTTCGATAATACAAGTTTGTAAAGTTGATATACTGTTGCCCGCCATTGTCTTCCAATACAAAATCATAGGATTGACCGTCCGCAAGATGGACATAAACAAAAGTACCGGACTCTATTCGCTCAATAACCAATCCTTTCCGAGAAAAAAAGATATTGGCATAAACCATCGGTACGGTATCGGAGCTGTTGACCGTCATCTGTTCGACATAAAGGGTTGTTTGTATAAAATATTCGGTAAAATCCGAAGCGACTTCCAAGCCGAAGCGTTCCAAGGCATCGTTAAAACCGTAGCTTAGTACCTTGTACACCACTCGGGACATGTCCGAATGTTTGTTGACCAAACGTTCCTTACGATTGATTACGGTTTGATGTAAGCTGGTTTCCACGGAGTGATAGTTCGGCTCTACCACCATTAAAGCTTCTACCGATAAATGTATCAGTCGATCGATATCGGTTGTTGCCTGATCCCGTTGTTGACCGAAGAGTTTTAAACTTTCCAAAACTCTTTGATACATTTGTTCAATTTGATCAATACCTTTTTTAATTGTTTTATGACAATCGGAACACAGTTGGTCGTAGTGAATATTAACTCTGGGGTTATCCACAGAAACCGATCTTTCAAAAAAACCCAATTCTTTACCACATTTATTGCAACCCTTCATAACCCACCTCTTTTATGCACTCATATGATCTTTTATAACAAGTGATTCTTTTTATGTTTATAAATCTAAAATATATTTTAACATAATTTGTTTAATAAGTTTCGGTTAACTAAGAAAATTCGATAAAATCTTCATATGTTGGCATAAAAACGAAAAATTTAAGTAAAAAATATCAAACACTACCAAGTTAATAGCTGTCACCATCAAAACGAATAGCGGATTCTATATAGTGAACGGTGTGCAACTATTATAAAAGCCGCAAGAAAACAGTTTTCCTTGCGGCTTTAAATTTTAATTATAAACATCTGGTGCGAGGAAAGGGATTCGAACCCTCACTACGTTTAACGGTAACAGGTCCCTCAAACCTGCGTGTCTGCCAGTTCCACCATCCTCGCATCTCGACGTGATTTATATTATAATCAGAAACTGGCGGGAAATCAAGCAAATTGTTAAATTTATTCGATTGTTTGATGAATTATTCTCTAACAATGCCCAGTTCGCCCTTTATATCTGCAACCAATTGTGCAACACTTTCCTTCAAGTCTTCAAAGTTACCGTTATTATAAAGCACCAAATCCGCCAGAGGTTCTTTTTGTTCATCCGGCATTTGAATGGCCATTTTTTCATAAGCACTATTTTCCGAAATGCTGTCCCTCACCATTAAACGCGTCGCCCTTATTTTTTTTTCGGTTATTATCAACAAGCTTAAATCAACCAGATGTTGCAAGTTTTCTTCAAAAAGCAACGGACAATCATAGACGATTAAAGAATGTCCCACACTGCGGAGTTTTTCTTTTTCTAAATAGAAACC
The DNA here is from genome assembly GCA_964346185.1 of uncultured Lachnospiraceae bacterium. Classification (GTDB taxonomy): domain Bacteria; phylum Bacillota; class Clostridia; order Eubacteriales; family Eubacteriaceae; genus JAAYJS01. The sequence goes on along the minus strand of CAYFTR010000012.1, from coordinate 4,976 downwards.
TTCGTACACCAAAGGATGAACAATAGCATTTAACGCTCGTCGTGCTTTTTCGTCTCGTCGTACCAATGCACCCATTTTTTTTCGGTTCATTTCACCGTTTTCAAGAAGATATTCCGTCCCGAAATATTTTTGAATGTTCAGAAGTCCTGTAGAGCCGGCACAAACCGCCGCCTTAGCTAATTCATCCGCATCGATGATCGGCAAATGGTATTCTTCCTTTAAAATTCGGGACACTGTACTTTTACCCGAGGCAATACCGCCGGTTAAACCTAATATTTTCATCATTTCTATAATTCGTACCAAGAGTTACCGACTTTAGCATCTACCGTAAGCGGTACATCCAAACGTACGGCCGTTTCCATTTCTTCAACCAATAATTTTAGTACAACCTCCTTCTCCGACTGAGGTGCTTCAATTAATAATTCATCATGTATTTGCAATAAAACGGTCGCATTGAGTTCTTCATTTAATAAACGATTGTATACTTTTATCATTGCAATTTTAATAATATCCGCTGCCGTTCCCTGAATGGGCGTATTTAATGCCATGCGTTCTCCTGCCTGAACCATCAGTCGATTACGGGAATTAATCTCTTCGATGTAGCGGCGTCTACCGAACAATGTCGTCACATAACCCTGTTCCTTTGCCGATTTAACGATATCTACCATATATTTTTCCACTTTCGGATAACGTTTAAAATATAAATCAATATAATTTTGGGCTTCTTTTCTGGAAATGTCCAAATCTTTACTTAAGCTGAAGGCTTGTTTGCCGTATATCAATCCGAAATTAATTGCCTTGGCTTGACCTCTTTGGCGAGCTGTAACCTCTTCCATCGATACATTAAATATTTCCGATGCCGTTCTACGGTGGATATCTTCTTCATTTTCGAAGGATTCAATTAAGGTTTCGTCACCTGATAAATGTGCCAACACACGCAATTCGATTTGGGAATAATCTGCCGAAATAAAGAGTCTGTTTGCATCAGAGGGTACAAAGACTTTGCGTATTTGACGACCTGTTTCCGTTTTAATCGGTATATTTTGCAAATTGGGTTCCGTCGAGCTTAAGCGACCGGTGGCGGTAACGGTTTGTTGAAAAGTGGTGTAAATACGACGGGTTTCGGGATCTACCAATCGTAACAATCCCTTTCCGTAGGTGGAGTCCAGCTTTGCTACTTCTCTGTATTCTAAAATTTTCGGCACAACAGGGTGAAACAAAGCTAGTTGTTCCAATACTTCGGCAGAGGTGGAATACCCTGTTTTTGTTTTTTTGATGACCGGTAAGCCCAGTTTTTCAAAGAGAACAGCACCCAATTGCTTCGGAGAGTTGATATTGAAGTCTTGCTGTTCGGTTAAGTCGTAGATTTCTTGTTCCAACTCTTTTTGTTTGTCTTCCAGCATTTGAGAAATGCCTTCCAATTGCGGCACATCCACGGCAATCCCCTGCTTTTCCATTGCAGCGAGTACCTTTACCAAAGGTAGTTCGATATCTTCATACAGGGGTTGCAAATTGTTCTCTGAAAGCTTGTCCCCTATAACAATTTTTAAATCGTCAACGGCGTGGCATTCTTCCACCATATAAGCCGCCAACTCCTGTGCCGGTAAATCCTTTAAGCTTTTTTTGTTTCTCCCTTTACCAAAAAAGACTTCCTCGTCGGTGAGTACCCTGTCCAGGTAACGTGCTGTGAGGGCCGTAATATCCAAACGGTTTTCCGAAGGGTTCAGCAAATAAGCACCTACATAAGTATCAAAACCGTAATTAACAATAACACCGTTATAATTTTCAAAAAGATGTTCTAATTGTTTTAAATCGTGCCCGATAACGGATACCTTATCCGCTTCGGGGATTTCCGCTAAACCGGTTATAAAATGTCCGATTATTTCCGGCGTATCTATGTAGTAATAGAGACGATTTGCCAAAACCGCCAAGCAGTCAAAGCCGGGTTCTCTTTTGTAATGGAGGGTTACTTCCCCGACTCGGTTAATATCGGTTAATAGAGGTATAAGTTGTTGATAATCTTTAATAATTGTATAATCTGCCACACGCTGGACAACAACTTTTTCAGGTGCTTCTCCTTTGGCATGAATGATCCTTTTAATAACGGAGTGCATTTCCAATTCTTTGAGCGTATCCATCACCGCATCAGTGAAAAATTCTTTTTTTTCCAATTCAGTGAAGTCTTCCGCTATAGGGGCGTCTCTAACGATGGTCCCCAGAGTTTTACTCATAAATGCGGCATCCTTTTCATTGATCAGGTTCTCTTTGCGTTTCCCTTTTTGTTCGTCGATGCGGGCATATAAGTTTTCTACCGTACCGTATTCCTGTACCAGTTTAATGGCCGTTTTTTCACCGATGCCTGTAACACCGGGTATGTTGTCGGACTTATCTCCCATTAAAGCCTTTACTTCAATTAATTCCGAGGGGGTTACGCCGTAACGCTCTCGGATATAGGCCCGATCTACCGTTACAAATTGGCTACCGCTTCTGGTAGCGGTGTACATGACATGAACATCATCATCAACTAATTGAAAACTATCCTTATCTCCTGTAATGATATCGGTGTGAATGCCCCGTTTTTTTCCAAGCAAGGATAACGTACCGATAAGGTCGTCGGCTTCATAGCCTTCGGCCGTTAAGTTTCGGATATGCATTTGCTGTAAGATGTCCATCAGCAAATTACTTTGAGTCTGTAAATCCTCGGGCATTTTGTCGCGTCCGTCTTTATAGAGAGGATCCATTTGATGTCTGAATGTCGGCGTATGTAAATCCCAGGCAATTGCAAAATAATCCGGTCGGTACTCATATTGAATTTTATATAGAACGTTTATAAATCCGTATAAAGCATTGGTCGGTATACCCTTTGCCGTTCGCATTTCCCGTACGCCGTAAAACATGCGGTACAACAAGGAATTGCCGTCTATTACAATTAGTTTTTTCTTCAAAACAACCTCCTCTTTTTGGTTTGTTTTTATTATAACCTACAATGCTCACATCCGCCAATTGTCCCTTTAAACTCATTAAAATCTATTTATAAAAATAGGCTTCTTTTCTCAAACATTGTTTGATACAATACATTTATAATAATTGGAAAGGAGAATGGTTATGTTTAAAGAATTTAAGGAGTTTGCATTTGAGGGTAATTTCTTGGATATGGCTGTCGGTATTGTTATCGGCGGTGCTTTTGCTACCATCGTATCCGGTTTAGTCGAAGGTATTATTAATCCCATTATCGGTGCCTTAACCTCCGGCGTCAATCTGAAGGAATTGTCTGTCAACTTTTTAGGTGTTAATTTACAATTCGGTTTATTGGTGGATGCCTTTATAAAATTTTTGTTAATTGCATTTTTTATGTTTTTAATCATACGCTCCGTCAATCGTATGCGCCGTAAAGAAGAAATCACCGAACCGACAACAAAGGTTTGCCCTTATTGTAAATCCGAAGTTGATTTAGAAGCGACCCGTTGCCCCAATTGTACGTCACAATTAACTGAACCTGTCGTTTAAACGGCAAAAGCACATCTTTATCTAAAGATGTGCTTTTTTATTTTTATTTTAATTAGGTCGTCGGTTCGCTGTTGTTCGGGTCCGGTGTATGCTCTGAGGGTTGCGGCTCCCCGCTTACATCTTCCGGATTGGTTTCGGACGGATTTTCTTCCGTTCCGGTATCGTCGTTTTCCGGTGCCGGCGGTTGGGGCTGCTCCTCTGTCGGTGCCGGCGGTTCTTCCGCCGGCGGCTCTTCCACGACTGCTTCTTCTGGTTGGTAAACAACTTCCGGTGTCGGTGACACTTCCGGTGCAGGTTCTGTCGGCTCCGGTGTCTGCTCGACCAGTGCCTCCACAAGCACAATACCCAAAGGCTGTGCTTTCTCATTCAATTCTTTGAAATAATGTCCCTGTAATTCGGGGTTTTTAATTTGTTTTAATTTTGCTATTAAGTCATCGTAAACATTTTGGTTTTCTTCGTTATTTTCGACCAATTTTTCGGATTCGGCTCGAATCGTATCGATCTGTACGGCATCATCTAAACGATATCTTAAAATTGAATACAGTAATTCTTTTTTATAACGGGTTCGTAAATCCTCTAACGCTTCGTCGGCTTTTTTAACGTCGTTCGGATCTAAGGGTACTTTGGGCAAAGCAATTTGACCGTTGTTTTCATACAAGTTGTTAACCATCGCCGTGGTGTTCCACATAGTACGTGCCGCCGTTACGCGAAACTTTAATTCTTCCTGACGGTCTTTATCCCGGATACCGTCTACTGCTTTTCCCGCTCTGATAATATGAGAGTCGGTGACACCTTCCGCCAACAGGGCATCATTTTTTTGGTATAAGCCGTTAACAAGATTAACGGCTTCGGCAATTTTTTTGTTCTGATACGCTTTAATCCCGACATAGGAACCGAACGCAACTAAAACAACTAAACCGACAGCAATGACAATTAAAGTTCTAATTTTACTGTTTTTTAAGATTTGACTTTTTGATTTGTTTTTTTTGGGGGAGCCGATTTTCATTTCAATCTCCAATTTTTTCATGATATTTGTTTAATATTATACCCCAGGCAACTATTGTCTTCAACTAATTTTAGCCCTTTGCAATTATTACAAAATTAAATCCGGTATATTCCCCAACGTTTCCTTGTTTTTTCTAAAGAGTGTATTTATTTTTTGTAAGTAATGATAAAATAAGTTATCAAACTACAAACAAAGAAAAGAGTATGACAGACAAATACTACACAGGTCTTACTGCCTCTGAGGTTGAAGCACGCGTCGCAAACGGGCAATACAACAAATTGCCGGAACCGCAAACAAAAAGTGTCAAGCAAATTGTAAGAGATAACGTTTTAACCCTATTTAATGTTTTAAATATTGTTTTAGCGGTTTTGGTTATTGTTGTCGGTTCCTACAAAAATGCTTTATTTATTAATATTATTCTTATCAATATTTTGGTAGGAATTTATCAGGAAGTACGGGCAAA
>CAYFTR010000011.1:21737-48696 GCA_964346185.1 uncultured Lachnospiraceae bacterium | reverse complement strand
CGCCTTGCCAAGGCGAGGGTCGCGAGTTCGAATCTCGTCTTCCGCTCCATTTTATGTGGTGCTATAGCCAAGCGGTAAGGCAAAGGTCTGCAACACCTCCACCCCCGGTTCAAATCCGGGTAGCACCTCCAAACAGATTTTAAGGACGCTTCCATAGGTATGACCTAAGGGAGCGTTTTTTTATTTGTGTCATATTCGACACAAATGCCGGGGGCGGTATAGCAACGGCTCGGTTGGTGAAAACTGTCTATGCCGCCCCTTTACAGAAATTCAAACAAATTTCTTGTTATCTTCAGTTAGTTTTGATATGATAAATTGATATTTTTTAATATCTTAAATCAAACGCTGCATCCTGAGTGAGCGGCAGTTAGGAGATTTCGAATATGGAAAAAAGTCATGTAAAGACTGCACGGATGACGCAATTAACCTTGTTAATTGCCATCATGGCGGTACTTGGTTTCACGCCCTTGGGGTTTATTCAGATTCCGCCGGTTGCCATTACAATTATGCACATCCCCGTGATGATCGGCGCCGTCGTATTGGGTCCCCGGGAAGGCGGCATTCTCGGTTTTGTTTTCGGCACCATCAGTCTGGTGCGGGCAACCTTTATGGGTGTCACCCCGGTCGATTTAATGTTTTCGCCCTTTGCCAGCGGCTACCCCCTTCAATCCCTGGTAATGGTATTGGTTCCCCGCATTTTATTCGGCGTATTAACGGGACTGGTATTTCGACTGTTGGCAGGTAAAGTAAAGGAAGTTGTGGCTCTGGGTGTTGCCGCGGCAATCGGATCCTTAGCCCATTCGGCCATGGTATTAGGGTGTATGGCGGTTTTATTTTCCGCTTTTCCGTTAAAAGACGTGTTGTTGATTATTATTTCCGTTAACGGCACTCTGGAGTTGGCGGCGGGGGTACTTGTAACCGTGGCGGTGTCCAAACCCCTATTAAAACAGCAAAACATAAAGGAATAAAAATGATAAAAGAAATTGCGTTGACAGACATTGACAATATACGAATCGGCCATGCCGACAGCAAAGATGACGGAACAGGGTGTTCCGTCATCCTATGTCAAAACGGTGCACCCGCCGGTGTCGATGTACGGGGTGGCGGTCCCGCATCTCGGGAAAGTCAAGTCTTACAACCGATGGCGGCGGCACAGGTCATACACGCTGTACTGCTGTCCGGCGGCTCGGCCTTCTCCTTAGGGGCGGCCGACGGTGTCATGCGCTATTTATCGGAAAGGGAAATCGGATTTGATACGGGCATTAAAAAAGTACCTTTGGTCTGCCAATCGGCTATTTTTGATTTGCCTGTCGGTTCGGTTGATGCTTACCCCGATGCCGACATGGCATACCGTGCCTGTATCGATGCCGAACATTATATTTTAAGAGAAGGCAATGTCGGTGCCGGTATGGGGGCAACCGTCGGTAAATTTAAAGGTCCCGCCCGTATGATGAAATCGGGACTGGGTACGTATGCCGTGCAAATCGGTGATTTACAAGTCGGTGCAATAGTCGTCGTCAATGCTTTGGGTGACATCTTTGACCCGGAAAGCGGCAAACAAGTAGCGGGCTTACTCTCGGAAGACGGCAAAAAAATGGTCTTCACCGAGACGGAAATGTATCAAGATTACGCCGCCGTGGACAGCCTGTTTACACAAAACCCCACCAACACAACGATCGGGGTTATCATAACCAATGCGGCTTTTGATAAAGTGGCTTTACAAAAAATTGCGGGTATGGCACACAACGGCATGGCACGTACCGTATCGCCGGTGCATACCGGTGCCGACGGCGACACCTTGTACGCTCTGTCGGCGGGCAATATCTCGGCGGATGTTAATGTTGTCGGCACTTTGGCGGCACGGGTAACGGCAAAGGCGATTGTACGCGGTGTGCTGCAGGCGGACAGTTTATACGGTTTAAAAACAGCGAAGGATTTTTTATAGAAAGAAGTGTATGACCATTCAATTATTAGTGGTGGATATGGACGGCACCATGCTCAACTCTCAAGACGAGGTGACGCCTCAAACCGTTCGTGCATTTAAAAAAATTCAGGACTTGGGTATTCATACAGTGGTGGCAACGGGCAGAAACTACGTGGAAGCCCGTCCCCACGCCCAAAAGGTGGGTGCCGACAACATTATGATTACCGATAACGGTGCAATGGTTCAGGATTATCCGAACAACGTCATTATTGCGGAAGAACACATGCCTGAGCACTTGGTTTTGTTTGTCGAAGAAATAGTCAAGAAAAATAAAAATGTTTTTCTCCAATACCATACCCGTCGCGGCTGTGTTGTCGACCGCGTCAACCATCCGGTCATGAAGCGGGCCGGTTGGAGCGACAACCACATAAGGGATTTTTATCATATGCAAATACCTGTAGAAGATGTATGGGGCTATTTAAAAGACAACCGTTTGCCGGTTCATAAGCTGGTAATGTCTTCATCCAATCCTAAAGACCTGGATTTCATCGCAGAAGCGTTAAAAACGGAAAAACAACTCTCAACGCTACGCACCATGCATTATTGCCTGGAAACGCTTCCGTCACAAATCGACAAAGGGGCAGCACTTAAGCAGGTCTGCGATTATTTAAACATACCCCTTCAGGCGACCATGGCCATCGGTGACTCCGTCAACGACTACGAACTGCTGAATACTGCGGGCTTTTCCGTTGCAATGGGGCATGCACCGAGCTGTTTAAAAGCAATCAGCGATGCGGTTGTCGCCGGTAACGATGAAAACGGTGTGGCACAAGCCATCGAAACATATATATTAAAACAATAAATGCGGGTGGTCACCCGCGGTAAAAAACGGCAAACGCCGTTTTTTCTTTTCAACGGGAGGTGTACTTCGGTCTGTAGCCGCAACCTTACCGCTGAAGCGATCGATCAGAAAGGTAACTATGAAATTTAATGAACTAAACATACAGGAAAACCTGTTGAGAGCTGTCGACAACATGGGCTTTGAAGCCATGACGGATATTCAGGAACAGGCGATTCCCGTATTAACGGCAGGGGAGGACTTAATCGGTAAATCCCAAACGGGTACGGGCAAAACCATGGCCTTTGCCATACCGGCGGTGGAAAGCATCGACCCGAATATAAGAAAACCCCAAATTTTGGCTCTCTTACCGACTCGGGAATTGGCTCTGCAAGTGGCGGAAGAATTTAGAAAACTGTTAAAATATACCCATGGCTACAAGGTATCCGCCGTATTCGGCGGTGCCGCCATTGACAATCAAATCAGAGAACTGAAGGGCGGTGCACAAATTGTTGTCGGGACACCGGGGCGTGTGATGGACCACATGCGTCGTAAAACCTTGCACCTGAATCGGCTGCACATGGTGGTTTTGGATGAAGCCGACGAAATGCTCAACATGGGCTTCAGAGAAGATATCGAATTTATTTTAAAAGATATCCCCGACGAAAGACAAATTGCCTTGTTTTCCGCGACCATGCCCCAAGGTATTTTGGACATTGCCGAAACTTTTTTACACGAGCCGAAGCGTATCGAAATTTCACCGAAACATATGGTGGCGGAAAGTATCGAACAAAAGTACTATCAAATTAACGACGGCGATAAATTTGAAGCCCTTTGTCGTTTAATTGATGTACACAAGCCCGAACGTGCCATGATTTTTTGCAATACAAAGGTATACGTCGATGAGCTCACGCGAAAACTGCAAAAAGCCGGCTACCATGCCGATAAAATTCACGGAGATATGCGTCAGTCCGCCCGTTTAACGGTGTTGGAACGCTTTTCCGAAGGAAGTTTAAAAATTCTTGTCGCCACCGATGTCGCTGCACGGGGTATCGACGTGGAAGATATCGATATCGTTTTTAATTACGACGTACCGGACAACGAAGAATATTATGTGCACCGAATCGGACGGACGGGACGAGCCGGTAAACAGGGGTTATCTTTAACTTTGGCACGGTCAAGAGACCATTACAGGCTTAGAAAAATTGCGGATTACACCAAAGAAGGCATTGAGAAAGATTTAATCCCCACGGGAGATGTCATCAACGAGATTAATATTTCCGGATTTAAGGAAAAAATGCAGGCCCGTATCGAAAAACACCGGGCGGCCGACGGTATTGACAGCCGCTATTTTGATATAGTGGAAGATTTAAAAGCCCGAGGCTTATCGGCGGAAGTAGTCGCCGCAACCTTAATTGAACGGCTATTGCCCTTTAACGACGGGCAGGACATCAATATTGTCGGTGAACGCAGAAAAAACCGCACAAGAAACGGTAAAGACTTACGAAGAAAGGGCAGGAAATTAAAATTCACCGAGGCGGGTACCGGTAAAAAAGTGCGTTTTCATTTGAATATCGGCGAAAAAGACGGTGCCAAAAAACGAGATATATTGGGTGCCGTTTGTGGCGAAGCGGGCATATCCTCCGCTTTGGTCGGTGCTATCGATATGTATCGGAAGTTTACATTTGTGGATGTGGATGAAAGTGTCTCTAAAAAAGTATTACGCGGTTTAAACAAGGCAAGCATCAAGGGCAAACGCGTTCGGGCGGAAATATCTAAAAGAAGAAAGTAAAGGAAGGTGAGGGTATCAGTACCGAGAAAATAAAACGTTTTTTTGAGGAATTAAAAATCCATACATGGCTATTTTTAAAAGCGCAAGCCATTTTGTCCCTGGTCGGTTTTGCTTTACTGTCGATCGGGCTTTACCTGATCGGCATCGACCTGTGGGGTCTTAAGGCGTTTCTTATCGCGGTGTTGGATTTTATTCCCGTTTTGGGCAGCGGCTTAATACTGATTCCCTGGGCGCTTATCAGGGTGCTTAACGGTTATACCGATGTCGGCGCGCAATTGGCGATTTTATATATGGTGCTCGTCATTGTACGTTTTATACTGGAGCCGATTTTAATCGGTAAAAGCATTCGATTATCCCCGCTGTTGGTTTTGGTTGTTACCTTATTGTCATCCTTTGTTTTGGGACCTCTCGGCGCTATTGCCGGCGGGTTAATAGCCATTGTGGTGAAAGTGGGTTGGCAGGTATTTTTTGAAAAAGCCAATGGTGAAAACGGTCATCGAAACAACTTGAAATAACAATAAAAAACGCCTGTGTTTGACTGTATAGCGTCAAATACAGGCGTTTTTAATCTACAATCTTTTAAAGTGCCGTACCTTTTTTTGGAATATAAAATTGGGACATATCCAACCCTTCCAAGGTCAGTAATTGAATTTTTCTTTGAATACCGCCGCCATATCCCGTTAAATTGCCCTTTGCTCCGACCACACGGTGACAGGGTATAATAATGGAAATAGGGTTATGCCCTACGGCACCGCCGACGGCCTGGGCAGACATACGCGGTATGTTTCGCTTTTTTGCGATTATTTTCGCGATATCCCCGTAGGTTACAACCTCTCCGTAGGGAATTTCACATAAAATAGACCACACTTGCTGTCTGAAAGCGGAACCTGTCGGCGCAAGGGGCAGGTCGGTTGTTTTCGGTTTTTTACCGGAAAAGTAAGCGTCGAGCCATTGAGCGGTATCTTGCAGCACGGATGCCCGACCTTGTTTCGGCATTACTTTCGGTACGGCGGCATTTTGGTATTTTTGTCCGTCAATCCATAAGGCGGTCAAACGATTGCCGGCTTTATTACACACTAGGGTGATTTCTCCGAAGGGGGATGGATAGGTTGTCGTAGGGTTCATCTCAAAACCTCTCTTATTATCCGGATAATGGCAATTGTTCATTCATTCGTAATACCTGAAATTTCATTTATCCGCTGCCGCTCATCGGGTTTTAGAGTCAGCGGCAACGTTCGAGTCTTATCAATCACCGACATTTCCTGTCGGGGTTATAAAATTTCATAAACACAAGCCCTAAAAAGAGCCAAAGGAAAAATATAATCAAGGCGGCGTATCCCATAAAAGAGGGAAATTGAGGTATTATGGTAGATAAAACAATGCCGCCCGATATAAGAATTGCCAGGTAAATGGTCAACTTTCCGCCCGGTGCCTTAAAGGAAGTATAAAAATCCTTATCTTTATTTGTTAAGACCAAGAGAGACAAACAGGTTAAAAACCAGCCGATAACAAAGGACACCGACCCTAAATTGGTCAGCGGTTCGATAAAAGTCATACCGACAAAGGGACCGACAGCCGCAAATATTAAGCACAAGACAGATGCCGTTACGGGCGTACCGTATTTGGGGTGGCTCATTGAAAAAATTTCGGGGATATGGTTGCTCTTTGCCATGGATTGTATCAGTCGTGCGGAGGCAATAAACATTCCGTTCCAGGTGGAGAAAAGTCCGGCTATTGTGCCTATAACGATCAGCTTGCCTAAAATAGAACCCAAATGTCCGCCATAGCTTGCTTGAAGCATCGATCCCATAGCCGGCGGTGTCGCCAAGGAATAGGTTTGCCAATCGGTGACCGTTCCTGTCGAAATGATAATCAGGGCATAAAATACGCCTGCCGCAATGATGGATAATATCATCGATATCGCGACGTTTTTAAATTTTTTGTCGGGTGATATTTCTTCGACAGATTGGGTGATGGTATCAAAGCCTGCCATAAAAAAGGGGACAATAACAATAATTGCCAATATTCCGCCTAAAAAGCTCGAGTGGTTTCCGACACCTACATTTTTATAGACAGGGTATATGTTATTAAAATCGCCTTTAATAAAAGAAAAAATAATAACGATCACCCCGATAATTATAATAACAAAAGACAGGACGGATTGCAGCTTGGCCGCAAACTTGGAGCCCTTGTAATTGATAAAAAATAAAAGTAAAGCAAGGATAAGCCCCAACACAATGGAAGACAACAAGACAGGCTGACCGCCGATAAAGTAAAGTATTTTAGAATTGGCAAAGCCCGGTATTAAACTACTGACAATCGTGTTGATATAAATGGCCTCCCAGGGCAAAATGGTTATGTAGGAGAGTGCCAAAAACCACGAAGAAATAAAAGACAACCGATTGCCGAAAGCTTTATTCGTATACACCATAACACCGCCGCCGACAGGCAGTGTCGCCAAAAGTTCGCCGTGGCACAATCCGATAGGAACAAGCAGAAGAGTGGCAAGTAAAAAACCTGAAAAAGCGGGGAGCGGTCCGCCGGCTTGGGCAATCCAGTGGTTGGACGATACCGCCCAGCCCACGCCGACCATGGAGCCGAAGCCCAACATAAAAAAATCCAAATACCCCATATCTCCCTGTTTTCTCTGATGTCTTCTTAATAAAATTTTATTAAGATCGGGAAACCGCTTCTTTAACTTTTTATATTTCTCATACTGCAAAAAATCACCTCAATAAAAAAGGCTGACAGTCAGCCTTATACAATGTTATCCAATTATAAAATTCTATATAAAGTATAGGTTATTTGTTAAGAGCTTGTCAAATTGATGGCACCTCTTTACAATCGGTTCATTGGCATAATACCGATTAAACCGAAGAAAACAACAAATTCTTAAAAGTAAATTTAAAAAAGTCCAACCTGCTGTTTACAGGTTGGACTTTTATGCGGTGCATAAAGGTTTTAAATGATTTTATTAAACCGATCAACCTTTTGTGCACGTTATGTTGACAGACTAGAGTTCTTTTTTCCAAAGTCCGTGTAAGTTACAATATTCGTAAGCGGCAACAACTTTTTCGCCGTCTTCAAGTGCAAAGGTTGCAACCGGGTCTTCGCCGATTGTGGGAACTTTACGTTGAATACCTTTATCGGTTAAGAGATAAATAAAGGAAATGTGGTGCTCTTCGGTGCTGGGGTGGATGGTGCTGCCGACGGTAACGGTTACTTTGTTGCCTTCTACTTCAACAACCGGAACGTGTTTTTCCAAAGCGGCATCTTCCGTGTTGGCAGTTAATTCGGTCATCGGTTCATTACAGCAAACCGGAACGACCTTGGAGTCGATGAGCATTTCGGCTAAATTGCCGCATTTTTTGCATAAATAAAATTTTGGTTGAAACATAATAGCCTCCTATGGTATTTATTTGTTTACAAACTATTATATCATATTTATTTGAATTTCTTTAAAAAGTTTATTAAATAGGAAATGTTCTAAGGAATATTAAATATTTTTATAAAAAATGCCGTATGCCGTATAAAGATAAATTACCTTCAATTATTGTATAATAAATAAAGGTTAAAGGGAGGGCAAAATGGAAAAACTATGGTTAAAATGGGCAAAACGCATACAAGCCGTTGCTCAAAGCGGCATTACCTATGCAAATAACCCTTTTGATATCGAACGCTATGAGGAATTAAGAAAGATAGCCGTAGAAATTTTAGAACAACACAGCAATATGAGTTGTGAAAAAATAACCGATTTATTTGCATCGGAAAAGGGCTATCAAACCCCGAAGGTGGATGTACGTGCCGCTATTGTACGCGAAAATGAAATCTTATTGGTTAAAGAAAATGTCGATAAAAAGTGGTGCATGCCCGGAGGTTGGGCGGACGTAGGTTACTCCATCGTCGAAAACATTACTAAAGAAGCCCGGGAGGAAGCCGGTGCCATCGTAACGCCTTATAAACTGGTCGGTGTGTTTGATTGGGTTAAAGCGACCGATATCCCGTCACCGTTTGCTATTTATAAAATTTGTATGTTGTGTCGGTATGAAGGCGGCACCTTTAAAGAAAATATAGAAACCCTCGATGCTCGCTTTTTTAAAAGAGATCACTTGCCCGAGTTGTCACGTTATCGCAGTGACCGTCGGCTTATCGAGCAAAGTTTTATCGCCTCGGAAACGGAGCATTACAATGTTTTGTTCGATTAATAAAATGTTATGGTCAACCTTATTCTTAAATGCTTGGAGATTTATTCGTTTCAACTTGACAAAACCAGAATGCTTTGTTATATTTAATACATAGTTAATAATCATTCCAATTTAAAATATGAAATGAGGTACACAATGGAACTTAAAGGTAGTAAAACAGAAAAAAATTTATTGGAAGCATTTGCCGGGGAGTCCATGGCACGTAACAAATACACGATTTATGCAGAAGTAGCAAGAAAGGAAGGCTACCAACAAATCGCTGAATTGTACGAAGAAACCGCACTTAACGAATACGAACACGCTAAATTGTGGTTTACTCTTGCAGGCGGTGGTGACTTAAAAGATACGGCGGCCAACTTAAAAGACGCGGCGGAAGGCGAAAACTACGAATGGACGGAAATGTACAAAAACTTTGCAGCGGAAGCAAGAGAAGAAGGGTTTGAAAAAATTGCATTTTTATTTGACGCTGTTGCAAAAATCGAAAACCGTCACGAAAAACGCTATTTAAAACTTTTAGATAACGTTGAAAAAGAAAAAGTCTTCGAAAAAGACCAACCGGTTTTTTGGCAATGTATGCGTTGCGGTTTTGTAAGCGAAAGCGAAAAACCCGTAAAAATGTGCCCGGTTTGCAAAAAACCGCAAGATTATTTCCAAATTTTATCTAACAACTACTAAAATTTAAACCGACAAGGTTTGCATAAACAACACCCGCTTATGGTGAACCGTAAGCGGGTGTTGTTATTTGTTAAAAAAAATAAAAAACCGACGCTGTGTCGGCTAAAATTTATAATGGCAGGGGCAGAAGGATTCGAACCCTCGGCACGTGGTTTTGGAGACCACTGCTCTGCCAACTGAGCTATACCCCTTTGTTAAGACTTATTCAGTATAATGAAAAATAAATAAAAAGTCAAGGACAATCTTAACAATTGACAAACAGGAGGAAAACAATGGCTAAAATTGATTTATTTGAAGCGAAAGTATTATGCAACGGAGATGTGTGCCAGCGAGAAACCGGAGATGTTGCCCGTATCGATGCCATGGTTGCCAACTTTGCCGACGACGGTTTTAATATTGTCCGCCACAATATGACCATGGACCCCAACGCCTTTGTCGAATTTAGAGAAGTCGGCACATTATTGGTAGAAAAAGGAGAAGCCATCTTACCGATAACCATGGTGGACGGCAAAATCGTTAAAACCGGCGAATACCCCACAGCCTTGGAATTTGCAAAATGGTTCGCCCAATCATAGAACAATCCCTGCCCCTATATCGGGCAATTGAGGCGTATCCTCCAAACGATACACAGGAAGCTTGCGATAAACAACGAATGCTGTCTTTACTTAAAAGCCATGGTGACCGTCTCTTAACCAGACAAGAGCACAACGCCCACTTTACAAGCTCCGCCTTTGTGGTAGACAAATCCCTACAGCAATGTTTGATGGTGTATCACAACATCTACGACGCCTGGTCTTGGACCGGGGGTCATTTAGACGGCGATACAAATCCGCTTGCAACCGCCGTTCGTGAAGCCAGGGAAGAAACCGGTATTCAAAATTTAAAGCCCATAAGCTCGGAGCTTATTGCCCTGGATATTTTACCCGTTATCGGGCATTACCGCAGGGGGCAATATGTGGGTGCCCACCTGCATTTATCTTTGGCGTACGGCTTTATCGGCAATCCGGCGGAGCCTTTAAGGATTTGCCCCGAAGAAAACCGAAAAGTCGGCTGGATTGCCCTGCAAGAGTTGGATACCTGTTGCAGCGAAGCCCACATGGTACCGGTTTATAAAAAAATAATTACAGCAATTAAAAAGAAAATCGGATAGCCGAATTAAACAAAGGGCGGGGTTTTTAAAAGCCCCGCCCTTTGTTTGTAATTGCCGGAGTAATCGTTTATAATAAAACCATCTCAAACCTAAGGAGAAAGGGAAGATGTTTAAAAACAGTCGAAGAAAAAGAAAAAACGAAGCGATAAAATTCATCAAAAACGAAGCCGATTATAACGACTTGAAAATGCTTGAAGAACTGATGGATAAGCGTATGGAAAATATTAAAAAACCCGGTCTGTTCGGAAAATTATTTCGCAATCTGATAACCCTGGCCGGCATAGCGGCGGTTGCACTGTTTGACAGAAGGCGTTATCAGGACGAAGAAGACGATCAACTCGAAGCGGTTTACTACTACGATAAAGAAGGGCAATTGGTAACCATCAAATACGAATAATCCTGAGAAAACTTGAAGAGACTTAAGAAATATTGACTTGCGAGGTAAATATTTAGAATTCTTCGACAAAACACTTGAAAAGTGTCAGCGATCATGTTATAAATACTTTATAGTTGAGTGAATTACTGGGATATAAAAGAAGATAGAAGAAAAGAGAAGGAGTGTGACATGTTAAAGGTAGAAAACATAAAATTTACCGTCCCCGACGGAAAAGAAATTTTAAAAGGCGTCGACCTGGTTGTCAATGACGGCGAAACCGTTGTCATCACCGGTCCCAACGGAAGCGGAAAAACCACCTTTGCAAAGGTAATTGCCGGTGTCGAAAAAGCAACCGAAGGTCGCATATTTTTAAATGATATAGAACTGACCGATATGGATATCACCGAACGTGCTCAAAACGGTATTGCCTACGGTTTTCAACAACCGGTACGCTTTAAAGGCATCACCGCCAGAAACTTAATGGAATTGGCGGCACGGCGGGAACTCACCGAAACCGAAACATGCAACATTTTAGGGATGGTCGGTTTGTGCACGAAAGATTATATTGACAGAGAAATTAGTACCGCTTTATCCGGCGGCGAAATTAAAAGAATCGAAATTGCAACGGTCTTTACCAGAGATGCGGAAATTTATATCTTCGACGAGCCCGAAGCCGGCATCGACTTGTGGAGCTTCAATAACTTAATCGAAGTTTTTAAAGACTTAAAGAACGAAAAGAAACGGTCAATACTCATTATTTCCCATCAAGAACGAATTTTGGAAATAGCGGACAAAATTGCCGTTATCGACGAAGGTCGCATTACCGGTTTCGGCACAAGGGAAGAAATCTTACCCAAATTGTGTCAATCCGATATTCATTGCCCCGGCGAATGTGACTTACCCTATAGCGTTAAGGAGGTTCTGCAATGAGCCAACAAGCAGCAACATTAACACAAAACGAAATAACCAAAGAATTATTGAGCATTGTCTCCGACATAGATGGCGATCTCCCGGCGGATACCGCCTACAACATTCGGGAAGACTCCGGTTGTGCGGCACGACACTCGACGGACAACATTCACATTGTCGGAAAGACCGACGGCCTTTCCGGTTTGGATATTTATGTAAAAGCCACAACACAGGGTGATCGTGTCTTTATCCCGGCCTGTATCACCAAAAGTAACATAGACGAACTGGTTTACAACGACTTTCATATCGAAGACGGTGCCGATGTAACCATTGTGGCCGGTTGCGGTATTCACACCGATGAGGATGAAGGCTCCAAACACTCGGGTATCCACCGTTTTTTTGTCGGAAAAAATGCCCGTGTCGTTTACTTGGAAAAACACATCGGTATCGGTAAAGGCGACGGCAAACGTATCATCGATCCCGTCACTTATGTCGAACTCGAAGAGGATGCCTATCTGGAGATGGAAACCTCTCAAATAGGCGGTGTCGACCACTCCGACCGTAAAACCGAAGGGAAACTGGGTAAAAACGCCAAGCTCATCGTTAAAGAGCATATTTTAACCGAAGGCGACCAGTTCGCAACGACGGACTTTAAGGTAGATATTAACGGCGAAGGGGCAGGGGTAGATCTAATATCCCGTTCTGTCGCTAAGGATCAATCCCACCAGGAGTTTCGCTCCGTTATTGTAGGGAATGAACGGTGTACCGGGCATTCCGCCTGCGATGCCATTATTGTCGGTAACGGCACCGTGTTTGCGGCACCGGAACTGGAAGCCAACCATCCCGACGCCATGCTCATTCACGAAGCCGCTATCGGTAAAATTGCCGGGGAACAAATTGTCAAGTTGCAAACCCTCGGTTTAACTGAAGAAGAAGCCGAAGAAAAAATTATACAAGGTTTCCTCAGTGACCATTAAATAAAGTAAAAAAAACTTTGCCTCGGTAAGATAACCGAAGCAAAGTTTTTTTATTTCGGAATGCAGGTGCATTAAGCCCTGCACATAAGCAAAAGCGAACCCCGCGGGGCGTCGACTTGCCCCCAATACCCTTAAGGTAGAGAACGGCGACCCGACGTCCCGAAAGTCCGTTTATTTAAA
Source organism: uncultured Lachnospiraceae bacterium (assembly GCA_964346185.1). GTDB lineage: Bacteria > Bacillota > Clostridia > Eubacteriales > Eubacteriaceae > JAAYJS01. The sequence goes on along the minus strand of CAYFTR010000011.1, from coordinate 35,670 downwards.
GAAGGCTCAAGCATATTGGCGTATAATTGCTCTGCAATATCTACATATCGATAATAGATAGATAAATATCTTAAAACGAAAGATTTATAACACAACAGTCTAAGCAAAAGCACAAGGAGAACAACATGCAGGTACCCGTCGGTACAAATTACTCGGATAGAAAAAACTGGGGGCTCTACGGTTATACGTCGCTTGAAAATCCTCTTGCGGATATTTTTTATGTTCACCCGACCACCTATGTATTCGACGCCTATAAAAATGGCGGTACCAGAGATTTCGATGCCTTAAATGGGTTGGCACAGTCGGATCGGTCACCGATTAATGCCGACCTTTGTGATGAGAAACTGAATCGCTATACCGATAGCGTGGCGATGGTCGGTCAGGGGACTTTGTACGGGCAAGCGGGACGTGTATTTGCACCCCGCTACCGTCAAGCTCACATGCGTGTTTTTTATTTGGGGTTCGACCATCCGCAAACTTTGGCGGCAAACGCCCTGGCCGTTGCCGATGTAAAAGCCGCTTTTTTACATTACATGACATATGAAAACCGAGGCAGACCTTTTATACTGGTGGGGCACAGTCAAGGCAGTCATACCCTTTCGGTATTATTGCAACGCCTGACGGAGCACCCGAATGCTGCTTGTTTAAAGCGCTTAATTGCGGCTTACCTGCCCGGGTTTGCGGTATCGGCACAGGATTTAAAGCACCTGCCTTTTTTGGACAGCCCCGACGGAACAGGGGGCTATCTCTCCTGGAATTGTTTTAAAGAGGGCGGTTATCCGAAGCATTACAGAAATTATTTGGGGAAAACGGGCTTGGGTATCAACCCGATGACCTTTACCCGAAACACCGACGTTGTAATTAAACCCGGATCCGATAAAAAACGGGTGTCTCTCAGTTTTCGTTACGACCGTGCAAGCGGCTTGGTAATGGTGGGTGCCATAGGGGAAGAGCCCAAAAGTCTTCGCGGTATTTACAATCTGCACCCCTACGATATCTCCTTTTTTAAAGAAGAAATTGTTGAGAATATGAAACTTAGAATTAAAAGTTATTACAGCCGAGGAGGGATACCCCATGTGGGATGAACGAAAAAGTATTTTATTATCAAAAAGTGTGGTTTTTGCGGTGATGGTTGCCATTCCCGTTATCGGATTTTTATTGCCGACCCTCATACAACAATTTTTGTGTGGCGGTTCCGCCTGTCCGCTTCAGTCCGATTATTACAAGGTGGCCATTATAATTCCTTACGGGGTACTGGCATTGCCGGGTTTGGCACTCATGGCATTTTTGTACAAACTCTTACAAAACATCGACCGAAACCGCTTGTTTATTGAAGAGAACGTATCCCTACTCAGACGTATATCCTGGTTATGCTTTTTAATTGCGGGCATTGCTTTATTAACAACGGGTTTGTGGTGGGCGTGGAGTGTGCTGGCAGTGGCGGCCGTGCTGATCGGATCTCTGGTGCGTATCATTAAAAACATCTTTTCGACGGCCATGGCCATAAAAGAAGAAAATGACTTTACCATTTAGGAGGCACTATGGCGATTATTGTAAACATTGATGTGATGTTGGCAAAACGAAAAATGGCTGTGGGTGCATTGGCCGAAGCTGTCGGAATTACCCCGGCAAACCTGTCCATCCTTAAAAATAATAAAGCGAAAGCCGTTCGCTTTACGACCTTGGAAGCCCTGTGCCGTGTATTGGAATGTCAACCCGGCGACATTTTGGAATACATCGAAGATTAGCAAAATCAACAAAAATATATCGAATAACAATAAATAAACATTGCAATTCAACAAAAACCCTGCTATAATCGGATTATCATTCGATGAAGGAGGTTGTTTGATGGATAACATAAAAATGTTAAACGCTCCGGCTCAAATGTCATCAGATATGGCGGCGTTTACCGTAAAAGACAAAGGACTGGTTGCTTTAAGCACGGTGGCGGGTATCACTATGAGCTACGCCCTGTGGACGGATACCGCGGCGATGCCGGGCTTTCAAATTACATTCTTGGCAATAATATTGGTGGGAATTGCCCGGTGGTATTCCGGTAAAAAACTGTGTGAATGGGGTAAAGAAAATATCTTTAGAACCCTTGCCATGTTATTGATAACATTGGGTTTTTCCTTATATGAACAACCCTCGCTCAGACTGTTTTTGGAATTTTGTTTATTCGGTTTTACCGGCTATTGGTTTTTGTCTATAACGGGCAATCGTATGGACAATCAAACGGAAAGCACTATACTTTATGACGGCATACACGGCGGGCTGTTTTATCCCTTTCGTTACGGCTTTTACTTTTTTAAAAGCTTGAGTGCAGGCATTTGTACCGGTGCGGATAAAAAGAAAATATTGGAAATGCTGGGCGGTCTTACATTGATATTGCCTGTGGTTGCCGTTATTTTAAAATTACTGGGCGATTCCGACCTCCGCTTTCAATCCTTAGTGGCGGGTATGTTTCGGGGCTTTTCGCCCGATGCCGACGTCATTTTCAGACTTGTCGTTATTTTTATTTTTGCCCTTTATTTTTACGGTTTGTTTTTTGGCGGTAAACTTAAAATAAAAGAAGAAAAAAGAACAAAATTCCACGAAAAACAGAGACGTTTGCAATTTATGACACGCGTGTCGGTTTTGGTGGCGATCGGCATACTGTCCGCTGTTTATGTGGTATACACGGCCTTGCAATTAGATACTTTGCTGTCGGTATTGCAAGGCAAAAGCCCCTGGGTTTTAACGATATACGCCTACGCACGTAAAGGTTTTTATGAACTGTGTCAAGTGGTTTTAATTAATGCCGGGGTGCTGGCTTTTATCGGTAAGTTTTTAAAAGAAGAGGAAAGGGGCGGCAGCTTACGTTTTATGCAAACGCTACTGTGTACGCTTACGTTGGCATTAATTGCGGTCGCTTTAAGCAAAATGGGTTTGTACATCGGCCAATACGGCTTAACCCCCAAACGGGTTATGACCTCCTGGTTAATGGTGACCATGGTCATTGCTTTCGGATTTGTCATCATCAGCTATTATAAACATATTCCCTTGGGGCAATGGCTGGTGCGCATTGTGCTTGTAATGACGGTTTTGCTTTCCCTGGTAAATGTGGATGCCCTGGTGGTTCGCTACAACCTTAACGCGTACGAAACAGGCGCCATCTCGGAATTAGATATGTACTTTTTATACGAACAGGGCGATGCGGCCATACAACCCGCGCTTGAAACCTGCCGACATACGGAAAACACCTATTTGAAAAGTAAACTGACGACATTTTTAAATCAACAACATCTGAATAAAATAGACGTTTACAATTCCGATGTGGCAAACTATAATATAGAGAGCATTCTTGCCGACAAAGCTATTCGGCAATGGTCTGAAAAACAATCGGAGTAACTATGAGTTTAAACCATCAGCCCGTCGTGGCTTTTGCGACCCTCGGGTGTAAGGTCAACACCTACGATACCGAAACTATGACGGCGTTATTTGAACAAGCCAATTATCGCATCGGTCACTTCAACGAAATGGCGGATGTGTATGTAGTCAATACTTGTACCGTTACGCACTTGGCAGACAGAAAATCAAGAAATATGCTGCGAAGAGCAAAAAAAAAGAACCCCGACGCCATTGTTGTGGCGGTCGGCTGCTATGTGCAGGTAGCTTATGAGGAATTGGCAGCCTTAAAAGAAGTGGATATATTAATCGGTACCGCTAACAGAAGCCGTATCTTGGATTACATTAAAACCTTTAAGCAAACGGGAAGTCAGGGCAACTACGTTGTAAAAGAAGAAAACACCGAGGACCTAAAGCAATTGTCCATTACAGAAACCATCGACCACACACGTGCGTTTATAAAAATACAGGAAGGGTGCAACCAGTATTGTACGTACTGCATCATACCCTTTGCCCGAGGCGGCCTAAAAAGTAGAAGCCCTGAATATGTCCTCAAAGAAGTTCGGGCGTTGCGCGAAAAAGGCTATCGGGAAATTGTATTAACGGGTATCCATTTGGCTTCCTACGGTTACGACGCGGGTAACAATAACGCCTTGATTGAACTGGTGGAAATTCTGGATCAAAACACCGCCGTCGACCGTATTCGTTTCGGGTCTTTGGATCCGAGAATGATGACGGAAACTTTTTTTAAAAGACTGTCGGCGGTTAAGAGTTTTTGTCCTCATTTTCACCTTTCCCTGCAAAGCGGCTCCGAAACCGTCTTAAAGAGAATGGGTCGCGACTACACACCGGCGGATTATCAAAACATTGTGGACACCATTCGGAAATATTTTCCCTTGGCGGCAATCACAACGGATATAATGGTCGGCTTTCCGGGAGAAACCGAGGAAGCATTTAAAGAAACACTGGCATTTGCCGAAGCCGTCGGGTTTTATCAAATTCATGTCTTTAAATACTCTCCGAGGCAAGGCACTAAAGCGGCCGATATGCCCGACCAAATTACCGAGGATATTAAAAATAAGCGTTCGCAAAGACTTATTGCCCTGGGCCAAAATTTGGAACGACGCTTCTTAAAGCAACACCACGGTTGTGTGGCGGAGGTTCTTGTAGAAAAAGAGGAACAGGGGATTTATACCGGCCATACCGCCAACTATATACCGATTATTATTGAAAGTGGTCAAAATATTAAAGGTAAAATTTTAAAATATAAGTTATTATATAGTAATAACACCTTAAGTATGAAAGGTATTCAACCGTAAGGAGGATTTGTCATGCCCGATGACTGTATATTTTGTAAAATCGTAAAAGGAGAACTGCCGTCTAAAAAAGTTCATGAAGACGACATTGTCTACGCTTTCGAGGACATTAACCCTCAGGCACCGATACATGTGGTCATCATACCGAAAGAACACTACGATTCGGTTTTATCCGTACCGGCAGGTAACAACGTCATCAGTCATATTCACACCGTTGCCAACCGCATTGCACTGAAACTGGGCATTGCGGATAAAGGTTTCAGACTGGTTAATAATTGCGGGGCTGACGGCGGTCAAACCGTACCGCATTTACATTATCATCTTTTGGGGGGGAGAGCCCTTCAATGGCCTCCGGGTTAAATAAAAAATAATAAGAAAGCGAGAAACATTTATGTCAATTTACAAGTACTCAGCAAATGCCATTACCGGCGAAGAAGTTTCGATGGACAGCTACAAAGGAAAGGTTTTGTTGATTGTTAACGTTGCAAGCCAATGTACCTTTACCAATCAATACACCGGTCTGGAAGAGTTATATCAAAAATATAAAGACAAAGGTTTTGAAATTTTAGGCTTCCCCTGCAACCAATTCGGTGCACAGGAACCGGGCAACGACAGCGAAATTATTAATTACTGCCGTTTCAGCTACAATGTGAGCTTCCCGATGTTTTCCAAGATCGAAGTAAACGGAGAAAACGAGCTGCCGCTGTATACTTTCTTAAAAGAACAAAAAGGTTTTGAAGGTTTCCCGAGTTTGGCGGAAGTCGCAGAAATGGAAAAGCAATCGGAAACCAAGCATGCAGCCCCGACAGGTACCCGTTACGGTGCCAACATCGGTCGTGTAAAAAGAGTCTCCCAAGCGGGCGGATCCTACGTGATACCCTCCGATCCGGATGCGGAACGTATCCATAAAATTTGGATGGAAACAGATCCTGACTACGCAAGTAAGAGCGATATTAAATGGAACTTTACCAAGTTTTTGGTAGACAGAGAAGGCAATGTCGTCGAACGCTTTGAATCCATGGTGACACCCAAAGCAATGGAGTCGGTAATCGAAGAACTGCTATAAGCATTATAAAGTTTGGCGAACTTAAGCGTGAAAGAAGAAAAAGTAAGGCGATGGATTAAAACAGGTATCACCGCTTTGGAGATCGTCCTGACGTTGATTTTGCTTGCGGGGATTGTATCGGGAATTCCCGATTTGTTTAAATACATACCGAAAATTTATAACACCCCCAGTGAGTTGGGTTACATTGTATTTGGAGATTTTATCCGACATGTGCTGCTTCTGGTTGTTGGACTGGAGCTCATGTTGATGATTACAACCCACTCCAACGAATCCATTCTTACCCTGGTGTTGTTTGTCATCGCAAGAAAATTATTGGTGTATGCCGAAGGCATGACCGATATATTGATCGGAGCGATTGCGGTTGCCATTATTTTTGCCGTATTAATTGTAATGTCCAAGGATAATAAGGTGGCCATTCGTTGCGATTCGACCTTTCCCTCCGGCATTACCACCAAACGCTTAAGCGAACACTACGGTTACGATTTTCCGACTTTCAACACGATTACCCTCGGCGGCTTTATTGTTAAATTGGCATCGGAACAGGGCATCGAATTAAAACGAAACACTGTTTTGGAACATGCGGGCTATATTTTTTCGGTTGAAAAAATTCATAACGGAGTTGTCGAAAAGGTTCGGATTCAACAAATTCAATAACACAAAACCGGCGGGGCGTTGCACTCGACCGGTTTTTTTATACTTGACGGATATTAACGATACTAAAAGTAAAGATAATCAACCAAAATAAAAAGCCCCGCAGTTTATAGCTGCGGGGCTTTTTTATGGTTAACAGATTCGTTATACGAATCTGCAAAGGCCTGTTTATCAGTCACGGCGAGTAATTGCGTTGACAATAGCCAGTAACACAACAGCACCTAACAGTGCAATTAAAAAGGACGAAATGCTGAAAGATGTAACCTTTCCGAGTCCTAAAAACGTTCCGATCCAGCCGCCTAAAACCGAACCGATTAAACCGACAACAATATTAGCGATTAAGCCCATGCTGCTGTTCTTTTTCATGATCATACTGGCAACCCATCCAACCAGGGCACCGAAAATAATCCAAGTAAAAAAACCCATAATGCGCCTCCTTTCATTAAGAGTACATTATTAGTATATCGATTTTTATCAAAAGAAGCCTTAATTCGGATTGATTACAAATTATACTTGCTTTTAGGATGTTGATGTGCAAAAAGCCTCAAAAAACGGGTAAAATCCGCCGGTGTATTCAGATTGCGGTAGTTTTTTAATAATTGTTCGGTCAGCTCTAAAATTAAGAAAATAGGATAAAGCCGATTTTTTTCCGGTAAACGCTGCAAGTCGTAACTTAAGCCCATGCCGGATATTCTGGAAACGGTATTAACGGCGGTGGAAGCAAGGGCGTCTTGAAATTGTCGGAACAAATAGGCATCGATATCCATACGTCGCAGGGTGTAATTGACATCTTCGTAATACAAGCACAGTGCTCGAAACTCTTTTTCGAAATGTTCAAAGAGGCTTTCGACGGTATCGAGTAAATGGTTCCTATAATAAGCGGCTTCTATTTCCGGTACCGTATCGTCCCCGTACCATGAAAAAAAGTTAAGCAGGTAGGAGCCCAAAATGCGACCGATATCCTGGCAGATCGGTCCGTAACCGGCAAACTCCGTATCGATAATGCACAAATGGGTAGTGTCCACCATAATATTGGAAGAGTGCAAATCGGTATGAATTAAGCATTCCCGTTCCTGCAAAAATTTGTCGCCCAAACGGCGGATTTCTTTTTGCACGACATCATCCGCCATTAAACGCTTGCGTAGGGGCAGGGTTTCTTCGGGGATATCGTGGTCCAGAGAGGAAATATTGCACTTTGTAAAAAGAAATTCATAAAGGGTTGTATACTCGGGGTTGGAGAAAGTCTCCTCCATTCGGATTTTTTTATAGCTCGATAAGGTTAAATCCGAAGAAAAGAACAGGTTGCGGGCAAAAAAACGACCCAAGCGTTCACCGACATGGGGAAAGCGTTTCATTCTGCATAACTCGTAACGCAATAAGCCCAGTCGACTTAAGTCCTCCATGATAATAATATCCCGTTCTTCATCAAACAAATAAATGTCCGGTGCAATTCCCGGAAACAGGGTATTCCAAAAAATTAAAACGGAAATTTCGGAACGCAAACGTGCCGTTTCCATGGAAATGTCCTCGTAGGCGGCACTGCCGTCTTCTTCAGCCAATTGCCGAAAGTAGGGGATATTTAACACCTGTTTCAACACGACGGATTTGCCCCGATCGTCCCGTATTCTGTAAATTAAGTTTACAAACCCTTCGACACTTTCTTTAACACGCCGCATATCTTCGACGGTCAGCACGGCATCCCGTGCAAAGATTTCTTTTTCTTTTACAAAGTTTTCGATTCTGTCTGCAGTCAAATAATATTGTTGGTCGTTCAAGGTACTATCTCCTTTTTGCTTTGGAAGGGGTCGTCTTTATCATCTGTTCGGCGATACGGTTTTGCAATGCTTCGATCCCTTCGCCGGTCATGGCACTGACCTCCGTTATTAAATGGGGGCGAATACCCGCATACTCCAAAAAGCGGCGTGCCCTTTTTACATCGGCATCGGGTAAATCTATTTTGGTAGCCACCCCCAAATAGGGGATATTGTAGGTATGTACGAAGTTGGGAGAGATGGTATTTTGCCAGTCCACGGCGGATACCAACACCAATAACAATCCGGCATCGCAGGAGACATTAATCGCCTGACGGGTAAAATAAGGCAGCTCAATAAACTCTCCGGGCGTGTCGATAAACCGATCCGTATAGGTGACCATTTGTGTTTTTAAATAGGCAATGGGTTCGTCGGATAATTTTTGCATAAGGGTTGTTTTTCCGCAACCGATTTTTCCGACCAATGCAACGCGATTTCTGTTGGAAGCCATATCAAGAATAGGTAATTTTGGGAATATCGAACCCTAAAATCGAATGCAGGGTAACATTAATGGCATTCACCGAAGTTTTCACATCGCTGACCCGCCCCGTGATTACTAAAGAGCCGCTGAAACGGTCCAAAAATCCGATTTCTACAGGAGCCGCTTTTGTGGCCGCGTCCGCAGCAATAATTGCGGCTTCGCTCGGGGTTATGGTTAAAATGCCGATGGCATCGTTGGTTTCGTCGTCGAGTCCCAGTTTTATAAACACATCGGGTTTGGGGTTGGCAATGACATGGGCCATGGTTACCTGTTTACCGGGAACATATTCTTGGATTGATCGGGTTTTCTTTTCTTCTGCCATACTAATCTCCTTCATTCGCTGAAAACGTTTCTTACGTTGTATTATAACATTGTTTGGAGCGGGGTTCATCTCGCAAGCGATTATTTACATGAAGTGCTTAAAAAAATGCAAGAAAACGTCGGGTCGTTGAAAAGTATGGCATGCTTCTTTTCAATTAAAGCAAAACGTGATAATATGCTAGGAGTGCAAACCGGGGGTTGCAAAACTTTACATGCGCGCAAGCATGGTAGCGGAGGTTTTTTTATGAATTGGACAGAGGTACAGGTGACGACAACCGTAGAAGCGGAAGATGCCGTCGTCAACATTTTTTACGATGCCGGTGCACAGGGTGTTGCGGTAGAATCGTCCGACAATTTGATGATCGTTAAAGACGACCCGACCGTCAACGCCGTAGACGAAACCATATTAAATATGGATCCGGAGGTGGCCGTTGTTCGAGGTTATTTCAGCGAGGAATGGAATGTCGACGAATGTATCGACAAATTACTGTCAGGTTTACGCTGTCTGCCGGAAACCGGTCTGCGTCACGGCGACTGCGAAATGTCCATCCGGGAAATGGCCGACGAAGACTGGGCCAACTCCTGGAAAGAGTTTTTTAAACCCACCCGAATCGGCAAAAACATTGTCATAAAACCCAGTTGGGAACATTATGACCGTGCATCGGAGGATATTGTTATAGAAATGGACCCGGGTATGGCCTTTGGCAGCGGTACCCACGAAACCACCCAATTGTGTGTACGTGCCCTGGAACAATACCTCAAAAAAGGCGACAAAGTGATTGATATCGGCTGCGGGTCGGGGATTTTATCCATCGTCGCCAAGGAATTGGGTGCCGACAAAGTAATTGCCATCGATCTGGACCCTGTTGCCGTGGAAGTGGCAAAAACCAATTTTGCCCATAACAATATGGCGGGTAAAATCAACATCAGGCAAGGCAACTTAACGGAAGTGCTAAGCCCCGACGAACAGGCGGATATTGTGGTTGCCAATATTATGGCGGACACCATTATCGCCCTGTCGGAAACCGTCTCCGACTTTTTAAAACCCGGCGGGCTATTTATTGCCTCCGGTATTATCGACGAATCCGTCGGGAAAGTGCTGATGGCGTTGGAAGAAAAAGGCTACGAGCTTATCCGCCTGGAAAGTATCGGTGATTGGAACGTTATTGTCGCGGAGAGGCTTTAGCATGCACCGATTTTTCGTATCACCCGAAGCGGTGAACGGCGACCGTATTACCCTAATCGGAGAGGATGCTGCCCATATCACCAAAGTGTTGCGTCTGAAGCCCGATGAACACATCGAAATTTGTAACGGTCAAGGCAGGGACTATTTGTGTACGGTATTAAGCACAAACCGAAACGGTGCGCAGTGCCGAATTGTTGCAAGCCGACCCTCCACAGGAGAAAACACAAACCTTGCCGTGCATCTGTACCAGGGACTGCCCAAGGGTACAAAACTTGACAGTATTGTACAAAAATCGGTAGAGCTGGGTGCGGTTGCCGTTACACCCTTTCAGAGCAGTCGCTGTGTGGCTAAAATAAAAAACGACAACAAAAAAATGCTCCGTTACAATCGCATTGCCTACGAAGCCGCCAAACAATCCAAAAGGGGCGTTGTACCCCGCGTGTCGGCGACCTTGTCTTTTGAGGATGCCCTTGTAGCGGCCGCCACCAACGCTTTGGTGTTTATTGCCTACGAATTGGAAACCGAAGCAACCGTTAAAAGTATTTTGGCCGAATATACCGCCTTGCCCGAAACCGTGGCGGTGTTGATCGGTCCGGAAGGTGGCTTTACGGAAGAAGAAATAAAAATTGCCCGAGGGGCGGGGGCAAAGCCCGTTACCCTGGGCAAACGAATTTTAAGAACGGAAACCGCCGGGGCGGATATTTTATCCAAACTGAACATTTTGTATGAATCCCTGTAGGGGCGTGGCGTCGCCGCCCTCTGCAAAACATTTTACCCCGCCTGTAGCGGACGGCGCCCCGACTTTCCGAAAACCCCGCCTGTGACGGAGGCGTTCCGATGTCCTTTCTCTCAGGCTTTATTTGCCAGGTAAAAACAATAAAACCCGACAAGAAACATCAACACCAGCGATCCGATGGCCATTTGTTGCCGACCGGTAATTTGGGTAATCACCGATACCAACAGCGTTCCTGTAACGGAAGCACCCTTGCCGCAAATATCATAAATACCGAAATACTCGCCGCTTTTTTCCGGGGGGATAATCTTCGCAAAATACGAACGGGACAACGCCTGAATCGCTCCCTGAAACATACCCACCGCTACAGCCAAAATCCAAAACTCGTATAATTGATCCAGCTGCATGCCGTACAAAGCAATCAGAGCGTAGGCAATAATACAAATTTTAACCAACACATCTGTCGGTCGGGTTTTGGACAATTTCGAAAAAAACAACGCAAAGGGAAACGCCACAATTTGTGTGACCAACAAAGCTAAAATAAGCCCCGTCGGCGACAACCCCAGAGATGTCCCATAGGCCGTTGCCATGTTAATAATGGTATACACCCCGTCAATATAAAAGAAAAAAGCAACCAAAAACAACAACACTTTTTTATGTTTTTTAATATCCTTTAAGGTTTGCCACAATCGGGCAAAAATAAGCGTCGGGTGTACCGCTTTGTTATCGATATAGTGGATTTGTTTGTAGCTTTTTAAAAGAGGCAGGGTAAACACCAGCCACCAAAGCCCGGTCAACACAAATACAATTTTCATGCTAAGGTCAAAGCCTATGTTGATACGGTTGCCGAAAATAATCAATGCGATGGACACAACAAAGGGTATACAGGATCCGATATACCCCCAGGCATACCCGTGGGAGGATACGGCATCCATCCTGTCTTCGGCGGTAACGTCGGTGAGCATGGCATCATAAAACACCAGCGACCCGTTAAAGCCGACCTTGGCAATCACATACATTCCTAAAAATAAATACCAAATTGTAAAAAAGGGCATCAGCATACAGCTGACAATACCCAACAGGGCAAAGCCGGCAAAAAACTTTTTCATGCGACCCTTTCCGTCGGCAACGGCACCTAAAACAGGGCCTAAAACGGCAACAATTAAGGTAGACGCCGTAACGGCATAGCCCCAATACGCCAGATAATCGGCGGCACTCAGGTGAGTTTCGGCCAAATTATTAAACAAAATCGGTATGACGGTTGTCGCCAGCAAAATAAAGGCGGAGTTACCCACATCGTACAATATCCATTTTTTTTCTAAAGATGTCATTTTTACGCTCCTGTTTTTTCTACACATTTACCGTTAAAATTTTTCATATAAATATCCCGTAAGGGGGCATTCTTAAAAATGTAGTCGTAGGCATTTTCTATAAGTGACGGGGCTTCCTTTAACAATGCGTCGATACGCGTTGCGATGACGCCGTTGGAGTGCTTAGCTTCTTTAAAAGGTGTTTGTCGCATTACATGCCCCTTAATATCGGTACCGACACCTATTTTTTTCAAGACAAAATGTAAAAATTGTTCCCGCATCGGGTTCGGTGCGAACATCAGGTGTTTAAACAATTTAAAACCGCGAATGCCTTCGGCGATAAACTTCGGGGTGATATCGGGGTATCCCGAATACACCGGACCGATGCGTTCGGGGATTTGTTTGTCCTTCGGCAACAGGCGGGACAGGTTAAACCGTCTCGGATTGTAGCCGTCTAAAGACAGATAATAGCGGTCCAGCTCGGTTTCGATATCGGAGTGACTGTAGCCGGGCGTTTTTTCAAAACCGTCTACCAAAGGGTGGATGGTGGCGTCCAATAAAAAATGGCACAAACAGCCCAAAAAATAGGCGGACACGTCGGAATATTGCCCGCTTTCAAAAATAATCGGTGCCACCTTGTCGATAAATGCCTTTCCCGATTGGTTATGAATACGTGTTCCCGGTGCATCGGGGATACCGTAAGCTGAAAAAACAAAAAAGAAAATATCCGGCCCCTGTTGTCCTAAAAAATAAAGGGTCGGGTTGTGTTGTACCGTTTTTTGACAGGGATAGCTTAAGTTTAAAACCAATTGCATACCGAAACGGTGGTGGGTATAAATTGCAGCCATGGCACTCCTTTAAAATTCATTCTACTTAAAAATTATAAAATTCTGTTCATCACAACAAAACACCTTGTAAACCTTAGGGGGATAGGGTATTTTATTGAATAAATCAATCAAATTTAATACCGATTTTACATCGGTCGGGTATAGTATTTTTGTACTATTTTTAAATACACTTGTGTGCGACCGTTGATGTAATTAAGCAGACATTAACATTTTATCAAAAATCAGCCGCTCAATCAAAACTATATCCTTTATAAACGATTGGTGTAAAAGCTTGGTGAACGGATGATTAAAAGCAGATGAACTATTATAAAACTGTCGTTTACGCCAAGTCAAATACAAAGGAATGCAACCGGGTGGATAAATCGAACCGGTACGGGTAATTAAATGAAACAAAAACAAACAAATGTCGACACTTCCAACACAGGTAAAGTGGAGGGAAATCAAAATAAACAAATCATCACAAAATGGAAACTCATGGCAATCTACCTTTTTTTATACGATACGGTTGCCGTTAATTTTTCCTACTTTGCGGCATTGTTGCTGCGTTTTGACTTTAAATATTCCGCCATACCGCTTATTTACTTAGACGCATTCAAACAATTTTTACCGATATATACGGTATTTGTGTTGGTGTTTTTTCATCACATGCACCTGTACCGCTCCATGTGGCAGTTTGCAGGTTACCACGAATTAAATAAAATTATTTTTTCCTCCGCCGTAATCAGTCTTTTTCATTTGGTGGCCATGCATGTTTTCGTGCAACCCATGCCCATTTCTTACTACGTTTTCGGCTCTCTGATGCAAACGGGCTTGCTTTTGTTTT
>CAYFTR010000011.1:0-21637 GCA_964346185.1 uncultured Lachnospiraceae bacterium | reverse complement strand
GGCAGGCACACCATTGTCGAGAATGTTAAAAAATACAATATCAACCAAATATTATTCGCAATCCCCTCGGCGACCCTTATTGTACATGAAAAAAGTTCGCGAATCTGCAGCTGAACCGGCCGTGAATTAAAACGTTTACCCGGCATTTGCCAGCTTGTAAGCGGCGAGGTAACCCTCAGTAAAATGAATGTCACGGGTGTCATGTTTGCGCACAAGTATGTCCTGCGCAATGTATCGCAATGATATGTGACAGCGAAGGTTTTTCATTCCTTAATGCGAATGTAACTATGTGTATTAACTGTAGCCGTTGCGAAAAAGTATGTCCGTTTATTGAAAATAACCAACCTGAAAAAGAATACCGGAATCACATGAAGTAAAAGCTAAATTAAATGGCATAACTAGAATTTAACAATATAAAATATATCATACATGCTTTATACCTAAAATTTAAAACTATCTAACGCTAAATATTTATAATGTAATGAAAAGTGTTATTACATACATGTTTGAAAGTAGATAGTTGCAAAATATAAGGAGCATTTATGAAAATCGCCGTTGCCGGTACCGGCTATGTCGGCTTGTCCATCGCTACGTTGTTGGCACAACACAACCAAGTGGTTGCGGTGGATATCGTCGAAGAAAAGGTTCATCTTATCAACAACAAACAATCGCCCCTTCGGGACGACGAAATCGAACATTATTTTAAAGAAAAAAATTTAAATTTAAGGGCGACCACCGATGCTGAAACGGCCTATATCGATGCCGACTATGTAGTGATTGCAACGCCCACCAACTACGACCCGCAAAAAAACTTTTTTGACACCTCGGCGGTGGAGGCGGTTATAGAATTGGTGATCAAACAAAACCCCGATGCGGTAATGGTTATTAAATCTACCGTTCCTGTCGGGTATACGGCCCATATCAGAGACAAATACCATTGCGACAATATTTTGTTCAGCCCCGAGTTTTTACGGGAGTCCAAGGCTTTGCACGACAACCTGTACCCCTCTCGTATCATCGTGGGAACCGAGGTTCAAAACGCCCGTTTGCTTAAAGCGGCCAATACCTTTGCGTCCTTACTCAAAGAGGGGGCGTTGAAAGAAAATATCGAAACTTTAATAATGGGTTTGACGGAAGCCGAAGCGGTTAAACTCTTTGCCAACACTTTTTTAGCACTGAGGGTTTCTTATTTTAATGAACTGGATACCTACGCCGAAATGCGGGAGCTGGATACCCAGGCTATTATTGACGGCGTGTGTTTGGATCCGAGAATCGGGTCATTCTACAACAACCCCTCCTTCGGCTACGGGGGGTATTGCCTGCCGAAGGATACCAAACAACTGCTTGCAAACTATGCCGATGTCCCCCAAAATATGATGACGGCCATTGTGGAATCCAACCGAACCCGAAAGGATTTTATTGCCGACCGTGTACTCACTAAAGCGGGTTATTACGGTTACGACAGCAACAGTGAATATTTAGAAAGTAAAGAAGAGGTACCGACCATCGGGGTGTATCGCTTAACGATGAAAGCCAATTCCGACAATTTCAGACAGTCGTCGGTCCAGGGCGTGATGAAACGGGTCAAAGCGAAGGGGGCCAAGGTGGTTGTGTACGAACCGTCGTTAAAAGACGGAACCACTTTTTTCGGTTCGAAAATTATCAACGATTTAAAAAAATTCAAAGAAGTCAGCAATGTCATTATCGCCAATCGGTACGACAGTGTGCTGGATGATTGCGTTGATAAGGTCTATACCCGGGATTTATTTAGGAGAGATTAAAGAGCGGCGGAGGACGGGTGCGGCGTTTTATTTTTGTTGCCTGCGAGGTGATTTAGGGGCGTCGAGTCGCCGCCCCTACAAAAAGAAAAGTTGTTCTCCCAACAGAAAGAAAATACCGATTGTAGCGGACGACGCCCTTGGCGTCTCGGAATCCGTTTACATTTAATATTTGTAGGTTATCATACAGGTATCACAACAATTGAGAGGTCTTTATGTTAACAATAAAAAATAATACGGCTCATCGTATCGGAATTTTAGGTGCGGGGACATGGGGTATCGCTTTGGCACGTATGCTTTGCCATACGGGAAAATTCGTAACGGTATGGTCCGCCCTGGCGGAAGAAATTACCACCTTAAAAGACACCCACACCCACCCCAAACTCCCGGACACGGTTTTACCGAAAACCATTCACTACACGACAAATTTGGAAGAAGCCTGCACGGATATGGATATCCTGGTATTTGCGGTACCCTCGCCCTATGTCAGAGAAACGGCACAAAAGGCAAAACCCTTTATCCCCGACGAGCAGGTGATTGTGGACGTCGCCAAGGGGATAGAGGTCACCAATTTATTTACCTTGACGGAAGTGATCGACGATGTGTTAAAAAATGACACCCTATATTATGTTGCACTTTCCGGACCTACCCACGCCGAGGAAGTCGCCCGGGATTTGCCGACGGTGATTGTTTCCGCCTGTCAAAACCTGGAGATCGCCGAGTATGTACAACGCAGTTTTACGAGTCCCTTTATGCGAGTGTATACCAACACCGATACGCGGGGTGTCGAAATATGCGGTGCGTTAAAAAATGTTATCGCTCTGGCAACGGGAATGTCCGAAGGTTTGGGTTACGGTGACAATGCAAAAGCCGCACTCATTACCAGGGGTATTTCCGAGGTGACCCGTCTGGGGGAAAAGCTCGGCTGCAACCCCGATACCTTTAGCGGATTGGCGGGCTTGGGTGATTTGGTGGTCACCTGTACCAGTCGGCACAGCCGCAACAACCGTGCCGGGTTTTTAATGGGCAAGGGCAAAACCGCTGCAGAGGCCATCGAAGAGGTGGGGATGGTGGTGGAAGGTATTAACGCCATTCCGGCCGCTATTCGTATGAGTGAAACCTACGGGGTCGAAATGCCCATTACCGAAGCGGTTCACCGAATTGTAAACCACGGGCTTAACCCCCTGGAGGCGGTGAACGCTTTATTAAATAGAGAAAGTAAAATGGAAATGTAACCGTCAACCTGTAACAGAAGTATTTAAAACCACCGTCTAGCGGTGGTATTTTTGTAAAAGAGCGGTTTGAATTAATCGGAAAAAGGGCGTATAATAAAAGAAAGATACACACCGACAATCGTTTAATAACAGTGTTTATATTGTGGATAACCTGTCGATGACAGGCTGGTATAGATTTTTTCGATTTTGCTGTTTTCATTGAAAGGAGCGTTTATGAGAAAAAACGATACGGTCGCAAGAAAAGAACATGAAGCCGTTAGGCAGGGTGTCGGGTATTACGATTTTACCCACTCGGTAATGGCGGTTTCCGGTCAGGATTCGGCAGCATTTTTAGACAAAATGTTTGTCAACAACATCGGTCAAGCTAAGGTGGGGCAGGCGGTTTATACCACCATGCTCAACGAGTCGGGCATTATCATCGACGATGTGATTATTTTTCGGTTGGAAGAAAGTTTGTTCTGGGTATCCACCTTATATATCGATGAGATGCTCAAGTGGTTTGACAGCCATAAAGGCAATTTTGATGTGGACTATCAGAACATTACGGCGGACTGGACGATGTACGCCGTGCAGGGGCCTAAATCCGCGGCGGTTCTCAACGATTTGTTAAAAAACAAAGTGGATGACATGGCATTTTTTACCATCGAGGATAACGAGATAGAAGGCACGCCGGTTAAGATAGCCAGAAGCGGCTATACCGGAGAGTTGGGTTACGAGTTGTATTGCAAATCGGATATTAAAAAAGATATCGAAGAAAAACTGGTAGAAAAAGGTAAAGCCTACGATATGCTCAACATTACGTCCGACGTTATTGTAACCTCTCTGCCCAGAGAAGCGGGTTATGTACTGATGAGCGATTTGACCGGCACCAACCCCGTCGAAGCGGGCTACGGCTGGACGATCGGCTGGTCGAAAGAAGACTTTGTCGGTAAGGACGCTCTGGAAAAAGTAAAAGGCGAAAAACCCTTAAGAAGCCTTGTCGGCTTTACCGTTGCCGACGATGCCGCCACCATCGAGCCGGGTGCGGAGGTTATAAAAGACGGTAACGTTGTGGGGAAGGTCACCATGTTTACCTACGGCTTTACGGTAGAAAAAAATATCGGCTTTGCGCTCGTCGATACCGATAAAGCCGCAATCGGCGATTCGGTAACCGTCGGTGATTATAATGCAATATTGGCTGATCGCGTTTTTTATGCTCCTAAAAGTGCCGAGTAACGGATCAGGTACTTAAAACACAAAACACCCCGAAAACAAAAGTTTTCGGGGTGTTTCGTGTTGATCGGCTAGGGGACTTGTATATGTATAAACCCTTGAGAGTAGTAGGGTATTACCGTGACGCCCGGCACGCAGATATTGGCAAGCAGTTCCTCGGTGCTAAGCTCGGGGCAATAGATATCCGCAGCTTTACCGTACAGGTGGTAGGAGTTCGAGACACCGCCCGCGGCGTTGTTTTCGACGGGGCAGCGTACCCCGCTGGTAATAACAACGGATCTGTCGCAACGGTTGCGGACGGTTTCCAGTACCGCTATCAGTTGAGGATCGGGGTAGGCGGTGAAACCGCTGCAGGTTCCGCAGGGGCAGCGAAATTCCGACAGTTTAAAATGGGGAGACAGAGTATCTTTTTCCGTTTCATTGAAAACTTCGGACTGTTCGGGCGGCGGCACCGCCGGTGGCGGGTTGTTATCCTCCATAGGCGGTTGTGGAGCGGGCGGTATATCGGTGCGGTCGGTTTCGGGCAACGGCGGTGTAACGGGTTCGGCTTGAACGGTTGATTGGGTGGCGGGTGGTTGTGTTTTGGTTTTATCCCCCTTTGCCCCAAGGGGTAACAGGCAAAGGGGGAGGAGGCACAGGGCAATCAGAAAGATAATTTTAATTCCTTCCATTAGACGGCGGAGACAATATCCTTGGTAATGTTGACCTTGGTTGCTTCGTTAACTTTAACCAAACTGTAGCCTTGGGGTTTAAAAACATCGGCTTCGAAGATGGCTGTGACCGCATTGAGGATTTCCAAATCCGTTAATTCGGGCTTATAATCGCGGATAACCATGTTAAAGGTTTTTCCGTCGGCTCTTTCGAAGGACAGGTTTAAGTAGTTGGTTGTAGACATAGAGTGCTCCTTTAAATTTTATTGTGTGTTTACAGAGATACTTCCGTCAGTTGGGTGGTGGTGACAACCTGGCAAATTTCCGCCGCGGCACTTTGTAAACTGTCGATAGTGTTATAAACATTCATAATGCTCTCGTCGGTTGCGTCGGGTTTAACATAGCTGTAGGTTCTGGTTTTACGAACAACCTTGCCGTCAACCGTTCCGTGGTTGTTGGTCATTCGTAAAGATTTGCTGGTAATGGCACTTTCAATAGGCATGTTTGTACTCCTTTAATTTTTATTTTGATCCCGGGTTCTAATGCTTAAAGTGCAGGGAAGTGTAAAAAGTTGCATAAAAAGAAATAAATTAAGAAACACCTAAGAATAGAGCGATAATAATTCGGAATATAGCGGGCAACTGACTAATAATGACTGGAAGTACGGTGGTGCAAATGTTACAATAACTAGGTATGATGAAATGAAGGATATTGGAGGAGTTTATGGAATTACACGAAAATCAGGAATTGGAAATCGATTTAAGTGAATTGCTTTATATCGTCAAAAAAATTTAATATGGATTGTTACCGGCGGTCTGGCGATGGGCGTTATCGGATTTTTGATTTCAAGTTTTGTTTTGACACCCGTTTACGAAGCTTCCGCTACGATGATTGTCAATACCAGGCAGGACCAAAGTTCCAATGTTACCAACGACCAATTGCTTTCGGCTAAAAACCTGGTGGATACCACGCCATTATCATTCAGAGCGACAGGGTGTTGCAACCGGTTATTCAAAAACTTAATTTAGCGGAAGATTACGAAGAATTGGTTGAAAAAGTAAGCGTAAAAGATGTGAACAACACGCAGGTTATGCGTATTTTCGTACAGGATCCGAATGCGGAAAAAGCGAAAGCCGTTACCGACGAAATTGTGGAAGTCGCACCCGATGTTATTATGGATTCGGTGGAAGCGGGTTCGGTTAAAGTAATTTCCTATCCGACCATATCACAAAAACCGGTATCTCCGAATATTAAAAAGAATACGGCCTTAGCCGCTATGGTTGGTATTGCATTAATGTTCGGCGTTGCACTTATTCGTTACCTCGGCGACAATACCTTTAAAACCGAAACGGATATTCAGCAGCAGCTCGGCTTGCCGATTCTGGGTGTCATTCCGACGACGGAAAGTTGTAATGTACGGGAGTCCTAAATGATAAAAAATTTATTCAAAAAAAAGAAAAAACAAACCCACGATATATCCAAAGTGGAAATATTATCCGAAACTTCGCCCTTTGCATTTAAGGAGGCCTTTAAATCATTAAGAACCAATTTAAGTTTTATGACCGGGGCCAACCAAATAAAAAGAATTGCCTTGACCTCCGCCGTCCCCGGGGAGGGCAAAAGCTCCGTTGCCATTAACCTGGCCATTACCCTGGCGGAAACCGGCAAAAAGTGTTGTTGATCGACTGCGATTTAAGAAAGCCCTCCATCCATAAATATATGGATTACCGCAAAATGAGCAAACAAGGGGTTTCCAACGTGCTTTCCGGTACGGCAGATCCGATCGATGTTATTTACAGAAATAAAACCCATCAATTTGATTTGATATTTGCCGGCCCCATACCGCCGAACCCGGCGGAGTTGTTGGGTGGTCGGTATATGGATCTGTTATTTGACAGCTTGGACGATCGCTACGACTACATTATTTGCGATACACCGCCGGTATCGGTGGTGACGGATGCGGCGGTTATCTCATTAAAATGTGACGGTGTATTATTGATCGTTAAACAAAATTACGCTACCTACGACGAGGTTAAAACAGCACAAGCCAACTTACAGGCCGTCGATGCAAAAATTTTAGGAACGGTTCTCAACCAGTATGATCTGAAAAGCGAAGCGAAAGAAGGCTCTTACTATTATTATTACAGCTATGGCGAAACACCGCAGGAAGATACCGACGAAGAAGCGGGCGAAGTTGTGGAGGTGTTGTAGTGGTCGATATACACACCCATATTTTACCGGGTATGGATGACGGTGCCAAATCGGTCGAGGAATCGATCGCATTATTAAAAGAACAAAAACAACAAGGGGTGTACAGAATTTTCCTGACACCCCATTTTTATCCTGAAAAGGAAGACGTTCAGACATTTTCAGCCAGAAGACAAAAAGCCTATGAAAAAATAAAAGATGCGGTATCCGGTGTCGAGTTGCGTTTAGGAGCCGAAGTGCGTTTTTCTCAACTGCTGACCACTATCGACTTACAACCCTTGGCCTACGAAGGCAGCGATTATATTTTAATTGAATTGCCGAGCCGCCGCTTGCCCTATCGTGTCGAGGAAATATTTTTTCATATCCAATCTCAAGGGTATGCGCCGGTTATCCCCCATGCGGAGAGATGTGCTTATTTTAGAGAAAACCCCGAAATGCTGCGTAAGCTGATAGAAAACGGTGTGCTGTGTCAGGCCAATGCCGAATACCTGTTGGGGGCCAATTACAAATCTTTTATGAAAGCCGCAATAAAGCATAATTTTTATCATTTTTTGGCATCGGACACCCACAACACGACCCGACGCCCACCTTACTTAAAAAGAGGTTATGCAACGGTCGAAAAGATTGCAGGCAAGGCACAGGGGCAAACCTTTTTAGACAACGGACTTGCGATTTGGCATAACGAGGCCGTTGACCGACTGCAACCGACAAAAATTAAAAAGTTTTTTAACAAATATTTTTAGGAGAGATAATGAAAAAAAAGATCATCCTGCCTCTTGTACTGCCGGTGATTGTTTTACTTGTCGCCGGCGGTGCTTACGGGATTTTTCATAAATATTATTCGCTGTTAAAGGTACAACCCCAACAAAAGCCGGCAGCCGTACAAACGGAGCCGACACCCGAGGCATCGAAAAAACCCGGTGAGGAAGGCATTCGCAACATATTGTTGCTCGGCATAGATGCCCGCAACCACGATGTGATGACTCGTACCGATACCATGATAATAGCAACCGTTAACGACAATACAAACACCATCACCCTGACCTCCTTAATGCGAGACATTTATCTGCCCGTTCCGGGATACGGCAGTACCCGTCTGAATGCCGCAACCGTCTACGGCGGTCCGAATTTGCTCATTCAAACCATCGAAGAAAACTTCGGCATTACCATTGACAACTATCTTTTAACGGATTTTTTTGAATTTAAGGAAATTGTGGATCACTTCGGCGGTGTGGCTATCGAGGTATCCGCGGCGGAAATTAATTCTTTAAACGGCAGTATTATGGAATACAATCGCATTTCCGGGGAAAATACTTACGCGGATGTTTTGGACCCCGCCCAAGCGGGGCTTGTGCATATGAACGGCAAGCAGGCTTTAGCCTATGCCCGTATTCGCTATGTGGGTGATGCGGATTTCGAAAGAACCCAACGTCAACGCCTTGTCATGGCACGACTCATCGAAAAAACCCAAAATATGAGTGTCGGAGAACTCGAAAGCTTGGCACAAAACGTATTACCTCTGTTAACGACGGATATCACCGAAAGCGAAATGTTGGGCTTGTTGTGGCAGGGATTTACCCGCTACAAAAATTATGAGTTGCAACATCACAGAATTCCGGAAGACGGAACATGGCAAAGTGTGATGATTGACGGGATGTCCGTACTGGAAATAAATTTTGAAACAAACAAACAAAACTTTTTTAAAAAAGTGTATGAGGGGCAATAAGAGATTTGCCGCCACATCAAAACCGAACGTCTTGTTGGCTGTTCGGTTTTTTCACGGGTTTTATCCGTCAGAAAAGTTTTTTTGTTTTGCTAAGACATATCGGGCTTTAAAGTGGTATGCTGATAACAGTACAATTTTGTGAGATGTGATGAGGAGGTATCAATGGAAAAAATAAAAGAAGCGGCACGTTTAATTGCAAAATCAAAAAAAACTTATGCCTTAACGGGAGCGGGAATCTCTACAGAATCCGGAATTCCGGACTTTCGATCCGATACCGGGGTGTACCAAACCATGGACCCTATCGAATCTCTGTCTGTCGACGTATTGCTCAACCAACCGAAACGGTTTTATTCCGAGGGGTTTTTGTTGTTGGAAAATTTGTGGAATAAAGAACCCAACACCGGTCACCGTGTTTTGGCACAAATGGAGCAAGGCGGGTATCTGTCGGGAGTGGTTACCCAGAATATCGATAATCTGCATAAAAAAGCGGGCTCACAAAATGTGTTTGAAGTCCACGGGGAAACCCGAAACAGTCATTGTATGCGATGTGGCACCCGGTACGGTTTTACCGTCATGCAGGAGCAGGTACACAACGGGCAGATACCGCCTCTATGTCCCAAATGCGGCGGTATTTTACGTCCCAATGTTGTGATGTTCGGAGATATGATGCCCGACGATTTTGTTAACGCCCAACACCAATTAACCGGATCGGATTTAATGATAGTGGTCGGGTCCTCCTTAACGGTGTCTCCGGTAAATTTTTTACCGAAACTGGCGAAGCACTTAATTATTATTAACAACACGCCGACCCCCTTTGATGCCGAAGCGGATTTTGTCTTTCACAGCGGTGCGGGGGACACCTTACAGGCGTTACTGTCGGCGGTACAAGCACAAAGTAATGCTTAAGCCATAAGGCGTGGGGTCTTATTATTTGCAGGGAAATACATAGCCATATAAAGCTAGAAATAAAAACGTTCGGCTTGACAATAGTATTATATTACTATACTATAGGTGTAGTATCGATACAAACACATATAAGAAAGGGTCCTTTCATACAAAATTAAACGTTGGCGAGTGTTCGCTTATAGGATATTCGATAAAAACAGTCGTAAAAGGCTAAAGCTCAAGCATCTCCTATAGGTGAAAGGTAAAGGATGCCCTTTGCTTGTAAACTCAAAAAACAGAATTTAACAGAATGAACAGGATACATGAAGGAACACTATCAAACACTCAACGATATGGCACAACGTGCAAAAACAAGTCCGAAAGACAAAGACTACCTTTACACTATGTTTCAGCCCTTGATGTTTTCCCTGGCCCACAAGTATTGTAACAGCGGTGACAGTTTCGAGGAATGGCTGCAACGGGCACGCTTAGCCTTCGCCTACGCCCTTGCGGTTTTCGATCCGTCTCGCGGTTTGGATTTCGCGCCCTTTTGCAAAAGGTATTTATCATCGGCTCTTTATACAATCCGGCGACGGGAAAACCGCCACCGTAACCGTACCGTACCGGAAAGCGACAACCTGCAAACAGTCATCGACAAAACCCGCCATGACCTTGGTGCCGATATTGTTTATGAAGAAAACAGCGTAACGGAAATATTAAGAAGTGTTATTGCCGCCTTAAAACCCGAGGAGCAGGAACTCGTTCGCTGGCACTATGAGGAGGGAAAACCTCTGGTTGCCTTAGCAAAAAAGCGGGGATATTCTAAAAACAGAATTTACAGAGAAAGAGATAAAATACTAAAAAAAATGCAAAGTTTGTGGAAAAATCCGACAATAAAATCAAAATATAATTATAAAAATAAAAAATAGTTAATCGCTTTACAAAAACCGATAGTTTGTTGATATAATGTAAAGAATAAATATATTCAATTTATCATGGAGGAGATAGCAATGTACAACGAAGCGTTACATCAGGAAAGACAATCGATTATAGAAGATGTCTTTAACGGTCGAATTCCGAAGAGAGTACCCATATCCGCATGGATGACCGTGGATTTTGCCATTCAATACTCCGGGATGGATGTCTTTGAAGCGCAATGGCACCCGGAAAGAATGGAGCCGGCGTTCAGAAAAGTAGCGGAAGAATTTTTTACCGATACCTTACCGGTACACGACCCGATTCGCTTTCCATCGTTTTACGAAATTTTAGGCGCGAAAAACTTTGTTATGGGTTCTAACGGCTATATGCAACATCCGGAAATTAACCCGATGAAAGCCGACGAATACGGCGAACTGGCAAAAGATCCCATGGGCTTTATTATGAAAACCTTATTGCCCAGAATTTATTCCGAGTTGGATACAACTCCCGAAAAACGCTCCATTGTAATGGCAAAGGCGTTTAAAGCGCATTGCGATACCGTCGGTTATATGATGGGCGTTTTGTTGCCTAAATTGGAAGAAGAATACGGCTACTACCAGGCACCGGCGGGATCCGGCGCAATGACAGCGGTTCCTCTGGATTTTATTGCCGACCAAATGCGCGGTTTTAAAGATTTCAGCAGTGATGTTCGTCGTCATAAAAAACAAATCCTGGAAGCCAATGCCGCCTTGTTGCCGTTATTAATTAAAAAAGGTATTCCGCCGGCACCCAGCAGAAACAACTACACCTTTATGCCGCTGCACATGCCGCCTTATATGCGAACCAAAGATGTCGAAGAACTCTACTTACCGGACTTAAAACGCATTTGTGAAGAAATTGATGCGGCGGGCGGTAAAGCCAATCTGTTCCTCGAACACGATTGGATGCGTTTCCTCGACCACTTAAGCGAATTCCCGGAAAATACCATGTTCCGCTTTGAATTCGGCGATGCGCAACTGGTTAAAGATAAGTTGGGCGATAAATTTATTATTACCGGTTTGTACCCGGCCGGACTTTTAAAAACGGCAACGGAACAAGAATGTATCGACGAAGCGAAACGTCTCTTTGATATTTTGGCACCGGGCGGCGGTTTCTTCTTTGACTTCGACAAAAACATCATTACGACCGACTCTGTTAATGTCGACAATTTAAAAGCCGTCTTGAATTTTGTAAGAGAATATGGGAAATACTAGGAGGTTGTCATGAGTACGGAATATTTTGAAACATGGGAAGACTACTCTGAGCGTCGCAAAGACCACATTCACCCCGGTGAAGAACAACACATGAAAGAAGTGTTGCAGGATTACGACGGAGCAATGCTAAACTTTATTTTATCCTTGTTGCTCTAAACTTTAAAATGGTTAAAAGAAAATAACAAAAGGTGCTTTCAGATATCTGAAAGCACCTTTAAAATTTTTAAATGCCGACGGTTGGAAGGGTTCAGCTTAAGGTTAATATCGCTTTAACCGTTTCTGGGGTGACATCGTCCAAACTCGGGGGCGACCATTTCGGGGTAGCCTGTTTGTCGAGCATGGCGACCCGAATCCCTTCTTGAACATTACCGCGGGCAATACCGTCACGGATAATGTGGTTATCCAGCATTAAGGTTTGGGGAAGGGTTAAATTTTTTCCGACAAAATATTTTTCGAATTGCACGGCCAATGCCAAAGGGCAGCGTTGTCTTAAAACGGACAGATGGTGCTTGGCAAAGGCATCGGTCCCCGCTTCCAAACGTTTAAATATTTCTTTTAAAGTGGGCGCCCCGTAATAGTGGTTGATGGCGTCCATCTCTTGATCGAGGGGACATGTTTCGACGGGTTTGGCATAATACCCGGCAATCATTCTTAATTCCTTCAGGGTTTCTTCCGCCGTGTTTTTTTTACGAACGGCTAAAATTTCGGAACGGACAAAGGGCAGGTGCCTGTGTTCGATATAATAGGTTGCCAAACCGTATTTTACCAAATCGGCACCGCTGAGGGTGGATCCGGAAAGGGTTATATACATGGCGACAGGTTGGGGGAGTTGGGATAAAAAGTAACCCATTCCGACATCGGGGCAAAAACCCAGCCGTGTTTCGGGCATTGCCCATTGTACGGTGTCGTCGGCGAAAATAATGTCGGCGGGCATACCGAGCCCCACACCCCCACCCATAACAACACCTTGCCATAAGGCAACATAGGGTGTTTTTAAGGTGTAGAGTTTTTCGACCAACCCGTACTCGATGTCAAAGAGTTGGGGCTGATCGCTCCAGGTATCGGCGGTGAAAATGTCGTGGTACATTTCAATAATATCGCCGCCGGCGGAAAAGGCTCGACTGCCCATACCTTCAATGAGTATGACTTTAACGGCGGGGTTTTCCTCGTATGCTTTAAAACAATCCGACAATAGGTAAACCATTTCCTTAGACATGGCATTTAGTTTATTCGGCCTGTTTAAAACAATATGGCCGATATGTTTTTTTACATCGCTGATCAGGGGCATTGCGGTCTCCTTTAATTTTGGTTTATCGAATAATAATGTACGATTTGTTCATTAAATTATCACATTGTGGCAAAAATAACAAGAACTCATAAAGAGGATTCGTGGTACACTGTTTTAAAAATAAAAATATTTTATGTTCATGATACTGTCGGCAGTATGGTATGATGTTTTTAAATACGGATATCGGATATATAATCCGACCTTATTTTGACAGCCGACGGACACAAAAAATGCATAATGAGGAACATCAATGAGTAAATATTTTAATCCATATATCGACGATATTACCCGAGGGATGATTGAAACCTACGGGGAAGAAGAAAAAAAGCCCTACGAGCGGGCTTGCGTGTTCCCCTCCCGTAACAAGATTATTGCTATTATTAATCATCTGAGGGAATTGTTTTACCCCTGGTACTTCGGGGATCACGAATTTTATAAAACCTCTCTGCACTACTATACCGCCAATTTGCTGATGCAAATAGAAAACGAAGTCAATAAGCAGGTGCAATTGGCATTGCTGATGCAACGACAGGACGGAGTGGGCTTTAACCCGAAGGATATCGAAGAACGGGCGGCGACCATCAGCACCGCTTTCATGAAAACCTTGCCGAATATTCGAAAAAAACTGCATAAAGATGTGCAGGCAACCTTTGAGGGCGACCCGGCCGCACACAATACCGACGAAATTATTTACGCCTATCCCGGAATTTTTGCCATGATGGTATATCGGGTGGCGTACGAATTGCGTCAACTCAAGGTACCCCTTATGCCCAGAATTATGACGGAGTACGCCCACAGCCGAACGGGGATCGACATTAACCCCGGTGCACAGATCGGCGAGTATTTTTGTATCGACCACGGCACCGGTATTGTTATCGGTGAGACCACGGTTATCGGCGAATATGTAAAAATTTACCAGGGGGTCACCTTGGGGGCACTCTCGACCAGAGGGGGGCAAACGTTAAAAGATGTTAAACGTCACCCTACCATCGAAGACAGGGTAACCATTTATTCCAACGCTTCGATTTTAGGTGGCAATACGGTTATCGGACACGACAGTATTATCGGGGGGAATACCTTTATAACCAAGTCTATCCCGCCGAATACCAAGGTCAATTCTTTGTATCGCCACGAGGAAGTGTCGGGGAGTAAGTAACAGGAAATAAACCCAAGTAATTAAAAAAATTCTTGAGTTTTTTCAGGTCAAAAGCAGGGGTGTATAGGCTCAGTTTTAAGCTTAATAGACCATAATAGAACAAAAAGGAGGTGGCTTATGAAAACAATCGCAATAGCCGGTACCTTTGATACCAAAGGTAAAGAATTTTTGTATTTAAAGGAGTTGATCGAAGAACAGGGTTTAAAAACTTTGATGATCAATACGGGGGTTTTTGAAGCACCCTTTACGCCGGATATCGGCGGCAAGGAAATCGCGGCGGCGATCGGTGTTAACTTCGACGAAGTGGTCAGCCGAAAAGACAGGGGCTACGCGACCGAAGTAATGAGTAACGGTATGGAAAAGTTGGTACCGCAATTATACGAAGAAGGTAAATTTGACGGTATCATCTCTTTAGGGGGATCCGGAGGAACCGCCATGGTGGCACCCGCTATGCGGGCGTTGCCCATCGGTGTACCGAAAATTATCGTTAGCACCATGGCATCGGGAGATGTGTCGCGTTATATTGAAAGTAGCGATTTAATTTTAATGCCGTCAATTGTCGATGTATCAGGCATCAACTCGATTTCAAGCAAAATTTTTGCCAATGCCGCCCACGCTATTGCAGGCATGGTTAATGCCGAAAGACCGGCTCACGTTCAGGAAAAGCCCATGGTTTGTGCGACCATGTTTGGTTTAACCACACCCTGCGTGGAAACCGCCAAAGCTTATCTCGAAGAAAAAGGTTACGAAGTATTGGTGTTCCATGCGACGGGCACCGGCGGTAAAACCATGGAAAGCCTCATTGAACAGGGCTTTTTTGCAGGCGTGCTGGACATGACCACAACAGAATGGGCGGACGAATTGATCGGCGGTATTTTAAACGCGGGCGAACATCGCCTGGAAGCCGCCGCAAAGGCGGGTGTCCCTCAGGTGGTATCCTTAGGTGCGATGGACATGGCCAACTTCGGCTCTTTTGAATCCGTACCGGATCACTTAAAGGAAAGAAACCTCTATCGCCATAACCCGATGATTACCCTCTTACGTACCGACGTTAAAGAAAACACCGAATTAGGTAAAATTGTGGGAGAAAAATTAAACATGGCAACCGGCCCCGCAACTTTGATGTTGCCCTTAAAAGGTCTTTCCGGTATTGATATTGAAGGCGGTCCTTTTTACGGACCGGAAGAAGACGCGGCCTTGTTTAAAGCCGTAAAAGATACCCTGAATAACGAAAACGTAAATGTTGTTGAAGTGGATGCCCACATTAACGATGAAGACTTTGCATTAAAAGCGGCTCAAACCTTGGTTGCTTACATGGAAAAAGAATAGGAGAAACATATGAACAAATTAACTCGTCAGGAAATTGTTGCACAATACAAAGAACGCATTGCAAAAGGAAATATTTTATTAGGTGTCGGTGCCGGTACCGGTATCACAGCTAAAAGTTCCGAAGCCGGCGGCGCGGATATGTTGATTATCTACAACTCCGGTCGTTACCGTATGGCAGGCAGAGGTTCTTTGGCCGGGCTTTTATCCTACGGCGATGCCAACGGCATTGTGGTGGACATGGCAAAAGAAGTATTGCCCGTCGTTAAAGAAACGCCGGTACTGGCAGGGGTTTGCGGCACCGATCCTTTCAGAATTATGGAAGTCTTTTTAAAACAATTAAAAGATATGGGCTTCAGCGGTGTGCAAAACTTTCCGACAGTCGGTTTAATTGACGGTGTCTTCCGTCAAAACCTCGAAGAAACAGGCATGGGCTACGGTCTGGAAGTCGAAATGATTCGGACCGCCCATCAGTTGGATATGTTAACTACACCCTATGTCTTTGATCCCGAACAGGCAAAGGCCATGGCGGAAGCGGGAGCGGACATTTTAGTTGCCCACATGGGACTTACCACAAAAGGAACCATCGGTGCGAAAACCGCTTTAACCTTGGATGACAGCGTCGTTAAAGTACGGGAAATTATGGAAGCCGGACGTTCGGTTAATCCGGATATTTTGGTTATCTGCCACGGCGGTCCCATTGCCGAACCGGAAGATGCCCGCTACGTCATCGAACGTATTGAAGGTTTGGACGGCTTCTTCGGAGCTTCCAGTATCGAACGCTTTGCAGCGGAAAAAGGCATCAGAGAACAAACAGAGGCCTTTAAAAAGATCGAAAGAAAATAACAGGTGCGATTGTTAAAAATTGTTGATGAAGTCTCTGATGACATTTGAAACAATCGAAAGATTTTATTGTATATGTGTACAATCCGAGGACCTTGGAACCAAAGGGTTTTGAGGTCCTTTTTTAATGGACATTTTTGCACCCTTGCCGAGTTGTCGCGAAAAATGCGGGGGATTTGAAACGCGTGAAACAGCATTCTCGCGAAACGGCTTGTGGTATAAATAAAAAAACAACAAAAACATTTCATAAATAACAAAGAGCTAGGAGGTGAGCAATGGCACATAAAATTTTTATTGTAGAAAATGATGTTAACTTGGCAGGTTTAATCGCGGACTACCTGAAAAAATACGATTACGAGGTACAAATTTGCGATGATTTTAAACACATCAATGCCTGTGTTCAAAAAGGTCAACCGGATTTAATTTTGTTGGACATCAACATACCCCATTACGACGGGTTCTACTGGTGTCAGGAAATTAGAAAATCGACGGTTGCCCCGATTATTTTTATGTCCGCCGATCGGAGGATTACGATCAGGTCAGAGCCATATTGTCCGGCGGGGACGACTATATCGTAAAGCCCTTTTCCTACGAATTGCTGATGGCAAAAATAAACGCCCAATTCAGACGACTTTATGGCGAATACGCACAAAAAGACACGTCTGTAAAGATCCGGGGCAATTGCAAATTGGATTCGAAGCGAATGACATTAACCTGTAATGATACGGTGATTGATTTATCCAAAAACGAATTCATTTTATTGGAATTGCTCTTTGAACACTACCCCAATGTGGTAAAACGGGAAAAAATATTAACCGAAATTTGGGATGCCGACCATTTTGTAGAGGAAAACACCTTAAATGTAACCATGAGCCGAGTCAGAAAAAAACTAGCGGATTTAAACGCCGATTTAAAAGTCGTAACGGTCAGAAGCATGGGCTATAAATTGGAGAGTGTCCAATGAACAAGTCGGGAATAAAGCTGTTTATTAAAGATCACCTGACGCTGTTTTTAATTGTTATACTCACGCAATTATTTTTCTTCGGAATTTTGTTTTTTTTAAAGGGCATCTGGTTGCGAGAGGTCTTATACTACAGTTTTCTGGTTGTGTTTATCATGGCGTTGTACCTGGTGGTTCGTTTTTATAAGAAACATCGAATTTATCAAAAAATAATGCTGAAAACCGAAGACATTAACGACTTTCTGTTGGAAGAACCGAGAAGCCGTATCGAAGAGCATTATAACGCCATGGTCTATGAAATTTTAAGGCTGGAAAACAAAAATACTCTTCGGTACGATCGGCAAAAAAGCACACAAAAAATGTTGATGTATCGTTTTATTCACCAAATAAAAACACCGGTTTCGGTCATTAAACTTATCGCTGAAAACCACGGGGAAGAAAAGGACTTCGAAAAGATCGTCGAAAGCTTAAACGTCATTCAGGAAAATATGAACCAGCTTTTAACCATGATTCGCTTGGATGAATTTAAAAACGATTTTATTTCCGAGAAAGTGAATCTTCGCCGGATCTGTAAAAAAACCGTTAACGGATTAAAGGATTATTTTATTGCCATGCAGGTCTATCCCAAATTGGTTGTTGATGACAATTTATATGTTTACTCCGACCGAAAATGGCTGGCTTTAGTTATACACCAACTGTTAACCAACGCCATTAAGTACAGCAACACCGGGGGCGTGGTGCAAATAGAGGCAAAAAAAACAGAGGATAAGGTAATTTTGTCCGTTACAGACAACGGTATCGGCATACATGAATCAGAAATTGCTAAAATCTTTGACCTGTTTCATATCGGAGAAAACGGAAGAAACAATGCCGACTCCAGCGGCATCGGACTATTTATTGCAAAAAGCATTACCGATTATATGGGACATCGCCTGGACATCGTCTCCGATAAAACAAAAGGGGAAACAACTGCAAAAATAACATTTTAAAATCCGTAAACATTACAAAGCTGTAAGGTAAGGTAATGTTTGCGGATTTTTTTATCTGTATGCGGTTGTTAGAATAAGACCATACAATCAAGGAGGCACACAATATGTTAATTGTAGAAAATTTAGAAAAAGTATATAAAGGAAAAGTGCCGGTAAAGGTGTTAAATAATGTAAACATGCGTGTCAATAAGGGCGAGTTTGTTGCCATAATGGGACCGAGCGGCAGCGGAAAGAGTACTTTTTTAAACACCGTTTCCAGCATTGATCGTCCGACGGCCGGCACGGTTCTAATTAACGGTATTAACCCCCACGAAATGAATGATACGGAGCTTTCGAAATTCAGACGTAAGGAACTGGGTTTTGTGTTTCAACAATTTAATTTAATCAACACATTAACTGCGGGGGAAAATATCATTTTACCCTTGGCATTGGACGGCAGCGATAGTAAAACCATTAGAAGTAAACTAAAAAACCTCAGCATATTGCTTGGGATAGATAAAATTTTAGATAAAAGAACCTACGAAATATCCGGCGGGCAAGCCCAACGGGTTGCCATTGCACGGGCGGTTGCCAACGGACCGTCTTTATTACTGGCGGACGAACCGACGGGAAATTTAGATTCCAAATCCGCAAAGGATGTGATGAAACTTTTCACCAAACTCAACGATGTTTTAAACGTCACCATTATTATGGTCACCCACGACCCGAACATTGCATCCTGTTCCGACAGAACTTACATCATTAAAGACGGCGACATTTATCAGGAAATCATCAAAAAGGACAACCGCAAAACATATAGAGAATATATATTAAATACGATGTCCCTTCTGGGAGGTGACGACATTGAGCTTGTTTAATTTTGCCTATAAAAATATCAGCCGAGATTTTAAAACCTATCTGTATCACTTTTTCAGTTGTGTGTTTTCCGTATTTGTATTCTTTATTTTTACGACCCTTGCCTTTCATCCGGCATTGACCGTGGTCGATCGGAACAGCAGTATCGGTTTGGTTTTGTTTTTTGGCGGGTTTGTTTCGCTCATTTTTTCCTTTGTGTTGATCCTTTATTCAATAGGCAATTTTTTAAAACAAAGAAGCAGACAATTTGCCGTACTCAATGTGATCGGTACCGACAAAAAACAATTTAATCAACTGATTTTCTTTGAAAACGGCATTATTTCTGCACTGGCATTAGGGTTCGGTATTTTGTTGGGCATTGTCTTTGCGAAATTTTTTCTGATGTTGGCGGAAAAAGCAATCGATTTAAATTTGTACTTTTATCTTCCGATAAAAGCATTGCTGGTAACTGTATGCTTAATGGGCGGACTGTTTTTGGTGATATCCTTACTGTCACCCGTTGTATTAAGAAGAAAAAAAATTATTCACCTGTTAAAAAAAGAAGACGAGGCGGAACAAAGCCATTTGTTGTGGGTTGTCGCCATGGCGGCAGTGGTATTACCGATAACCGTTTATTTACACAAGGCTTTATCTTCCTTTGTGTATCCTTTTTATCTGATCAGTTTTTTATTGGGGACCTATATGGTGCTTAACGGGGTTTTTGCGGGGTATCGGTTACTTCTTTTTGTGACTAAACAAAATATAAAGGGTGGGGGCTTAATGAAAATCGCCAATTTTAAATATTGGGTTCACACCAACTTAAAAACCATGACCATTACCCTTGTGCTCTTCAGTATTATTCTTTCATCCTTTGTTTTGATTGTCGGAGCACCTCGCAATGTGGAGGAGATGACCGAAAAAATTATGCCTTATGCTTTCATGTATACTGCTTGGGATGAAAACGTAAATGAAGAAGAGCAGGTTGCAAAACTGGAAGAAAAATTAAAAAATGAGGAAGGCTTTAAGCGTTTAAAAATTGAATATGCCCGTTTTTATAACGACGATTATACCAGAGATATTCTCCTGTCGAATACCATGTACAATGAAGTTGCCCGCTTTTTAGACAGACAACCGATTGAACTTCATCCGAACGGATACTATATGATAGGAACCGACGGCAAACATACACCCGTCATGGGGGATCTGTTAGGGCGGGACTTGGCACAATTAGGGGTGAATGCACCCGAAGGTGCCGATGAAAAAGTCATCGCATTATCCGGGTACTTTTCCAGTGTGACGGTAATATCCGATGAAAAATACAACGAAATTTCGGAGAATTTTATTAAAGAAAATATTTATGCCTTAGACATCAACCCTTGGACAACTTTTAATCCTGAAACAATCGGTCTGTTTGACTCCGTTCGCTTGGACGGAAAAACCGAAACGTTGACATCCGCTTACCGCTATTACGAATCAGAAAAACTGCAAAGAAGCATTTTGGCTTATGTCGGCAGTATATTGTGCATATCCTTTTTAATCGGTATCGCCAGCATCATTTATTCAAGGTTATACACATTGGCGGAAACGGAGATAAAAAAATATAAGGTAACGGTTCGCGTGGGGATGGATAAAAAGACGTTAAAGGGCATACTTTCAAGCACCGTTCGATGGATTTTTATTATCCCTTTTATGGGTGCGTTGGCGTTGGCGTGGTTATTTGTATTGACAATTAACCAATACAGCCTTGTATCTTACACGAGAATAGCTGCAATTTGCAGTATGGTTTATGTTTTAATAGAAGTTATTTTGTACGTTGTTATTCAAACAAAATATCAGAATAAAATTTTAAAAGGTGTTTACAAGCACTATTAATATCGACTTCTAAATGTAAAGAAAACAACAGCGTATGAAACTTATTGAAAGGATAGTATAATGGAGAAAAAACTGACAGCATTTCATTTAAAAATTATAGCATTGATATTTATGGTGGTCGATCACGTCTATACATCGTTCGGTTATGAATTGGGTTTGCCGAGATGGTTTCATTTTTTAGGGCGTTTTGTCGCACCGGTCTTTTTGTACTTGATTATGGAAGGGTTTAAGTACACGAGTAACAGAAAAAATATATGTCCAGGTTACTGCTCGGTGCATTGATCATGCACGGAATTAATATTGTTAACAATATTCTGACGAAAAGCTATATCAACCCGATAACAGGAGAATTTAGCCTGTTTTCGGCAATCGGCGGCAATAATATATTTTGGACGTTTTTCTGGATACTTTGCCTTTTTACCGTTTTAGATAAAAGTAAAAAAGGGGCAAATGGTGCTTTACCATAGGGATTAAAAAAAAAAAAAAAATGGCATGGTCGGTTT
>CAYFTR010000010.1:0-49594 GCA_964346185.1 uncultured Lachnospiraceae bacterium | reverse complement strand
TGGTTTTTAAAAGCCTGTTAAAAGCGATTAACGATTGCTTTTAACAGGCTTTTTATATGGCAGGAGCCGCACAGGATCACGGAGCGGAACGGCTGTGAGTCTGGCTGGGCTATAGAACCCGTGTTGAATGGCGGTTAAGTTTCGATAATTTTTATATTAATGTTATATTGTTAACAATGGTTGAAGCTTTTAAGGGGCTTTGCTATAATCATCTATAATATTGATACTAAGAATGATTATTGATAAGAATGATTATTGAGGTGAAGTAATGGGTAGAAAAATAGAAATTGTTTGTACAACGAATAATGTTGCCTATGGTTCGGTTAGGGGCGCGATGGTTGAAGGCGCGCGTACCGTTGAAGATTTAAAGAAATCCCTCGGTATTTGTGGTGAGTGCGAATCCTGTAAAGATACTCTGGACTATATTTTATCGACATGTTGCGGTTGCAAGGATGTCAGCATGAAAACCATTCAGGATTTGGTTCAATCGGGTGTGAAAGATTTAGATGAAATTGTAGAGAAAACCGGTGCGGGCACGGGAGAAGATTGTGGTAAATGCAAAGGTTTGATTGCCAATATTATTGAACAAGGATACTAATTGTAAAAACGGTAGCGCATAATGCGCTACCGTTTTTTAGTGCGGATACAAATTTTTTTAAAGGGCGAGGATTTACTTAGCCATTAATTTTGTCAGATTTGCGGTAAACTTTAAAGGATCCTCAATTTGAAGACCGGAGATGATCCGAGCCTGGTTATAGAGAATCTCCGTATACAATTGAAAATCGGAGGGATCGTCCTTGGCGAAGGCTTCTTTGAGTTTGTTGTAAACGTGATGGTTGCCATTAATTTCCAGCACCTTATTTGCCTTAACCTCTTGGGGAATGGGCATAGCATTTAAGGTTTTTTCCATATCAATGGAAATGTCGCCGACAGTGGATAAATATACGAGATCTTCCTTGAGTTTGGTGGTAGTTTTAACTTTAACAACCGCATCACCCAGGTGTTCTTTCATAGCGTCCAAAAGTTTTTGGTCGTCTGCACTGACGGTTTCTTCCGTTTCTTCCGAAGTTTCGTCGGAGACGGATTTAAAGGATTTTCCGTCGTAATCGCCCAATACTTTCATAACAAACTCATCGACTTCTTCGGTTAAGTAAAGAATATCGTAGCCCTTGTCTTTGATGATAGAAACTTGTGGCAGTTTATCGATAAATTCAACCGTATCACCCGTTGCATAATAAACGTTTGTTTGATCGCTTTGCATGGTTTCCAAATATTCTTTAAAGCTGATCAGCTTTTCATTTTTAGCGGAGTAAAATAATAAGAAATCTTTTAATTGATCTTTGTGCATGCCGTAATCGTTGTAAACGCTGAATTTTAACTGACGACCGAAGGCGTTAAAAAATTCTTCGTATTTTTTACGATCGTTCTTAAGCAGATGATGCAATTCGTCGGATATTTTCTGTTCGATTTTATTGCCGATCATGCGTAATTGTCGGTTGTGTTGAATGGTTTCTCTGGAAATATTTAAGGATAAGTCTTCCGAGTCGACAACACCTTTTACAAAGGCAAAATAGTCGGGCAGAAGTTCTTCACATTTTTCCATGATGAGTACACCGTTGGCATACAAAGCCAAACCTTTTTGGAAGTCTTTGGTGTAAAAATCGTAGGGCGGTTGAGAGGGGATGTATAGTATCGCCTTGTAACTTAACAGCCCTTCAACGCTGAGGTGAGTATAAAATAGAGGTTCATCGAAACCGAAGTGCTTTTCGTGATAAAAGTTGTGATAGTCTTCTTCGGTTAATTCGTTTTTATTTTTACGCCATAGGGGAACCATGGAGTTGAGAACGGTATCTTCCGTGTAGGTTTCGTATTCCGGTTCCTTTTCCGTACCTTCTTTGAGGCGGGTCTTTTCCATTTCCATTTTGATGGGATAGGCGATGTAATTGGAGTAATGGGTGACCAAGCTTTGCAGTCGGTAAGGTTCTAAAAATTCGTCGTAACTTTCTTCTTCCGTATTATCTTTTAAAAACAGGGTAATATCGGTTCCCGCTTCGGTTTTTTCGCAGGGTTCGATGGTAAACCCGGTCGACCCCTCGGAAGACCAGCGATAAGCTTTGTCGCTACCGAAAGCCTTGGATTCGACAATTACTTTTTTTGCAACCATAAAAGAAGCATAAAAGCCGACACCGAATTGACCGATGATGTCGTGTTCTTCGTTTTTTTCGATGGTTTCTTTTAATTCATAAGAGCCGCTTTTTGCAATGGTACCCAAGTTTTCTTCGAGTTCCTCATAGGTCATGCCGATACCGGTATCGGATACAGTTAGGGTGCGAGCGTTTTTATCTGCTTCTAAACGAATGATGTATTTGCTTTTATCAAAGGTAATTTGATCGTCGGTAAGTGCTTTATAATATATTTTATCGATCGCATCGGAAGCATTGGAGATGAGTTCTCTCAAAAATATTTCGCGGTTGGTATAGATAGAGTTGATCATTAAGTCGAGCAAACGAACAGATTCCGCTTTAAATTGTTTTGTTTCCATAAGTACCTCCTATATGATTAGCACTCAAAAGAATAGAGTGCTAATATTATTTTAATGATTTTAAATGATTTGTCAAGATGATAGGAAGGATCCGCCTCCGACTTTGGATATTATTAAGATTCGGTTTGATTTTATTGCTCATCTGTGATGCAATTAAATCATAAAAAGTCAGAAGAAACATTCAAACAAATGAATAAAATAAGGAGGGTTACTTGAAGAAGAAAAAGGTTATCAGTGTATTGATCATAATCATATTTATAGCGGGGTTTTTATGTTATCAAGTAGACAGAAACAGAGTAGAGCAAAATAAAAGACCGATCTTTACGATAAAAATCAGCAGTCAGGACGGAAATACAGTCCATTATATCGGACTCGGTTACAGGGTACTTGCCTATCCCGGTGTTTCACCCAAGGAACCCTTTGAAAATAATTTGGATCGTAAAATCGGATTGTGGTTGATGAAAGATGAGTAAAAAAAGTAATCGGAATTTTGCAAGGAGAATTGAAATTAAAGAGCAACAGCCGGGCAATTGTCCGGCTGTTGTGTGATTGACGTATTTGATTTGTATTTCACCGGTAATGATTTGAGTGATATGTACAAAGCATTGTAAGAACAACGGTTTTTGATGATCCGTTATTTTATTTTCCTGCTTGCTCGATCGCAACCGCTACGGATACGGTGGCGCCGACCATAGGGTTGTTACCCATGCCGATCAGTCCCATCATTTCAACGTGGGCGGGTACGGAAGAGGAACCGGCAAATTGTGCATCGGAGTGCATTCTGCCCATGGTGTCGGTCATACCGTAGGATGCGGGACCGGCTGCCATGTTGTCCGGGTGTAGGGTACGTCCCGTACCGCCGCCGGATGCAACGGAAAAGTATTTTTTGCCTTGTTCGATGGCTTCCTTTTTATAAGTGCCCGCAACCGGATGTTGGAAACGGGTCGGGTTGGTGGAGTTTCCCGTAATCGAAACATTAACACCTTCGTGGTGCATAATGGCAACACCTTCCTGAACATCGTTGGAGCCGTAGCAATTAACGGCGGCTCTTTCGCCATCGGAGTAGGCTTTTTTCGATACGATGTGTAATTGACCGGTATGGTAGTCGTAATCGGTTTTAACATAGGTAAAACCGTTAATACGAGAGATAATTAAGGCCGCATCTTTACCTAAGCCGTTTAAGATAACCCGTAAGGGCTTTTGACGCACCTTATTGGCACTTTTAGCAATGCCGATGGCACCTTCGGCGGCGGCGAAAGATTCGTGACCGGCCAAAAAGCAAAAGCATTCGGTTTCTTCGCTGAGCAGCATGGCACCCAAGTTGCCGTGACCCAAGCCGACCTTACGTTGTTCCGCAACGGAACCTGGAATACAAAAGGCTTGCAGCCCTTCACCGATAACGGATGCGGCTTCGGCGGCATTGGTAATGCCTCTTTTAATTGCCAGGGCGGCACCTAAAGTGTATGCCCAGCAGGCATTTTCAAAGCAAATGGGTTGAATGCTTTTAACAATTTCAAAGACATCGATGCCCTTATCTTCGCAGATTTTTCTTGCCGCTTCCAAGCTTTCGATATCGTTTGCCTTTAAAACTTCGTTTATTTTATCGATACGTCTTTCGTAACTTTCAAAATTAGCCATGATACCCTCCTATTCCTGTCTCGGATCAATATATTTGGCGGCATGGTCAAACTGGCCGTATTGCCCCGAGGCTTTTTCCAAAGCTTCGTTGGCGTCGACACCTTTGGCGATGCTTTCCATCATCTTACCGAGGTGAACGAAAGAGTAGCCGATAATTTCATCTTCTTCGTTGAGAGCCAATTTTGTAATATAGCCTTCCGCCAGTTCGAGGTAGCGGGGACCTTTTTCCATACTGCCGTAGGTTGTACCGATTTGGCTTCTGAGGCCTTTACCCAAGTCTTCCAAACCGGCACCGACCGGTAAGCCGTTTTCCGAGAATGCGGTTTGGGTACGTCCGTAAACAATTTGCAAGAAGAGTTCGCGCATTGCCGTATTGATGGCATCACAAACCAGGTCGGTATTTAAGGCTTCTAAAATTGTTTTTCCGGTTAATATTTCCGCCGCCATAGAAGCGGAATGGGTCATACCGGAACAACCGACGGTTTCAATTAAGGCTTCTCGAATCACACCCTCTTTAACGTTTAAAGTTAATTTGCAAGCACCTTGTTGCGGGGCACACCAGCCGACACCGTGGGTTAAGCCGGAGATGTCGCTGACTTCACGCGCCTTTACCCAG
This sequence comes from uncultured Lachnospiraceae bacterium, assembly GCA_964346185.1. Classification (GTDB taxonomy): domain Bacteria; phylum Bacillota; class Clostridia; order Eubacteriales; family Eubacteriaceae; genus JAAYJS01. The sequence continues at coordinate 44,798 of CAYFTR010000010.1, read as the reverse complement.
TTTCCTTCTACCGGAATGGGGGCGGAACCGTGATCGGCATTATTTGCAACATGACACATGTTTTTAATTTCCGTTGAATATTCCATTAAAAAACTCCCTTCGTAGCTCTTCGTAGATATATTATAATCGAGAAATGTAAAAATTAACAGAAAACAAAGATAAAATAAGAAAAGGCAAAGGGAACAAAAAATCCCGGAGGTAAAAATGTCATACACCTATAAAATATTCGCATTCGGTTGATGAAAAAGATTGCATAAGGTAAAATATAAGTAATAGTCGGACTTGTTCCGAATTTAAATTTTAAGCGTATTAAAACGCAACAATTGAAGAGGTAAAATATGGAATACACCTATCGCTTTTCAGACGGACCGGTAGAAATAAAAAAATTAATAGAGGAGTACCACAACTTCGACAGAACACGTAAATTCTGTTACCAATGTCCCAATTACGAAAAAAATTGGTCTTGTCCGGATTATAATTTTGATGAAAAAGAATGGCTGAACAACTACAACTATGCCTACCTCATCGGAAAAGAATACCACATTCCCAGAGAAGATCGGCAAAAAACAATCGGCGTTGCCAAAGTGGGCGACTATGCCGTCAACGCTATGAAAGTATTAAAAGTATCGGCATTTAAAGATTTGTTGGCTTTAGAACAAAAAGTGCCGGGCAGTGTGGCTTTAATGCCCGGTAATTGTGTTATTTGCGAATTATCCGACGGTTTAACATGTACGAAAGAAACCGGCGAGGGGGCTTGTCGTCATCCTGAAATTCTCAGGTATTCTCTGGAATCCTTAGGGTTGGATGTGGACTCCATTATGAAATTCGAAATCGGAATGTTTTTGCAATGGCCGAAGGAAGGCCACCTGCCCGACAAGTTATGCGGTGTGATGGCTCTGTTAACGAAAGAGCCGCTGGACATGGCAATTATAAAAGAACATTTCCCCGATACTAAAAAAGACTGGCGTGCGGCGGTTAATGCCGATAAACCGCAAATTAAAAGAAACGAAAGCTGGCTTGAAAATTTGGAAAATAAAAATCGGGATAAGGCGGAATCAGAGATTTCCCGTCAAACCGAATCGCAATGGATCGGGTTTAAAAGCGAATTGTTAAACAGTGACGACACGCCCTGGAAACGGCAACTGGAAGAAGCGGCGGAATGCCCGAGTGAGCCGGAAGATCACGTCGAAAACACGGAACCCGACGGTACAGAAAATTACGAAGACGCGTCTTCCGATATAAAAGAACAACCGGAAGAAAAAACATCGGAAGAGATCGAGATATCGGAAGGGGAAAAGCACGAACAACACCAATCAACACCCGAGGAGGAAATTCTCCAACCTGATGAAGAAGCGGACGATAGCGAAGAAGAAACCAAATACAAATGGTTGGGCTTTAAAAGAGAAGTTGCGGAAGAAGAAGATATCCAATCCAAGTGGAAATAAGAAAGAAGGAAATAAAAATGTTGTACTATAAAGCGGAAATCGGTGTCATCGGCGGATCGGGCTTTTATGAATTAATTCCGGATGTTAAAAGGATCAGCATAGACACCCGTTACGGTCCCCCCTCGGAGGATGTATCCCTGGCGACGATCGGTAATAAGCAGGTGGCTTTTTTGCCCAGGCACGGACAAGATCATCGCCTTAATCCGTCGGAGATTAATTACCGTGCCAATATTGACGCCATGCATCAATTGGGCGTCAAAGCATTAATATCCCCCTGTTGTGTGGGATCTTTGCGACCGGACTTTAAACCCGGGGATTTTGTTGTAACGGATCAATTTATCAACTTTACTTCGGGTAGAAAGGACACCTTTTTTGAAAGTCCGAAAGTGGAGCATTTATCCTCCGCCCACCCCTACGATGAAAACTTAAGACAACTGGCCTTGAGTGAGGCGAAAACTTTGGGGATCAACGTGCACGACGGCGGAACCGTTGCCGTTATCAACGGTCCCCGTTTCTCCACCAAGGCGGAAAGCCGCATGTTTAACATTTTAGGTGCGGATATCATTAATATGACACAGTATCCGGAGGGCTATTTGTGCATCGAAAAGGGCATACCGGTGGTGAATATTGCTTTAATTACCGATTACGACGCCGGTTTGGAAGGTCGCGACGATATTGAACCCGTCACCGGGGAGGAAGTCCTGCGAGTTTTGGCGGACAATACCGAAAAAGTAAAACAACTCATCTTCAAATTGATTGACGCCATAGAGGTTTAATATGCACCCGGTATATTATAAAGACGGTCGCCTGATACTCATCGACCAGAGGTTGCTACCTCGGGAGGAAATATATCGCTCCTATCGGGATTACAGAGAGATCGCACAAGCCATTCGGGATATGGTTGTACGGGGAGCACCTGCAATCGGTGTAACGGCTGCCTACGCCATGTACTTCGCGGCGGAGGAATTTAAAAAATTAAGTCCGGAAGATTTTATGCGGGCCATGAAAAAAGCGGCAAGTGAGCTCGCATCGGCACGACCGACAGCCGTTAACCTTTTTTGGGCGATTGAACGGATGGAACAATGCGTTCAAAAACAAAAAGGTCTTTCCAACGAAGCGGTGACCCGAAGCCTTAAAGCGGAAGCCGATACCGTCCTTAAAGAAGACCTGGCGATGTGTCGCACAATCGGCGTACACGGTAACACATTAATACCGCAAAATGCTCAAATATTAACCCATTGCAATGCCGGTGCCTTGGCGACGGCGGGCTACGGCACCGCCTTGGGTGTTGTACGAGCGGCATGGGAAGCGGGTAAAAACGTAAAGGTGTATGCCGACGAAACCCGCCCTCTTTTACAAGGGGCACGCTTAACCGCCTACGAATTACATGCCGACGGCATTCCCGTTACGGTTATCACCGATAATATGGCCGGCTGGATGATGAAGCAGGGCAAGGTGGATTGTGTGGTGGTCGGTGCCGATCGAATTGCGGCAAACGGCGATGTTGCCAATAAAATCGGAACTTTTTCTTTGGCGGTATTGGCGAATTACCACAACATACCTTTTTATGTGGCGGCACCGAGCTCCACTGTCGACTTCAAATTAAAAAACGGTGAGGGGATTGTCATCGAAGAGCGTCGCCCCGAAGAGGTCACCCACATTGGAGATATCGGCTTAACGCCGAAAGGTGTTGGAGTTTGTAACCCGGCATTTGATGTTACCGACCATCGGTTGATAACGGCCATCATCACGGAGAAAGGTATTTTAAAACCGCCTTACAAAGAGGCAATCGTAAAACTCGGTGAGAGCTTATGAAATATTCCATGTTTTCCTGGTTCGGCTACTTTATGCCCTTTGAAGAGCGGATCGACACCATTGCGGCGGCGGGGTTTGATGAAGTAATGCTTTCCTTGGAAAGCGAAGCGGCACCCTACGCCTACGATAAAGAAAAATTTTGCGACTATGTACGAAAAAGAGGTATGGAAGTGACCAACTTCCATGCACCTTTTATCGGTTATAGTCGCATTTGGGAAAAGAGCTTAAAAGAAAATGCCGATTTGCTGCAATCCTTTAATGAAATGTTGGCAACCTGCAACAGGCACGGCGTTCCCGCTTTGGTTGTTCATACCTGCGATATAAAATTAGGCGATTATACCAAGCAAAACGGATTGGATTTTTTTAAAGCATTAACCGAAGTTGCACAAACAAAGGAAGTCTACTTAGCCGTCGAAAATGTATCCAGACAATTTTTGTTGCGTTATTTATTGGATCGAATCGACTCACCTTATTTTGCCATGTGTTACGACTCCTCCCACGACTATATGTTGGAGGAGGGCAAAGGTCGGATTATTAAAGAGTATCCCCAAAAGGTACGGGCATTGCACCTGTCGGATAACGATTTAATAAAAGACCGCCACTGGATTCCCGGAGAAGGGAAAATTCCCTTTAAAGAGGTTCTTCAAAACATCGGTCGTACACCTATGGAGGTATTGTCCTTCGAGGTATTGGCAAATAAAAACTGGCAAAAGAAACCGCCTTTGGAATTTTGTAAACAAGTGCGACACGCCTTAAAACCCTATCAAAACAATTAAAAAAAGCGGGCCGATGCGACTATGCGTATCTGCCCGCTTTTTAATGACATAATAGGGTAAAAGTTGTGATTAATTAATTCGGGACCACTTCGTCACAAAGACGTAAAATGCTAAGGACAGGAGGATCCCCTTTGCCATACTGGTCAGGGTAATGGCCCACCAAACGCCCTCCACACCGTATAATCCGGATAAAAATCCGCCCAAGGGCAAACGCAACAAGGTAACAACGGCAATGATCAGCGACGGGTACAGCGTTTTACCGTAGCCGGCAAAGGCACCGGCAATTAAAATTTCCATACACATAAAAATCTGGGACAGAGAAAGTATTTTTAAATAGGCGATACCGCCCGATATCCCAGCGGCTTCCTTTAAAAAAAGTTTTGAAATATCCTGTGCAAAAAAATACAGAATTACAGTAGAAAGAACACCGATCAATACGACGATGGTTAAACCGCTGTAATAACCTCTTTTGGCACGTCGGTATTGTGCGGCACCGTAATTTTGTGCAATAAAAGCATTGGTTGCCGATGCGATACCGTCGGCCGTCAACCAGGAGATGGACTCCACCTGGGAGCCGACTCTTTGTACCGCGACGGATATATCTCCGAAAGACGCCACGAGACGACCGATAAAAATAGAAACGCCGGAGTACAACATGGATTGTACCCCCACCGGCGTACCTATTTTTAAAATATGACGAAAGTCTTTTAACCATTCGGAATAAGATTGTCGACAAATCTCGAAAAGAGGGTCTTTTTTAGCGGCAAACAACATCAGGGTAAACACACAAACATGGGACAATACCGTCGCCCATGCCGCACCTTTAACGCCCAAGTCTAAAATAAAAATAAAAACGGGGTCCAACACAATATTCAACACCAAACCAAAAGTATTGGCTAAAAACGGCGTGCGGCTGTTACCCTTTGCCGTAAACAAACCGGTTAGGGTGAGGGTTAAATAAAAAAAGGGCATTTCATAGGCGACAACCGTTAAATAATGAATACCGGCAACGACGGTTTCCGTTTGCTGAAAGCGGAAAAACGCGACAATTGACGGAGCCAAAAAGAACATGATCAACGCGTTAATGAGTGAAAACACCAAGGCGGCACTCAAAGATATAACGGAATATCGGTTGGCCAGGTGTATATTTTTTTGCCCCAGGGCATGGCCGGTTAAAATCTGCCCGCCGGACCGCGTGATAATGGCAAAGCTCTCCGAAAACCATAAAAACAAACCGCCGGTGCCCACTGCGGCAACCGCGTAAGCCCCTAAACGTGAAATCCAAAACATATCCACCAGAGAATAAGCGGTGGCAATAAAAGAAGTTGCCATAATTGGCAGGGACAATTGCGTCAGCGAACCCGCGATGGATCCTTCCAATAAATTAATCTGATTTTGCTTCATGGGTATCTCCTTACAATATCTGTTATTTTAACAAAAATTAACAAAAAGGCAACGACGGTATTTAAGAAAAACCCCTTTTGTGAATGCTATAATAAACCAACCACTTAAAGGAGGTCCTCAGATGGATACGACATTAACATTGGAAATGATAGAAGCGGTTATCGAAGCGACCGACGGCAGCTATCAACAAGTAAAAGACGCATTAATGGCCACGGAAGGCAATGTGGAAGAAGCAATTAATATTGTAAAGGCACAAAAAGTCATCGAAGAGGAAGAAACAAGAGAAAAACTGGAAGCTAAATTCGAAGAAACAAAGGAAAAGGCGGAAAAAACCTACGAAAAAGCAAAGGAAACCGCGGAAGAAACCTACGAAAAAGCAAAAGAAAGCGCAAAACAGGCAAAAGATACGGCAAGTAAAAAAGGAAAAGTTTTAATGAAGGATATCACCGACGCTATCAAACAAATTTGGGAAACGGGTAATGCCAGTCGTCTGACCATCGAAAAGGACGACACCATCATATTGGATATTTCTCTGGTAGTGTCAACCATTGGTTTAGTATTGGCACCGGTCTTGTCGGTGATCGGATTGGGCGTTGCTTTTCTTACTGAGTATACAATTAAAATATATTTGGATGACGGAAAAGTTGTCAATGTTCGGGAATTTGTTCTGAAATCCAAGGTGGACAGAACCGAAAAAGAAGTCGCCCCAACACAAGAAGCGGAAGACGATAACCAGGCATAATCTTGATAGTATCAAATATAACGCATTCGTCGTATACGGTATACAACGCTACGGCGTAAGCGTTTATTTTGTATGAAATTTAGGCGAGGGCATCCCCCGTTGAATACCGATACCCCCTATCCGGCAAAATTTTATCTGATTGAAAAATTATTGCTTAACGGTAAATCTTATGCTAAAATTTAGACAGCTTTAATTTGGAAAAACGGTGTAAATCCGTTGCAGTCCCCGCTACTGTAAGCAGCATGTGCTGTAAGCCAGAAAACAAATTATTGCCATATGTGTTTCGGAGGAAAATAGATAACCGGACACGTCCGGTTTTTTTTATGTAAAAAATCAGGGGAAAGGAGAAGGGCATGAAAAAATTTATGATTGCCGGCATATCATCCAATGTCGGAAAAACAACAGTCACCATGGGTGTCATGCGGGCCTTGGTTCGGAGCGGTTACTCGGTTGTACCTTTTAAAACCGGTCCCGACTATATCGATCCCATGTTTCATACCTTTGTGACGGATGTCCCTTCCGTTAATTTGGACACATGGATGCTGTCGGACGACACGACCAGGCGTTTGTTTTATGAAAAACTGAATGAGGACGCCGTTGCGGTAGTGGAAGGGGTTATGGGCCTCTACGACGGGCATAGCCGGGAAGACGATAGAGGCAGCTCGGCCTATTTGTCTCAGGTATTGGATTGTCCCGTATTTTTGGTGATTGACGGGCGGGGAATGGCAAAAAGTGCCGCCGCCATGGTTAAAGGCTATGCGACGTTCAAACCGAACATCAACCTTGCCGGAGTTATCATCAATAAAATTAAAACGGCATCACACTACAAGCTGTTAAAAGATGTTATAGAAACCTATGCCGGTATACCCTGTGTCGGTTACTTTCCTGAAACGAAAGATATTACTATGAACAGCCGTCACTTGGGGTTGATCCCCGTAGATGAATTGGTCGGCTTAAAAGAACAGGTCGATCGGGCTGCGGAAGTGGCAAAAGCCCATATCGATTTGGACCGAATGTTACAATTGGCGGCGTTTCAAAAAAAACCGCCCCTTATCGACGACCCTTTCGCGCCTTATGTCGATCGCTATGTGGGTAAACGCATTGCCTATGCCAAGGACAAAGCATTTAATTTTTATTACAGGGACAATTTAAAAGTTTTAAAAATGCTGGGCTTTACCTTAGTACCCTTCAGTCCGTTGACGGATAGCCGATTGCCGGAATCCGTTGACGCGTTGTATTTGGGTGGAGGCTTTCCCGAAGTTTTTGCGGACGAATTGGAACAAAATACAGCGATGCGTACGGATATAAAAAACACTTTGGAAGCAGGCCTCCCTTGCTACGCGGAATGTGGCGGTTTAATTTATTTAACACGTCAAGTGACCGATCTGCAAGGTCAGAGCAGGCAAATGGTCGGCTTTTACGATATGGATTGTCGAATGACCAAAGGGCTGCAACGCTTCGGTTACTCCCGGATAACGGCAACCTTCGGCGACAAACAGGTCGGTATTAACGCCCACGAATTTCACCACAGTCTGATAGATCGGGGTGCGGAGCAATACCCGCGCCTTTATAGAGCGACAAAAGGAACGATAAGCTGGGAAGACGGCTTTAAACACCATAATACTCTTGCCGGGTATTCTCATATTCATTTTTATGCCAACCCCCAATGGCTGCCCGCCATGTTGGACGGTGTCTTTACGGATTGAGGTTACCATGAAAGAAATTATGGTTCGGGTGCCGGGCTCCTGCGGGGAGTTCATTCAAGGCCATTACGAGGAACAGCCTTGCCTGGTATCCTGCCCTGTGGACCTCTACGCGTTTGCGCGGATTACACCAAAAAAAACGCGCACGCGGCTCAACCCCAAGTCTCGCCGTTTGGTGGATATCATCACCAACAGGTACGGCTTACCCGCCGAGAAGCTTAAAGCGTTACACATTGGTATGCGAACCGAAATTCCCTTCGAGAAGGGCATGGCGAGCTCCACGGCGGATTTGGCCGCTGTGGGTTCGGCTTTGTCGTTGTATTTCGACTTAAATATTTGTCCGGACACCATGGCGGCTTTATGCGTGGAGGTCGAACCGACGGATAGTGTTATGTTTGAGAAAACCGTTCTGTTTGACCATGTCCACGGTAAGGTTTTAAAGGAATATAAGGGTAGTCCCAAAGGCAACATGATCATCATCGATTTTAAAGGCGGTATCAATACGATGGGCTTTCACGGGCAGACCCGGGGGCATCGTGCCGAAGAGCGGAGGCGTTTTGATGAAATTCTTTTTACTTTCGAAAGAGGGCTCGCGGAAGGCAACATGCTATTAGTAGGGCAAGCTTGTACGGAAAGTGCACGTTTAAATCAACAAATTATTTATAAACCTCACTTGGAACCTCTCATCGCGTTGAGCGAAAATTGTCGGGGTACCGGTGTGGTCACCGGTCACAGCGGCACCGTTATCGGCGTTATGTATGATGACCGACAATTTGACTATCAAAAATTTATGCGGGACTTTGTGCAAATGATTCCAAAGGAATCCTATGAAACCCTGTATTTTAAAAAGATTATTTCGGGCGGTACGGAAATCATCGTACAGAAATAGAAAGGATTCACACCATGTATATTAACAACCCCCAAGAAATAGAAAGTAAAAGCTTTGAAATTATCACCGAGGAATTGGGTAATAAAGTATTCCCCGAGGATATCGCCGATATTGTTAAACGTGTCATTCACACCACCGCCGACTTCGAATACGCCGACCTGATCGAATTTAAAAACGATGCGGTCGCGGCAGGTTTAAAAGCCTTAAAAGAAGGCAAAAAAATATATGCGGACACCAATATGATTAAGGTTGCCGTCAATCGCAAAAACCTTGCCAACCATGGCGGCGAAATTATCAATTACGTTCACGACGAGGATGTTGTGGCACTGGCCAAACAAAAAGGGGTCACCCGCTCCACAGTGGCAATGGAAAAAGCCTTAAAAAATGAAGAAGTGGGTATTTTTGCCGTGGGCAACGCCCCCACCGCACTTTACCGTCTCATCGAATGGATTGAAGCCGGCGGCAGAAAACCGGACTTAATTATCGGAGCGCCTATCGGATTTGTCGGTGCGGCGGAATCTAAAAAAGATTTGGATAAATTGGACACCTTACAGATACCCTACATTCGCATTAACGGCAGAAAAGGCGGCAGTCCGGTGGTTGCTGCGATTTTAAACGCCATGCTGTATCGACTGGGGAGGGAGTGGTAAGATGGCCGGTGTACTTTACGGAGTCGGTGTCGGACCGGGAGATCCGGATCTGATTACCCTTAAAACCTACAACTTGTTTCAAAAGGCGGATGTCATCGTCACACCAACGGGCAAAATGGGCAAGCCTTCCGTGGCGTATCGTATCGCCAAGCCCCACCTGCCGGAGAACAGTCGGCTGTTGGAGATGGATTTTCCCATGCTTTCTCTCTCGGAAGAGCGAGATGTCCTGGAAAAAAAATGGGAAGAAAACGCCTCGGTCATTCACGATTTAATTGAAGAGGGCAAAACCGTTGTCTTTTTAACCTTGGGCGACCCCATGGTGTTCTCCACGTACTCGTATATTATGGAGTACTTGTTGGAGCACGACATTCAAATTGAAACGGTATCGGGCATTACATCTTTTTGTAATTTGGCGGCTCAAATAAATATTCCCTTAACGCAAGGGGAGGAAAGCTTGGGCATTGTGTCGATGACACAGCCGAAAGAAGAAATTCGTGCCATTTTAGAGGCTCATCAAAATATCGTCGTAATGAAAATTTCCGCAGATAACACCTGGATGGCGGAGGAACTTATAACACGTGGGTTGGAGACTTCCTTTGTGTTGGTTTCCAACATCGGAATGGCGAACCAAAAAGTAACGAGGGATATTCGGGACTTAAAGGGTAAAATTCCTTATCTCTCCACTTTATTGATTAAGAAAAACTACCCCTTGGGCTAAGGTGTGCGATGGCGCTGGACAAATTTATCAAAAAGGGCGATAAAAATTTACGCTACGGTTATACGACAGGCTCCTGCGCCACTGCGGCGGCAAAGGGTGCCGTTACGATGTTGCTTTCCGGACAAACCTGTTCGGAAGTAGCCATCGATACGCCGAAGGGCTGGGTGCTCACATTAAAACTGCATGACTGTCAGCTGACCGACACTTGGGCGAGGTGTGCCGTACAAAAAGATGCCGGCAACGACCCCGATGTGACAGACGGTTTATATATTTACGCCGAAGCAAAGCTAACCGATCAAAAAGGGCTTCGATTGACGGCCGGTGAAGGCGTGGGAACCGTCACATTAAAAGGGCTCAGTGTTCCGCCCGGGGAACCCGCCATTAATCCCACACCTAAAAAGATGATTGAAAGCGAAGTAGCAAAGGTTTTAGCCGAGTATTGCTGTGATAAAGGCGTCGCACTGGAATTCAGCATACCCGGTGGCGCGCGAATTGCCAAAAGAACCTTTAACCCCAAACTAGGGGTTGTCGGCGGTCTGTCTATTATCGGCACGACCGGCATTGTTGAACCGATGAGCGAGCAAGCTCTGAGGGACACCATGGCGGTGGAACTGTCCGTTTTGGAGGCAAAAGGCTATCGCGATATTATTTTTGTTCCCGGCAACTACGGGAAAGACTTTGCGCAAAGCATCGGGCTGGATACCGACCGTCTGGTAAAAATATCCAATTTTGTGGGATTCATGTTTGAAAAATCAGAAAAAATGGCATTCGATCGCATTTTATTTATAGGACACCTCGGCAAAATGATTAAGGTGGCGGGGGGCATTTTTCACACCCACAGTGCCGTCGCCGACGGACGTTTGGAAATTATGGCGGCTCATGCCGCTCTGTTGGGTGCCGACCAAAAATGTATTAAGGCCGTCATGGCGGCCACCACCACCGACGATGCGATGGCGGCGATTGACGCCGCAGGTCTGACCGGCTTTTACGACCATATCGCGCAAAGGGTTAAAAACAAATGCGAAGAAAAGGTGTTTCATCACAAGCAAGTGGAAGTCATACTGTTTTCCAATGCGGCCGGTTATTTGGGAGAGAGTAAAGGAGCGGCAAAATTAAAGGAAAGCTTATGTATCCGTTAAAAGTAATTGGCTTGGGACCGGGACATCCGGATTATATATTACCCCTTGCCAAAAAAGAAATCGCGAAGGCACAATTAATTTTATGTGGCAAACGTCATCTGGAAAGCTTTGACCATCGGGGTAAAGAGTTGCTTGTTATTGGCGAGGGGACACCACTTAAAGACTTAATGGCGGAGGTTGTTGCCCGCTACCGACAAACCCCCACGGCAATTGTTGTCTCGGGGGATACGGGCTTCTACAGCTTGTTGTCCTATACCAAACGCGTGGTACCGACGGCGGACATTGTAACCATACCCGGAATTTCCTCTTTGCAGTACTTTTTTGCCAAGCTTAACAAAACCTGGCAGGAGGCAAAATTAATCAGCATGCACGGACGGGAAACGGACTTGTTACGGGCGGTATCGACATATCCCGTTGTGGGCATTTTAACCGATGATACTCATCACCCGGCCTTTATTGCAAAAACCTTGGCGGATGCGGGAATTAAAAATAAAATCATACATATAGGAGAGGACCTGTCCTACCCGGAAGAGCGGATAACATCCCTCCCCTTGGAGCAAGGTGTGTTGCATGAAACACGGGGTATGGCAGTGGTAATTATAGCAGATGAGCAGAATTAAAGGCTATCAGGACGATTGTTACCTGCGCGGTAAAGTACCCATGACCAAAAGGGAAATCCGTATATTAACCGTCGCTTTTTTAGAAATCCGGGAGAAGGATATTGTTGTGGACATCGGTGCCGGTACCGGCGGTATCACCATGGAGGCGGCCTACGCAACGCCCGAGGGTAAGGTGTACGCCGTTGAAACGAAGCCCGAGGCTTTGCGATTAATCGAAGAAAACGCCCGTCGCTTCGGCTTTAACCATGTCAGTCTCATAAAAGGTCGGGCACCGGAGGTTTTAAAAGATATTCCAACACCCGTCGACAAAGTTATTGTCGGAGGGACCGGCGGTAAAATGGAAGAAATATTTGAGTGGAGCTACCATGCCATGGGTGCGGGCGGTCGCATTGTCGCCAATTTCGTAACCCTGGAAAACGCGGCGGAGGCGATGACGCTTATGAAAAAATATTTTATCGAGGCGGAATTGGTGCAGGTTGCCGTCAGCAGAGGGGACGCCGTTGGCGGCTTAACCCTGTTGAGAGCCGCCAATCCGATTTTTATTATAACGGGTAAAAAGAAGTAAACGAAAACGGTTCGGAAACAAAGAAAGGTAAGGCAGGAAATTATGAAACCGGTTGTTGTAGGTGTCAATCATAGCAATACACCCTTAGAAATTAGGGAAATGGGTGCATTTACCACCAAGCAAATCAATCAAGCCGTCGCAAAGCTGAAAGCGTATCCCGAAATCAGCGAAGTGATTATACTGTCCACCTGTAATCGCAGTGAAATTTATGTTACCGCGGCGGATGCCGATGTAACACGTGTAGAGGAAATACTGAAACATTTTTATTGCGCGGAAAAATCCGAGCAACTCAAACCCTACCTTTTTTCTGAAAGTGATCGCGATGCCCTGGAACACCTGTACCATGTGGTAACGGGACTCAACTCCATGATTTTGGGCGAGGACCAAATTTTGGGACAGGTTAAAGAAGCCTTGGACAAGGCACAGCGTGCACAGGGAGCCGGCAAATATTTAACGAAAACCTTCAGAGAAGCGATTACCTTCACAAAAAAGGTAAAGACGGTTTATAAAATATCGGAAAAACCGTTATCCTTGAGTTCTACGGCGGTCAAATACATTAAACGCCATGTGGCGGACTACGCCAATAAAAACACCTTAATTATCGGCTCGGGGAAAATGGGCATGTTGGCGCTGCGTTATATGGCGTCCGAAGGGTTTAACCGCGTTTTTATGACCAATAGAACCTACCACTCCGGCGACGAGTACCGCCATATTTACAAAGGTATCAACGTGTACCGCTACGAAGACCGTTACAACCTCATTAATGATATGGATGTGGTCATATCGGCAACGGCGTCGCCCCACCTGGTCATTGATCACGACCACATGCACCCCCGCAAAAAACCTTTGCTGATTATCGATTTGGCACTGCCCAGAGATGTCGACCGTCGGGTAGGGGACATGGCGGAGGTGCAATTGATTACCATCGACGACTTTAACAACTTTATCGACGAAAAAACCCGGGAGAGAATGGTAATCGCAAAAAAAATAGAAGTGGAAATCGACGGAGAGATTGATAACCTCATGGAATGGATCGATAAATCCAAAGTCGATGCGATGATAGGAAAATTTAACCGTATGGCGATGACCAAAGCAAAGGAAACTGTCAATCTGCTTAACGAACGCTATGCCTTTGAAGGTAAGGATAAGGCGTATTTGGAAAAAATTGTCAAATCCAAATTCAGACAAATGGTAATGCCCGCCATTCACGGATTAAAATCTTTAGAAGACAAAGCCGATGTTGGCCATATCGAACAGGTTTTAAATTGTATTTTTGAAGGGAACGACAAATGAAGCTGCCCGTACTTTTAAATTTAAAAGACCGACGTGTTTTAGTGATCGGTTTGGGTAAGGTCGGCTTACGAAGACTTAAAACCCTGTGCGACTACCCTTGCGAGGTTTTTGCCGTTGGGCGCGGCGAGTACTGTCCCGAGGGCGTTACACTTTTAGGTGAATACTACGACGAAAAGCATTTAAAGGGCATGGATTTGGTTGTTGCCGCAACCGACAACCGACGAGTCAACGATGCCGTTGTTGCCGCTTGCAGAACCCGTAATATTATGGTTAATCGTGTAGATAACCCGGAAGATTGCGATTTTATTTTTCCTTCCGTTGTGCGACGGGGCGATTTAAGCATCGCCGTTTGCACCGAAGGGGCGAGTCCCGCCTTAACCGGGAAAATAAAAAAAGAAATCGAAACACAATACGACAACGACTATACCGAACGCATCGCTTTATTGCGAAGTATCAGAGAAATTATTTTAAAAACAGAGCAAGACTCGACATTAAAAAGACAAAAACTTACGGCTTTAACAGAACTGTCGGTGGAAGAACTTCAAACAGAAAAGGAGAAATATGAAAATTATCGTAGGCTCCAGGGGCAGTAACCTCGCATTAACTCAAACCAAATGGCTTATAGATCGCTTAAAGGAAAAAAATCCCGACGTAAGTTTTGAGCTTAAAATTATCAAAACAAAAGGTGACCGTGTGCAACATATCGCCTTGGATAAAATCGGCGATAAAGGTTTGTTTACCAAAGCGTTGGAAGAGGCGCTACTCTCAGGTGAGATACATATGGCCGTCCACAGCATGAAGGACATGCCCTCACGCTTGCCCGAGGGTTTAACTTTGGGTGTACCGACTCTCAGAGAAGATGCCCGAGATGTATTGGTAACCCCCCACAACATTACCGCCTTGGCGGACTTGCCGAAACACGGGACGGTAGCCACGGGCTCCAAACGCAGGGCGTACCAATTAAAGGCGCTTCGACCCGACCTTAATGTTGTAGGGATTCGCGGCAATATCGATACCCGTATTCAAAAAATGTTGGACCGACAATTAGATGGTGTTATTTTGGCGGCATCGGGTTTAAAACGTGTCAATTTATTTGAGAACGACAATTATTATTGTTTGCCCTTACCCGAGACAACTTTTATCCCCGCGCCGGCACAAGGTATTTTAGCGGTAGAAATTTCAGAGGACAACACCTTTGTCAAAGACATGCTCAAAGGCATTATGGACGACAACACCCACAGACAAATGTTGGCGGAACGCTCTTTTTTAGAAGCTTTGGACGGCTCCTGTCATACCCCCATGGGGGCTTATTTGGAGATTCGGAATAACGGGATAACGCTGCACGGCTTGTACGGCAGTCAGGACGGAAGCGTATTACACCGCGACAATGTGTCCGGTCAAGCCGGCGAGGAAGTCAGCATGGGACAACGTTTGGCACAACGTCTAAAAGAAAAAGTAGCAAAGGATATGACCCACGGTACGGTTTATTTAACCGGTGCCGGTTGCGGAGACCCCGGCCTGTTAACAGTTAAGGCACGGGAAAAACTGCAAACCTGTGATGTACTGGTGTACGATGCCCTGGTCAACAAAAGCTTTTTAAATGAAACCAAGCCGGGCTGCGAGCAAATTTATGTAGGCAAACGGGCCAAAAATCATGCCATGCCCCAGGATGAAATCAACAACTTGCTGGTACGCCTCTCTAAAGAAGGTAAAACCGTTGTTCGCTTAAAAGGCGGCGACCCCTATGTCTTCGGACGGGGCGGCGAAGAAGGCGAGGTTCTCTACGATGCAGGCGTCCCCTTCGAGGTGATCCCCGGTATTACATCGGTTATCGGAGGACTGGCTTATGCGGGTATTCCCATTACCCATCGGGATTGTGTGGCGTCCTTTCAAATTGTGACCGGACACCGTAAGGAAGACGGCGAAGATTTGGACTGGCAAGCCCTTGCCGACTACAAAGGCACCACGGTCTTTTTAATGGGGATCAAAAACCTGCAAAGTATTATGAATAATTTAATGGAAAAGGGTCTGTCGAAGGACAAGCCCGTTGCGGTGGTGCATAAAGCCTCCACACCGGATCAACGCGTCGTAACGGCCACGGTCGCAACCATCTACGACACAGTAATTGCCGAGAAAATTACGGCACCGGGTTTAATTGTAGTTGGTGATGTTGTCGGTAAGAGAGAAAAACTACGTTTCTTCGACAACAAACCGCTTTTCGGAAAACGCGTTGTGGTGACCCGTTCTCGCACCCAAAGTTCTAAAATGGTCAAACAATTGGAAACTTTGGGTGCACAGGCCGTGATGTATCCGACCATTACCATCGAACCGGTATTGGAAGAAGTGGAACGCTTAGCCCGAACGTTGGAAGAATTAAAAACCTATACCCACTTGGTGATCACTTCGGTAAACGGTGTGGAAATCTTCTTCAGAACTTTACACAACAAAGGAATGGATGCCCGTGCCCTTGCCGGCCTACATATTACCGCCGTCGGTCCGGAAACCAAAAGAGCCTTTGAACAACGGGGGATCGTCCCGGATTTTATGCCTAAGCGTTATGTCGGGGAAGCGTTGATTGACGGCTTATGGCCGATAACGGACAAAAACTCCAAAGTTCTCATACCCAGATCTAAAAATGCCCGAGTGGACGTGGTGGAAGCACTGCAAAAAAAATGCACAGTTACAGAAATTCAAATTTATCAAACCCTGCGGGAGGACGTTTCGGAAGTTGATATGGCAGCACTTTTAAAAGATGGGGACATCGACTATATCACCTTTACCAGTTCCACCACGGTACAATATTTTGTTGAAAAAATCGGCGAAGAAAACTTATCTTATCTCAAACAATGTAAAACCGTATCCATCGGACCGATTACTTCAGCTAAAATGCAGGAACTCGGCGTACCCGTAACCATGGAGGCGGACGTATATACCATTAACGGAATGATTGATGCCATCTTAAAAGATGTGCAAGTTTAAAGAAAGGAAAGCTTATGTTATTACCGACAAGGCTCAGAAAAAATAAAGCCGTTCGCGATTTGGTGAGAGAAACGCACCTGTCAATGGCGGATGTTGTCTATCCGATTTTTATTGTCGACGGCAAGGGGGTTAAAAGAGAAATCCCTTCGATGAAAAACCAATACCACTACTCGGTGGATATGTTGGCGGATGCCGTTAAAGATTTCAGAGAAAGAGGTATCGGTTACCTGTTGTTGTTCGGCGTACCCGACGTAAAAGATGCCCAAGGGACACCGGCTTTCATCGAAGACGGTTTGGTGCAACAGGCCATTCGTGCGATCAAACAAGCCGACCCCGATATGTACATCATCACCGATGTATGTTTATGCGAATATAAAAGTGACGGCCACTGCTGCTTCTTTCATAAAGACGGCACAATCGACCGCGAACAGTCCTTAAATACCCTATGTCGCATTGCCCTCAGCCATGCCGAAGCCGGAGCCGATATGGTTGCCCCCTCGGATATGATGGACGAACGTATCGGTAAAATGCGGGAAGCCTTAGATGCGGCAGGCTACGAAAATATTCCCATTATGGCTTACTCGGCGAAATACGCCTCGGCCTTTTACGGACCGTTTAGAGATGCGGCCAACTCCGCACCGACCTTCGGCGATCGTAAAACCTATCAGATGGATCCCGCCAATTCCGAGGAAGCCTTAAAGGAAATGGCTTTGGACATTCAGGAAAATGCGGATATTATCATGGTCAAACCGGCCATGCCCTACTTGGATATTGTGGCAAAGGGCAAGGAACTGTCCTACCTGCCCATGGCGGCGTATCAGGTTTCCGGCGAATATGCCATGCTGCAAAACGCCGTGGACCGGGGGCTGTTGGACGAAAAGGCACTCTACGAAGCGTTGCTGTCCATTAAGCGTGCCGGTGCCGACATTATTTTAACTTATTTTGCACCGGTGCTGCAGGATTTAATTAAGGAGTACCAAGGGTGAAACAACACACTAACAGTCAACGTTATTATAAAGAAGCGTTAAAGGTAATTCCCGGCGGTGTCAACTCGCCGGTGCGTGCCTTTCAATCCGTCGGTATGACACCGATTTTTGTAGATTACGGCAAAGGTGCTACGGTTTACGATGTCGACGGAAACGCCTATACCGACTATATCGGATCCTGGGGTCCTTTAATTTTAGGGCACGGCTCTCCGGTTTATACCGAAGGGCTTGCCGAACGTTTTAAAAAAGGCTCTACTTTCGGTGTGCCCACGGCGGTAGAAGTGGACCTTGCCGAAGCCATTATCGACGCCATGCCCTCTATTGAAACGGTGCGTATGGTAAACTCCGGTACCGAGGCAACCATGTCCGCTATTCGTTTGGCACGGGGCTTTACCGGTAAGGATAAATTTATTAAATTTGAAGGGTGTTATCACGGGCACAGCGACGCTCTGTTGGTAAAATCCGGCTCCGGCACCTTAACCTACGGCGTACCGACCTCCGCCGGGGTAACCGAAGGAGCGGCAAAGGATACCCTGGTGGCTACCTATAACGATATAAATTCCGTTGCCGCCCTGTTTAATACTTATCCCGATCAAATTGCCTGTGTTATTGTGGAACCCGTAGCAGGTAATATGGGCGTGGTACCCCCAGCCGAGGGTTTTCTGAAAGCGTTAAGAAAACTGACGGAAAAACATGGTGCGCTTCTTATTTTTGACGAGGTGATTACCGGTTTTCGCTTAAGTTACGGCGGTGCTCAAAAATATTTTGATGTGCAACCGGACTTAACCACCTTAGGCAAAATTATCGGCGGCGGTATGCCCGTCGGCGCCTTTGGCGGTAAAAAAGAAATTATGGACTACTTGGCACCGAGCGGCCCCGTTTACCAGGCGGGCACCTTATCCGGAAACCCCGTTGCCATGACCATGGGGCTTAACACCCTCAACTATTTAAAAGACCACCCCGAAGTGTACACCCATATGGAAGAACTGGCGACCTGCTTGGAAAAGGGCTTTACAGAAAATGCAAAAGAAGCACAAATACCCCTTGCCGTTAACCGTATCGGCGGGATGGTATCGATGTTTTTCACCGATAAAACAGTGGACAACTATACCTCGGTGATGGCTTCGGACACCGACCGTTACGCCCGTTACTTTAAAGAAATGTTGGCACTGGGCCAACTCCTGCCGCCGGCTCAATTTGAAGGCATCTTTTTATCGGCGGCACACACAAAGAGCATTATTGAAGAGACTTTAGCGGCACAAAAAAGTGCTTTTAAAAATATAACATAAGAAATATCAGGAGTTACTATGTCAAAAAAGGCTTTACTCGTTATCAGCTTCGGAACATCTTACAATACAACCAGAGAAAAAACCATCGGTGCGATCGAAAAAGATTTGCAGGCGTCCTATCCGGACAGAGATTTTTACAGAGCGTTTACCTCTCGAATGATTATTAAAAAATTAAAGGAAAGAGACGGCGAACATATCGATACACCCCTGGAAGCTATTCAAAAATTAAAAGATGCGGGCTATGACGATGTGGTCTGCCAAACCACCCATGTCATTAATGGTTACGAGTACGACTTAACCATTAACGAATTAAAACAACATTGCGATGATTTTAAATCCCTGACCATCGGCGTACCTTTACTGACCACCACTGAAGACTACCATCAGGTGGTGGCGGTTCTTGAGGAGATCATACCGGATTTAAAAGAAGGAGAGGCTTACGTGTTTATGGGTCACGGTTCCGACCATCATGCCAATGCCACTTACCCGGCACTGGACTATCAATTTAAACACACGGGCTACGAAGATGTATACATGGCAACCGTAGAGGGTTTTCCGGAGCTTACCCACATCTTTCCGAAGTTACACGAAAAAGGCTATACCAAGGTATACCTTGCACCCTTTATGGTTGTCGCCGGCGACCACGCCATCAACGATATGGCCGGTGACGACGAAGATTCATGGAAGAGCGTTTTTGAACAAAACGGCTTTAACGTTGACTGTATTTTAAAAGGCTTAGGTCAATACGAAGGTATCCGCAAAATGTTTGTGGACCATTGCCATAACGGCAAACAAGTGTGCGATTTACTTTAAGCGAATGTGCACCTTTAGGAGATAAAATGAAAAACACAATTTATTTAATAGGCGCAGGCCCCGGAGATCCGGAACTGATTACCTTAAAAGGCAAACGACTGATCGATGAGGCCGATGTCATTATTTATGCCGGCTCTTTAGTTAACCCTCAAGTGTTGGCGGGACATAAAGAAAACGCAGAAATTCATAACTCCGCCGCCATGACCCTGGACGAAGTGATAGAAGTCATGGAACAAGGAGTGGCACAAGGCAAAAAGGTGGTGCGGGTCCACACGGGAGACCCGTCCATTTACGGTGCCATTCGAGAACAAATGGACCGTCTCGAAGCATTGGATATTCCCTACGAAGTGGTGCCCGGTGTATCGTCCTTTGTAGCGTCCGCTGCGGCATTAAAGAAAGAGTTTACCCTGCCCGAAGTGTCCCAAACCGTTATATGTACCCGTTTGGAGGGCAGAACACCGGTACCGGAACGGGAACAATTGGAATTGCTTGCCAGCCATCGCACCTCTATGGCCATCTTTTTATCCGTTCAAATGATGGATGCGGTCATCGAGCGTTTGTTGACCCATTACCCTGAAACCACACCCATTGCCGTTGTGCAGCGGGCAACCTGGGAGGATCAAAAAATTGTAACGGGGACTCTGGCGGACATCGCCGATAAAGTGGCAAACGCCGGTATCACCAAACAGGCACAAATATTGGTGGGTGACTTTTTAGGGGATCGTTATGCCCTTTCCAAATTGTACGACCCCTCTTTCAGCCATGAATTTAGACAAGCAACCCGATGAGGAAAAGTGGGCGATTATAACGGTAACTCGGCAAGGTGTCGAAAAGGCATTGGAAATCGCCGAAGCCGTCGCCGAAAAAAAACCGGATATCCTGACCCTTCATAAATATCAGAGAGAGGGTACAAAGGCAATGTCGGGTACTTTTAAAGAGGGCTTTCAACAAGCAGCACAAACCTATGACGTATTAATTTGCATTATGGCGACGGGCATCGTGGTGCGTGCCATGGCACCCTTGCTTAAGCACAAAGCCGTAGACCCCGCCGTATTAGTGGTCGATCCGAAGGGAGACTTTGTGATCAGCCTTTTATCCGGTCATTTAGGCGGTGCCAACGCGGCAAGTCGTTTTGTAGCGGCAAAAATAGGGGCACAAGCGGTTATTACCACCGCAACCGATGTGTTGGATTCCATGGCGGTAGACACCTTGGCACAGGCACTAAAAGGGGCGGTGGAAAATTTTGTAGACGCCAAAAAATTAACCGCCCTTATCCTGGACGGACAACCGGTTGAGTTTGTCAATCGCTGCAATCGTCCCGTCGATCACATCACCTTTCCCGACAATTTTAAAGAAAAAATTCAAAACCCGAAAGGTCGTGTCGTTTTTACGGATGAAATTGTGCCTCAACACAAGCTGCCGACGGCAATTATCGTTCCGAAAGCCTATGTTCTGGGTATCGGCTGCCGTCGCAATACCGAAGCACAAACCATCATCGATCATATTCACGCCGTGTTGGCGGCGGAAAATTTATATCCCCAATGTATTGCGAAATTTGCAACCATCGGTTTAAAAGCAGATGAAGCGGGGATATTAAAGGCATGCAGACACTTCGGCGCCGAGTTGACCATTGTCCCCGATGCCATGATTAAAACCGTGGAGTCGAAATTTAATCGCTCGGATTTGGTGTACCGTACCACGGGATTGGGTTCCGTTTGTGAGCCGGCCGGTTATGTGGTTTCGGGCTTCGGAGAATGTCGGGTTGCTAAAATTAAGGGCAGCGGCATGACCCTTTCCCTTTGGAAAACAAACGAAACTATTTTAGGACATGAGGAGACGAATGAGTAGTAAAATTTGGATAGTGGGCTTAGGCCCCGGCTTACACGAACATATGACCCCCGCAGCACAAGACGCCTTAAAAAATGCGGAAGTGGTTGTCGGTTACAAAACTTATATTGATTTAATTAAATTTTTTCTAAGAGATAAAGAAGTCTACGCCTCCGGTATGCGTAAAGAGGTAGACCGATGTAAAGAAGTCTTGGAGATAGCCAAACAGGGCAAATCCGTTGCATTGGTGAGTTCCGGCGATGCCGGCGTCTACGGAATGGCCGGTATTATGTTGGAATTGGTAGAAAACGAACAGGCGGACGTGGATGTTGTTGTGGTACCCGGAGTGTCGGCCGCCAACGCCGCCGCCGCCACCTTGGGTGCGCCGCTGATGCACGACTATTGTGTGATCTCTCTCAGCGATTTATTAACCGACTGGGAGGTTATTAAAAAACGCATTGCCTGTGCCGGAGAAGGAGACTTTGTCATTGCCTTATATAACCCGCGTTCCAAGGGCAGACCGAACAACATTGTGGAAGCAAGGGACATCTTGTTAAAATACCGCTCACCGCAAACACCGGTCGGCATTGTAACCAATGCGAAAAGAGAAAACGAAACCATGGTGATCAGCGATTTACAAAACATGTGCGATGAAGAGATTAACATGTTTTCGATGGTAATTATTGGCAATTCCAAAACCTATGTTACTGAAGACGGTACAAAAATGATTACACCGAGGGGTTATCAATTGTGATCCTTGTACTGGGCGGCACCTACGACAGTCGCAAGTTGGTAGAGGCTTTACTGAAGAGCAATTACAAAACCGTCTACGCATCGGTGACACAATTTAATACGAACCTGTTGCCCGACAACCCTCGACTGACTTTGCACACACAAGCGATGGATCGCTCCGAAATGGAAGCCTTTATCCTGAACGAAGGGGTTACCTGCGTGGTAGATGCCACCCATCCCTATGCGGTGGAAGTCTCCCGCAACGCCATAGAGGCGGCAAAAGCCGGTAGCGTTCCTTATTTACGATTGGAACGCCCCGGACTCATCGAAGACGGCAAATACTTTATCGGGTTTGACACCTATCAAGATATGGTGGCGTTTCTGGCGGAAAGGTCGGGGAATATCTTAGTGACAACCGGTAGCAGACAATTGGAACACTACCAAAGGCTGGACAAAACTAGGTTAACCGTACGGGTGCTACCGACGGCATCGGTATTGGCAAAATGCGAGGCGTTAGGCTATAAACCTTCGGCCATCATTGCCATGCAGGGACCGTTTTCGGAAGCAATGAACGGGCTAATCATAGAAGAACGCAACATCGCCTACTTAACGACCAAAGACTCCGGCGATGTGGGCGGTGTCGGCGAAAAACTGTCCGCCGCCCGAAGCAAAGGGGTTGCGGTTTTGTTTTTACGCAGACCGAAAATCAATTACCCGAAAAAAGTCACTACTGTCGGCGACGTGATGGAGGCGTTAAAGGAGAAATATGAGTAAAAAAATAATGTTTTTAGGAACCGGTTCCTCGGTCGGAAAAAGTTTGTTAACGGCGGCTTTTTGTCGTGTACTCAACGACAAAGGTTTAAAGGTTGCACCCTTTAAATCTCAAAATATGGCTTTAAATTCCTATATCACCGCAGACGGAAAAGAAATGGGACGGGCACAAGTGACCCAGGCGGAATGTGCTCGAATCGAACCCCGTGTCGAAATGAACCCCGTCTTATTAAAGCCCAACTCCGATGTCGGCTCTCAAGTTATTTTAAACGGTGTTTCCGAATTTAATATGGACGCACGGGAGTTTCACGCCTACAAGGGCAAGTTGAAAGACGTGGTGGTCGGTGCCTTTAAAAAACTGGAAGAAGACTTCGACTACATCATTATGGAGGGGGCGGGGTCTCCGGCGGAAATTAATCTCAGAGAAAACGATTTGGTTAACATGGGTATGGCGGAAATGGTGGATGCCCCCGCCGTACTCATCGGCGATATCGATAAAGGCGGTGTATTTGCCTCGCTGTACGGGACGGTTAAATTACTGGAACCCGAAGAGCAAGCCCGCATTAAAGGTTTTATCATTAACAAATTCAGGGGCGATGTGACTCTATTGGAACCCGGCATTGACACCATTGTCGAAAAATTGGGAATTCCATGCTTGGGTGTCATGCCTTACAGCCGTTTAATTATAGATGATGAAGACTCCGTTACCGACCGTTGGACTGAAAAACAAGCCGGTGCCATTACCGTAGGTGTGATGCGACTTCGCCACATCTCCAACTTTACCGACTGCACGGTTTTTGATATGTATCCCGACATTTCCGTTGAATACTACGAAAATCAACGACAAATGGCTCATGCTAATCCGGATTTACTGGTAATCCCCGGCAGTAAAAACACCATCGACGACATCAGAGTATTACGCGACAGTAAAATGGCGGAAGAAATTATACGCTTCCACAAAAACGGTGTACCGATTGTGGGTATTTGCGGCGGTTATCAAATTCTCGGTAAGCGTATCGAAGACCCCATGGGCGTGGAATCCGAATTAAAGGCGATTGAGGGCTTAGGTTTATTAGATATCCGAACCGTGTTGGGTAGCCAAAAGGTCACTACACGGCGAAGTGGCGAAATTTTAACGGACGTATTGGGAATCAACACGACAGCAACAACGGTGGACGGCTATGAAATCCATATGGGGACCACTACCTTGGGCGGAAAGGCAAAGCCCTTCGGTCGATTGGATGACGGTAGAGAAGACGGTGCCGTATCGGAAAACGGTATGGTAATGGGGACTTATTTACACGGCATTTTCGATAACGACGTATTTAGAGACAAACTCATCGGTCATATTCGTGAGAAGAAAAACCTTAAAGAAGATGTCGGCTTCGATTACAAAGCGTTTAAAGAAAGCCAATACGATCAATTGGCAAAAAACTTTTCGGAGCACATTGATATCGACGCATTGATCCGCATGATGGAGGGCTAAAATGGTCTTTGAGATTAACCCCGGGTTGTGGCTTTCAATGGTGGTTGCGGCGGTGGCCGTCGATTGGATAGTCGGTGATCCGCCCAATTTGCCGCACCCCATTGTTGCAATCGGTAAGATGATCGGTTTTTTTACCCGTCGATTAAACAAAGGCACCAATCGCCAATTAAAGGGTCTGCTGATGTGGTTGGCCGTTGTTACCATAAGCGGTGCAACCATATTATCGGTGCAATGGTTGGCACATACCTTACACCGCTGGGTTTTTATTCCGGTTACCGTTTATTTTTTAGCGACGACTTTGGCGAGCAATTGTTTAAAAGTCGAGGTAATGAAAGTTGCCGAAGCCTTAAAAGAAAACGATACGGAAAAGGCCAGAAAACTTTTAAGTTATCTGGTCGGGCGCGATACACAAACCCTCACCCGGGAACAAATTGTCAGAGCGACGGTGGAAACCACGGCGGAAAATACGGTGGACGGCGTTTTGGCACCATTATTTTATATGTTGGTCGGCGTATTATCGGCAACCTTTAACGACTGCTTAAACCCGTTGGTATTGGCGATGGTTTATAAGGCCGTTAACACCATGGATTCCATGGTGGGGTATATCCAGGAACCCTACACCGAATTCGGCTATTTTCCGGCAACCTTGGACGACGTTTTTAACTACCCCGTTGCACGGCTCGGATCACTTTTTATGTTGGTTGGCGGTTTTTTGTTGGGGCACGATCTTCAATTTGCCTGGAACATATTTAAAAGAGATGCCAATAACCACAAAAGCCCCAATGCGGGTTATCCCGAATCAGCGGTTGCGGGTTTACTCCAAATACAATTGGGCGGCAGCAACACCTATTTCGGGCAAATATCCCATAAGCCGACCATCGGCGATGGCATAAACCCCTTGGTCTATCAGCATATTAAAAGTGCGGCGGATATTATTTTTATGTCGGAAACGGTGATGACAGTATTGGCCGTAGGAGCCTATGTTATCATTTCCCATGCGATTGGGTAAGGAGAACCTATGAATCAACACGGCGGCTACACCGGCACAAATAAACATATTTTGGATTTCAGCATCAACATTAACCCTTTGGGTATGCCCGACAGCATACGCGCGGCATTACATAGTGCCCTGGACACGGTGGATATCTACCCGGAAATTGACGGAAAATCCGCCAAAAAAGCTTTGGCAAAGGCCTTAAATTGTAACGAAAAACAATTGATTTTAGGTAACGGCGCTACAGAGCTGATTTATTTGTTTCCCAGAAGTTTAACACCGGGCAAAGCACTGATCATCGCGCCGACGTTTAACGAATACAAACGGGCATTAAAACTCAACAATTGGATCTATACACCGCTTTATTTAAGTGACACAAACGGATTTCGACTGCAACGGGAAGCCTTGGTTCAGGCATACGAAACCACTCAGCCCGATGTCGTATATATTTGTAACCCCAATAACCCGACGGGCGTTGTGTACAGTTTGGAAGAAATGAAAACTTTTATCAGTGCTTTGCCGGAAACGGTGTTGTGGTTTATCGATGAATCTTTTATTGAGTTCACCGAAAAAGAAAGTTGCGACCGACTGCTCACCAAGGGAGTACAAAATATCTTTATACTCCGTTCTTTAACCAAGTTCTTCGCCTTACCGGGGCTTCGGTTGGGTTACGCCCTTGCATCGGAGGGGCTCATTGAAAAACTCAATGCTTATAAGGAGCCGTGGACAACCAATACTTTAGCCCTGGCTGCAGCAAAAACCATTTACGAAGACACCGTCTATATCCAAAAAACCAAGGACTACATTTCAAAAGAACGTATAAGAGTCTTTGAGGAAATTTCCAAGATTAAAGGCATACGACCTTACCCCGCAGGGGCGGATTTTCACCTGGTTGCCCTTGAAAAAAACAATACGGATTGGTTGTTGCAAGCACTTAATCAAAAAAACATTCACATACGAACCTGTGAGGACTTTTACGGATTGGCAGGTACCCACTTTCGGGTTGCCGTAAAAAGCGTAGAAGACAACAATCGTCTGATCGAAGCATTAAAAGAAGTGATGGAGGCGGCCCATGAAGCCTGATCAAAAAACCGTACTTGTAACCGGCGGTGCCAGAAGCGGTAAAAGCACCTATGCGGAGCAAATAGTTGCTGCATCGTCGGAACCGGTGGTATACATTGCCACGGCCATTGCCTTTGACGAAGGCATGAAGGACAGAATAAAAAAACATCGGGAGCAACGTCCTGCTCATTGGCATACCGTCGAACAATATAAAAATTTTGAAACCCTTAAAGACGATCCGAAATTCCGTGAAGCTAAAACCGTTTTAGTGGATTGCTTAACGGTGATGATTACCAACAATATGATCGACGAACCGGTCGATTACGATACCTGTAGCATGGATACGGTCAATCGCATCGAAGCTAAAATAAAAGAACAGGTTCTAACACTGCTGGACGTGTGCGGTGACAAAAAACTGATTATTGTTACCAACGAAGTCGGAATGGGGTTGGTGCCGGCTTATCGTCTGGGTAATTATTTTAGAGATATCGCCGGAAGGATGAATGTCATGACGGCAAAAATAGCCGACGAAGTTTATTTTGTGGTTTGCGGCATTCCGCAACAAATTAAGTAATTGACAAAAAGTCCGAATGTGAGATACTTGTCTCATAATCTTTGTATGAGGAGTTAAGATGAAAGTATCCGAATTGTGGAAAGCAGAAGTAGAAAAATATAATGACGGTGGCGAAGCACAGTACAAGTTTTGGCAAGACTATTGCGATAGCGAAAAAAATATCTATCGTGATATTTTAGCCGAAAAAAACAATCAAGTCACCGTCGTACCGAAAGAATTGGCGGAGCGGTACGATATGCCCCTTGCCTGGATCGGCGGTTTTTTGGACGGTATCGAGGAAAGCCTCGACCGCACAAGCGTTTCTTACGAAGATATCGACGAAGATACAGAAGTCCAATTAAATATAAACTTTGAAAAATTGTACAAGAACATGTTGGCTGTTCCGGCGGATTGGTTGTACAATTTAGAAGAGTGGGACGGTATTTATTCGATAGAAGACAGAAAACGCTTTACTAAAGAATACAAGCAATCCAAAACCTATGTCAGAGACAATAAGGTTGGTCGTAACGATCCTTGTCCCTGCGGTAGCGGAAAAAAATATAAAAAATGCTGCGGAAAAAATTAAACAACCCGAAAGAGAAAGCGATGACATTCATTGCTTTCTCTTTTTTATTGCGTAATTTTACAAAGTTGTGTTGATACCCGAAATATAACTCAACAATAAATGTTCAAAGGATCGGTTTTCTTCTTCTCTTCTTTTTTTAAGGCCCTTTGCGATGCCTTGCTTACGATCCTCAATTTCCAAGTGTCGTTCGTAAAGCAAATAATCGATACCGGCTCGGTTCATAATATAGCCGTCCGGATGCAACACGGCAGTTACCCGTTCTAAAACCTTATTCGCTAAAGGAATGTGGGAGGTTACCACCAGGTCGTGTAAGGCGGCATTGTCCGACAATACGTCGTTAACGACACCTGTCTCCAAAACCGTTTGTTTTAAGACGGCATCGTCGATATCCTCGATGCGTTCAACGGGGTTAAAAATAATAACCTCGATACGATGGTGTGTACCTAAACGGCGACACAATTGTTGAACGCTTAAGGGACAATGGGCACCGTCAATTAATAGTCTCATGAAAACTCCTTCGATGGATAAACTGTTATCGGCACGGACTTGTACCGATAATACATTTTACCATACGCCGTGTAAGAAAATAAAAAAAACCGAAAATAACAGCAATCATTGCATGTATTAAAACAGGGTGCAGACATGGCGCCTGCACCCTTAAAATAAAAACTTCAGTTGTGATGTTCAGATTAAATACATCTAACCGAGTTAAAGCCGTGGTGAACAGCCTTTAAAATATTGTCCGGAACTTCGGCGTCTCCGACAACCGCACACTCAACTTTGCTGCTGACAGCGTCGTAAAGAGCGGTGTTGGATTTATAGCCCACAGCTACGGCAACGGTATCGGCTTCGACGGTTTGTTGTTTACCGTCGGTTTCGTAGACAACGGCATTGTCTTTAATTTCAACCACTTTGGCATCGGTAAGGGTTTTAATGCGGCAGTCTTCCATTAGTTGACGTAAAGCCTGATCGTTGTTTTTGCTGTGTTTGGTTTTCATGAGGATTTCCGGCAGAAGTTCTACAACGGTTACCTCATCGGCCTTATCGGCACAGTGGCAAGCGGTTTTGCAACCGACCAGTCCGCCGCCCAGAACGACAACTTTTTTGCCGTATTCTTTTTCGTTGGTAAGCAGGTCGTTGGCACCGACAACCAATGCTTTATCGATCCCCGGAATGTTCGGAATTATCGGAGAAGCACCCGTTGCAAACACAACTTTATCGTAGTTGCCCGCCAGGATTTCTTCCGGGGTACCGTCTTTTGCCAGGGAGACTTTCACATCGCTGCGGTAGAGTTTGCCGACCAGGTAATCGACATATTCTTTGACGTCTTTTTTAAACTTCGGTCCGCCGGCTGCAAGAAGCAATCCGCCGAGCTTGTTTTCTTTTTCCCAGAGTTCAACCTGCATGCCTCTTTCTGCAGCGGTAACGGCAGCCATAATACCTGCAGGTCCGCCACCGATAACAAGTACACGTTTGTCGGGGTTACCGGGTGTAACGGGATAGTAGTCTTCGGCAAAGGCATGGGGATTAACGGCACATTGTAAGATTTTTCCGCTAAATCCGGCAAACAGGCATTCGTTACAACCGATACAGGGTACGATATCGTAGCTTTCGTTTCTTTTGAATTTGTTGATACAGTGGGGGTCACTGATGGCTAAGTGTCCGAAACCGACCATATCGGCTTTTTCTTCTTCCAAGCATTTATTTGCCAAGGCAAGGTCGTTGAGTTTTCCGTTTAATAGAACCGGTATATGTACATTTTTTCTGATTGTATCGGCAAGGTGAATCATTTCGCCCTTCGGTTGGTAAACGGTGTTAATGGCCTTGTACCATGCTTCGTAGCAACCCATATCTATGTGCAGGGCATCGACGCCGGCTTCTTCCAAAATTTTAGCCATGGCTATACCTTCCGGCAATTCACGACCGCCGGGCACGCCGTGGTAAGGGGTAAATTTAAATAGAATAGGGAAGTCCGGACCGACAGCTTCTCGAATAGCTTTGATACACTCAACGGAGAAACGGATTCTGTTTTCAAGGCTTCCGCCGTATTCGTCGGTACGTTTATTCCAGAGTTCCGACTGGAATTGGTCCATCAGGTAGCCGCCATAACCGTGCAACTCTACGGCGTCCGCTTCAAAATTTTTGGCAATGGCGGCACCGGCGGCTATTTTTTTAACCAGGAATTGAATATCATCTTTAGACAATTCTTAACATATTAAACCGGGAAACCAGAAAGATTCCACTTCGCTTGCGGCATAGGGTCTGACATCGCCGGTCGTAAACTGCATGCGACCCAAGCCGGGAGTCAATTGGATACACAATTTGGCACCTTGATTGTGAAGTCTTCTTGCCAAAAAGTTCATCTGTTCGAAAGATTTTGGGCTTTCTAAAATATTACAAGCCTTTGCTTCGTACTTAAGGGAAACTTGGTTGGCACCGGTAATAATCAGACCGAAACCGCCTTTGGCACGTTCTTCGTAGTAGCTGATGGAACGATCGGAAAAGGAACCGTCGGGATCCGTAGACGTGCCCATCGGTGCCATATAGGTCCTGTTTCTTAACTTCATATTAGCGATTTGAAACTGCTCAAAAATTTTCATATTGCCTCCCCTATGAAATGTTGCTGATTTTATTTTGTTGCAATGGAATATGCCTTCCATGCTACAACATCAATTGTTATAATCATGTCATAAATTGAATTTAATTACAAGTTTATAAAATTTATTTGTTATATATTTATCAAATATTAAGGATAGCGTCGCCGAATTAACATCGGATCATCATAGGTTTTCTCGGCGAACAGATACCGTTACAAAAAAGTAAAGGGAAGAGCTTAAATAGTTGCTATTGTACATTTGTGAATTTTAAATAAATTAAATACCTTAAAAATGTTTGACAATAGCTGACGAACCTTGTATAATATACCAGTATGTGAAACATCAATTTTATTTTATTGAAGGCGCGGAGAGATGACCGAGCGGCTGAAGGTGCACGCCTGGAAAGCGTGTGTACGCGATAGTGTACCGAGGGTTCAAATCCCTCTCTCTCCGCCATTTTTTATACTTATTTTTAGTCGATACGACTAGTCGCACTAGACGGAGAGTTAGCGGTGCTCTGTAACCTGCAATCCGCTATAGCAGGGTTGAATTCCTTAAAAAGGGTGGCTGATTTCGGGTCTGCCCTCGGAAAGTGGTGTTGACGATCGGACCCTACGCAACAAAACCTCGGGAACCCCGTCAGGTCAGGAATGAAGCAGCGGTAACCGGGATATTTTGTGTGCCGAAGGATTCTCTGGTAAGAGCTAACTATCGGCGTAACGCCGGGAGATGTCATTCGATGCGAGGTGTGCGACTTGAGTGTTGACTCATACATGTAAAATTTAGATATACAGACAAAAAATCGACAATTGAGGAGAGGGCTTAGTTGTCTTTTTTTTATCTGCACTCGCATTGTTAATTCGTTGACAAGGCAAAGTGTAATTGATATAATTACGGAACAATTATAGTTTTTAAGGAGAATTTCATGAAGATTAATTTAGACAAAGCCATTGTCGAATTTATTCCGGAAACGGAAGTGGAAACGGCAGAATTGGAAGCATTATGGATTAAACTTGGCAATTGTATCGGAGACGATAAAAAACTGTCGCCGATCGGCGTTTACCAACCCGGAGATAAGAACATCGCCCGTTTTCACATCGGCGGTTTATCCGAAGCGGAAGCCAATGCCGTACCGGAGTTACGCGCGCCCTTTGACTGTACCGTTTACTGCTTAACCTGTAATAAAATGCAAAAAGTTGCCAAAGGCGACTTGGTACCGATTTGCTGCGGTAAAGTTATGGAAATCATGGATTAATTAAAAAAATAGCAATATATAAAATAAAAAGAAGATTGGATGTATAGCGTCCGATCTTCTTTTTTTATGTAAGTATTCATCAGACGACAGGCTGTCGTTTGATTGAGACCGAGTGCTTTTATAAAGTTACCGTGTTCTCGAAGAGCTGTAACAGCTTTCATCAAATGCAGTAATCGCTATGTGCGATGCTTCAGAATAAATAAAAGGGTATGAAGGGGTTATCGGGAAAAAACGGAGCCTAAAAATTACCGATAACTGGTATAATATAAAATAATAATATCTGGGTTGAGGTGGGATAGATGAACAACAGCACAAATTTTAATCTTATTCTGCCGGATGGAGAAGTAACAGGAAGAATAAAATGTATTTTAGCAAACCGGATGGGGCTTGCCTATAAAACTTCAAGAGCCTATTTGTATAAATGCAAGGATAGACAAGATTTAAAACAGAGCGGTGTCTATATCCCGAAACGCCTTTGTCATAAAAAATATAAAGCCAGGTTGAAAGTGGTTAAATTAAAATTGATGAGGTTAAACTGGGATGTGTTCGGCAATGTCGGCAGGCATATCGTTGGGGTAAATAAACCGTCAATAAGAATGCCTTTTGGAATATTCTTGGGAATGGTTATAGGAATGAACTATAAGAAAAAATCAAACTGAGCTTGTTATTAATAAATTTTAAATTTTCGTATCAAAGGAGATAAATACATGCAAGGGAACAAAAAAGCGACAGCAGTCTTGTTGGCACTTTTGGCGGCGGTGTTTTATGCAGCAAATACACCGTTTTCAAAAGTGCTGTTAGATGAGATACCCCCAACCTTTATGGCTGCCTTCTTATATTTGGGTGCAGGAGTCGGAGTCGGTATCATGTATCTGTTTCATGTGAGGAGAGAGGATCAATCGGAAAGGCTGACAAAAACAGACTTACCTTATACGGTCGGTATGATTGCTATAGATATTGCAGCACCCATATTTTTGATGTTGGGAATAAGCATAGGTTCTGCTTCAAATGCATCTTTGCTCGGCAATTTCGAGATTGTTGCAACAACACTCGTTGCACTTCTTATCTTCAAGGAGAAGGTGACCTTAAAGTTGTGGGTTGCAATCGGCTTTATTACCGTTTCAAGTATTGTCTTATCTTTAGAAGGAGCAGGCACCTACCGGTTCTCTTTAGGTTCACTTTTTGTTATTTTCGCAACCTGCTGTTGGGGTCTTGAGAATAACTGCACAAGAAAAATTTCAGATAAAAGCACGTATGAAATTGTTCTGTTAAAAGGTATTTTTTCCGGCGGAGGATCGTTGGTTGTAGCAATTCTTCTGGGAGAAAGTCTTCCGTCAATAAAGTATATCAGTGCCGCTATGTTCATAGGATTTATTGCATATGGATTAAGTATTTTTATGTACATCAGAGCACAGAGAGATTTAGGTGCCGCAAAAACAAGTGCTTACTATGCGGTGGCTCCGTTTGTCGGAACTTTTTTAGCTTTTGTCATCAATGGTGAAAAGCTTACAACGGTATATTTTGTGGGGCTTGTTTTTATGGCGATCGGCAGTGTGTTTGTTGTGTACGATACCATGATGAAGCATCACGCGCATGGACATTCCCATATGATTGTGCATTCACATAATGGAATGACGCACACACATGTGATGACTCATGAACATAACCACAAACATTTTGCTTCGGAAGAAACACACAATCATAAGCATGATGACTATATTAACAGCGAAGAGCATATGTTGGCTCATGCCGAGGGGTTATAACTAAAATTTAATGTATCAATCGGCGGTGTACGGTTAGACAATATAAAAACAACTTGTTTTAAACGGTATACCGAGTAGAAGGTTAATTTGTGAGAGCGTTTCTCTTTAGCATGAAAACCCCTCCTGTCGGCGACATTCGGTTTAATCGACAGGAGGGGTTTTTATACAAAATAGTTTACTGTATTCGGCTTATTTCAATCTACTTGTCTTTTTTAAAAGTCAGGTACCAATCTACTTGATTGTATCCATCCTGCTTACCTTCTTCAATTCTTTTAGAAATACCGTCTGTCGTGGAAGGAGCGGGTACAATGACATCTTCGCCGGGTTTCCAGTTAGCCGGTAAAGCAACTTTATCAGCATCATGCTTCTGAAGCCCTAAAATAACTCTTTTAATTTCATCAAAGTTTCTTCCCAGTTCGGCAGGGTAGTACATAATCGTTCTGATATTCCCATTGGGATCTACAAAAAATACCGCTCTTACAGCAGAAGTGGACCCTTTTCCATGAACCATTCCATACTTATTTGAAACATTCATGCTGACATCGTCAATAACAGGGAAGCCGACGGCAGGATTTTTTATATCTTTCCACTCATAGGACGTCATTGCATTTACCCAACCCAGATGAGCATGAACCGAGTCTACGGAAAGACCGATTAATTCCGTATTTAATGCTTTAAATTCATCCTGCATGGATGCAAAAGTCATAAATTCCGTTGTGCATACGGGTGTAAAGTCGGCCGGGTGAGAGAAAAGGATAACCCATCTTCCTTCGTAATCCTGAGGGAAGTTGATGACACCGTGGGTGGTGTTTGCTGTAAATTCAGGTGCTCTTTCTCCTATTACGGGTAATCTTTTTACTTCAATGTTTTCGTTTTTTACTTCTTGAGTCATGTTATCTCCTTTCAAAAATTCGTATTATTGAACAATTCGATTAACAAATTAGAATAATTATAAATTAATGATAGATTAAAATTAAAAGAAGGTCAAACTTAAATTGTTAGAATAAGATAAAACTAAGAAAAGGTTATAAATAAAGGCATCATCTCATTAAAAATAAAATTGCTTAGGTTTTCTTAGGATATCTTAAGTTTTTCCGATATAATTAACACAGGTAACAAAGGGCATCACCCAATGCTTAGATTAAAATTTAGAGCAAAACGACATATTGTAACGGATAAAGGAGATAAATTTCGAACATCACTAAAGAATGAAAGAGTTTCAGTAAAAATATAACAAAAACGTGCCGTCAATTTGTTGATGTATTCGGATAGGCAGCCTTTATATTTGATGACAGTCGCGGCCGCGGCAAACCATTAAGCATTTGTATTAATTATATAAATGTTCCAAATTTACATATTAATTTAAATAAAACTTAATACAAAATTAGCTCATTGTCGGATCCTTGACAAATTGAAACAGTTTCATTATAATCCTAATTAGTTAGGTAAAGAATAACTAATCATCAGGTGATCAAATGAAGTGTTACAAAAAAGAGTTGATTTCGCTGTTTTATAAGATAAGAAAGCTCAGTAAAGGCATTGCGTCTTCCGCCGTCAGTCAATGTGACGCGCGCGATTTAACGGGAAATCAAATCAATTATCTACGCATCATCGGCAGCCGGGAGGGGATGACCTTCTCCCAATTGGCAAGTATAACGGAAATCTCCAAACCCAGCGTATCCGAGCTGATTAACCGTCTGTCCGCCGATGACTATGTGTATAAGGAAAATTGTTCCAGAGACAAAAGGGTTTACTATATTTATTTAACACAAAAAGGAAAGAAAATTGCACATTCCGACGAATTGGCAACCTTAAATATGATTGACCATATTTCAAACTGTCTGTCGGAAGAAGAAATAATGACCTTGGTTCAATTACTTAATAAGATTGAACCGGTCGAGGAGGATTAAATGAATCAGGAAAAAAAAGTACCGATTATCCCTATCACTGAAACCGTAATTTTTCCGGGGATTTCCAATCGTATTTACGTTAATGATGTCATCGGAAAAAACATTCAAAATATGCTTATTAAAAACAATACTTTGGCAATCGGCATTGCTACAAAGGAATACGACGCTTACGACTTGTTGACCGACGAATCTTTTTATCGTGTCGGTGTTTTACTGAACTTCGACTCTATTAAAAAAACGGATAACGGCTATGTCATCAGCATTAACACTTTGGGGCGGGTGTTGTTAAAGCAGGCATTGTATGAAGATGAAGGGTGGGTCGGCATTTATGAAAGCTTGCCCGATATCGAGGATTTGGACGATAAAGAAGAAAAGGAAATGCTCGACTACATCAAAAAGCAAATGAAAGATATCGGTGCAAACTTTAAGGGTGCATCTTACTTTATTTCGATGCTCGATAATGTGCATTCCGTTCAGGAAATTTTGGGCTACACCGTTCCCATGATGGGCATACCTATGTCCGCAAAACAAAACCTGTTGGAGTTGGACTCTCAAAAAGAAAGGGCGTTATCCTTTTTAGATTACCTGATCAGAGAGAAGGACTCCCTGCATCTTCAATTGGAAATTAGCCGTAAGTATTCTCAAAAGCGGGATAAAGCTTACAGAGAATCCATGCTCAGAGAGCAAATAAAAAATATTAAAGCGGAGCTGAACGAAGACCCCGAAGAAGATGTCGAACAAAGTTATCGTGATAAAATCGAAGCTTCCGACATGCCGGAAGACGTTAAAAAAACGGCGTTAAAGGAAGTCAGAAAATTGGAAAACGCGGCACAAGGCTCTTCGGAAGTTAACGTCATTCAAAACTATCTGGACTTAATGTTGGAATTGCCATGGACCAGCGAGGCGAAACCGGTGGATATTAAAAACGCCAGGGCCGTTTTGGACGCCTACCATTACGGTATCGATGATGTGAAAGACAGAATTATCCAACACCTTGCCGTTATGAAATTAAAGGAAAACAAACAAGGCAGCATATTACTTTTGGTCGGTCCTCCGGGAACGGGAAAAACCTCTTTAGGTAAGAGCATTGCCGAAGCCCTGGACAGAAAATACGTTCGGGTGTCCTTGGGCGGTGTTCGGGACGAGTCCGAAATCAGAGGTCATCGCAGAACTTATGTCGGAGCGATGGCGGGACGTATTATAAAAGGCATTAATAACGCCGGTGCTAAAAACCCCGTGTTTATCCTGGATGAGATCGACAAACTGGGTGTATCCCTACAGGGAGACCCCGCCGCGGCTCTGCTGGAAGTTTTGGATCCGGAGCAAAATAATACCTTTGCCGACCACTACCTGGAAGTCCCCTACGATTTAAGCGATGTATTTTTCATTGCAACCGCCAACGACTTAAGCACCATCCCCGGACCCTTGCTGGACAGAACCGAAGTCATTCAATTGTCGTCCTACACAAACTTGGAAAAATTGCACATTGCAAAAGACCACCTGATGAACAAGGTGTTGGACGAACACGGTTTAAATGAAACTCAATTGCAAATTTCCGACGATGCGTTGATGCGTATTATCGACGAATATACCGCCGAAGCCGGCGTCCGCGGTTTAACCAAACAATTGGCAAAGATAGCCCGTGTGGTAACGGAAAAAATAGTCACCGAAGAATGCAACCGGGTTGTCGTCACCAGGGACAATTTATCTGAAGTGTTGGGCAATAAAACCAGACGCCACGAAATGGCGGGCGAGTCCAATAAACCCGGTGTGGTAACAGGTATGGCCTGGACTGCCGTAGGTGGCGAAATTCTCTTTACCGAAGCAACCATTATGCCCGGCAGCGGTAGCTGACTTTGACCGGTCAATTAGGTGATGTTATGAAGGAAAGTGCCACCATTGCCCATTCCCTTGTGCGGTGTCGCCTCATCGGAGAAGAGGAAAACATCGCCTTAAAAAATTACGACCTACATATTCATGTGCCCTCCGGTGCAACCCCTAAAGACGGTCCCAGTGCCGGTGTTACCATGAC
This sequence comes from uncultured Lachnospiraceae bacterium, assembly GCA_964346185.1. GTDB lineage: Bacteria > Bacillota > Clostridia > Eubacteriales > Eubacteriaceae > JAAYJS01. The sequence continues at coordinate 7,404 of CAYFTR010000010.1, read as the reverse complement.
CATGGCCATTGCATCTTTGTTGATGGGTAAACCCGTTAATTCCAAACTATCCATGACCGGCGAGGTAACCCTGAGCGGAAAGGTTATGCCTGTGGGCGGTATCAAAGAAAAGGTCATTGCCGCACACCGATCGGGTATTGAGTGTGTTTTACTTCCGAAAGAAAACCGAAAAGATTTGGAAGATATACCGGAGGAAGTAAAAAAAGATTTGGAGTTTGTTTTTGCGGAAACCATCGAAGATGTCTTTGAAATTGCATTGGATGTCACCTTGCCGGAGCAAAAAGCTGTCTGGGATCTGACCTTGCAAAAACCGAATAACAATATGAACAATAATCTAATTTTATAGTTTGAATTATGCGTAAACAGGTGCCGGCTTGATGGGTCGGCACCTTGTTTTTCTTTAAAGGTAACATGAAAACCTGCTTTTTATGTTAAAATCATATAATTAAGAGTAGGATCCAATCCAATGAGGACGTTATGAAGAAAAAAACCATGCAGGATTTTATGCAAGCGGCTATCGAAGAAGCCCGAAAAGCAGCGGCGGCGGGGGAGGTGCCCGTCGGTGCGGTGATTGTTCAAAACGGTGCGGTGATTGCCCGTGCCTATAACTTAAAAGAAAGCACCGCCCGTCCGACGGCTCATGCGGAAATATTGGCAATAGAAGCCGCAGCCCGAATATTGGAGCGGTGGCGTTTGTCCGACTGTACCCTCTACGTAACGGCGGAACCCTGTCCCATGTGTATCGGTGCAATGATGCAGGCACAAATTCCCACATTGGTATACGGCGTTAACGAAAAGCGTTACGGAGCCGTCGAATCGTCGGTTTTTTTAAAAAATCACCCGATGTTACCGAAAAACATGCAAATATATGGCGGTATTTGCGAAGAGGCCTGTAGACAATTGCTGACTGATTTTTTTAAAGCCAATCGTAAGGCCGATAACAAATAATTTTTATATTGTAACGGAAAAATACGACAACTATGCTTGACAAGTATCAAAAAAAAAGATAAACTGATTGAAGCTTTGTGCGAGAGTGTTGGAATAGGCAGACAAGCACGTTTCAGAGGCGTGTGTACGGCGTACGTGTGGGTTCGACTCCCATCTCTCGCACCATTTTTAAAATAATAACAGGTTGCCGCGGTAATCCTATAACAAGATCAAAGTGCTTTGTACGAAGCACCTTTTTTATTTTTTGGAGCAGGGCAATATTTCAGGCAGTTTTTTAAGATGTACCCGCCACCGGGACAGTATCAATATAAACGCAAGCTGAACTGATGCTAAATTGTTTTTCTAAATCTATACGAAACAGCGAGATTATGCTATACTGGAGTTGTAAATAATGGTGAATACTTTGGTCTTAAAAGTAAAACCGAACAATATTTTGGAAACAAGTAACATGCCTGTACGGCAAGTCCGTGACGGGATCAAAGAAAGCGAGGTTCAACGATGGCAGATGGCATTTTAAAAAGATTTAAAGACATTATGTCTGCAAACATTAACTCTTTATTGGACAAGGCGGAGGACCCGGAAAAAATGATTGACCAATACATGCGGGATATCCAAGACGATTTAGGCAAAGTAAAAGCGGAAACCGCTGCGGTAATGGCGGAAGAAGCACGTAATCGCAGAGAATTAAATGAAAATACCGAGCAAATTGCAAAAATGGAAAACTACGCCAAAAAAGCACTTGCCTCCGGTAACGAAGCCGACGCGCGTACATTCATCGAAAAGAAACAATCCCTCGAACGTACTCGTGCCGATTTGGAAAAATCCCTGGAGATCGCTACACAAAATGCCGATCAAATGAAGCAAATGCACGATAAATTGATTAAAGATATTTCCGGTTTGGAATCCCGAAAAGCGGAAATCAAAGCAAAAATGAATCTTGCAAAAGCACAGGAAAAAGTCAACCAAGTCGGCGGTTCCGTAAAAGGCGTCGAGGGCAGTATGAGTGCCTTTGACCGTATGGAAGACAAGGCCAACAGAATGCTCGACGAAGCCAACGCTATGGCGGAACTTAACAAAAACGCTCAAACGGACGACGTAGACGCTCTCGTCGCAAAATACGACGATACGAGCAATGTCGAATCCGAATCCGTCGATAACGAATTGGATAAGTTGAAAAAAGAACTGGGAATATAAAAGATCGGAGCAGAGGATGGGCTTTTTTAGCAAACAATTTTCCAGCGTTGTTGAATGGGAAGAATACAACGACGAAATATTATTTTGGAAATGGTCCAATAAAGAGATAAAAAAAGGGAGTCGGCTCATCATTCGTCAAGGTCAGGATGCAATTTTTATGTACAACGGTCGCGTTGAAGGAATCTTTCAAGACGAAGGCAGTTACGATATCGAATCCGAGATTATTCCCTTTTTGTCCACATTAAAAGGCTTTAAATTCGGCTTTAACACCGGTTTGCGAGCGGAGGTGTTGTTTATCAACACCAAGGAGCTCACCGTAAAATGGGGGACTAAAAACGCCATTGCCATACCGGCACCCAATTTACCCGGCGGCATGCCGATACGTGCTTTCGGTACCTTTAATTGTAAGGTTTCCGACTACATGGTTTTAATCGAAAAAATTGCGGGTGTCAAAAGACAATTTACCATAAACGACATAAAAGAACGTGTGGTTGCCATGTTGGATCAGCTTCTGATGAAGTGGATTGTCAGAGAAGGCAAAGACATGTTTAATCTCCAGGCCAATTCCTTTGATATCGGCGGCGGCATTAGAGAAGACCTGGATATGGAAATGGAAAAAATCGGAATAGAGATAACAGGCTTTAATATTGCCAGTTTCTCCTACCCCGAAGAAATCCAAAAAATGCAACAAAAAGTGGCCGGTCAAAGCATGATCGGCGATATGAACCGCTATACGCAGGCCGCTATGGCCGAGTCTTTACAAAACGGTAAAGGCGGCGGTGCCGCATCGGATATGATGGGCATGCAAATGGGCATGATGATGGGCCAACAAATGATCAACCAAATGCAGCAAGGTCAGCAACAAAATTCCCAAAGAGCCGATATGCCGCAACCTTCGGAAGCATCCACAGGTACGATACCGAACTTTTGTCCGCAATGCGGGCATAAAACCGAAGGGGCAAAGTTTTGCTCCAATTGCGGACATAAACTCACTCCATAATTGTAAAGGAGGGGAGCCATGTCTGAAAAAATTTATCATTGCAGCAATTGCGGGGGCATTTATGAGTTTAATGTTCAATCCCAAAACTTAAAATGCCCCAATTGCGGAACCGAAGAAGAAATCCCGGACTTGGGCGGTGTCGGCGAACACCCTTTATATTCGGGTATGCAACAGTATTCGGGAGACATACAGCCCGCTACCGAATCCGTTCATTTATTGGATTGTAAATCCTGCGGTGCCAGCATAGAAGTTTCCGAGGATTCAACGGCAACCAGTTGCCCTTATTGCGGCTCACACATTGTGCTGGAACACAAACAGGTGGAAGTGATTAATCCTGACGGTATTCGACCCTTTAAAATCGATAAAAACAGGGTCGGAACGATTTTCAGAGATTGGATCAAAGGCAAATGGTTGGCACCCGGCGAACTCAAAACAGCCTACCAGCAAGATAAGGTAATGGGCGTTTACGTGCCTTATTGGACCTTTGATGTCCACACCGACGTCAAATACACCTGCGATGTCGGTGACGACTATCAGGAAACCTATACGGATAGCGAGGGTAAGCGGCAAACTCGGACAAAAACAAGGTGGAGCAGGTCCACCGGGAGTTTTTCCCATTTTTTTAACGATATTTTAATTCCGGCAACCAAAGCAATTAAAGATAAATTGCTGAGAGCGGTCGGTGTTTACGACACCGAAACCTTAAAGAGCTATTCGCCGGCGTATTTGTCCGGTTTTTCGGCGGAAAGATATAACGTACCCATCGACGATGCCTACGCATCGGCACAGATAGAAATGAAAGCGGTTTTAAAAGATATGGTCAGAAATATTGAATTGCGAAGACATGACCATGTCGCAAACATCTTTTTAAATATCTCCTATGCAGATGAAACCTTTAAACATGTCATATTGCCGGTTTTTATTACGGCTTACTATTTTAAAGGAAACATCTACAACGTTATCATTAACGGAGAAACCGGTTATATTTACGGCGAGTATCCGAAGAGTAAGTTTAAAATTTTCCTGATTGTTTTGGCAGTTCTTTTGCTGATTGCATTGGTTTATTTGTATTCGACCTATTACGCCCAATAAATATTAAAAGGTTGTCCTAAAGCTTAAGCTTAAGACAACCTTTTGTTGTTTAGTCGTTAATAGTTACGTTATATTTTTGTTTTAATTCTGCAATGCGTTGGTTGAATTGTTCGTTTTGTTTTTCGCCGAGCAGGTATCTTTTTAAATTATCCTGAATAATTTCGAAGGGGAGGAGTTCCGGTTCTTTTGTGTCGGTTACTTTAATAATGTGGTAACCGAATTCGGTTTTTACCGGAGGGTCGGATATTTCGCCGACACTCATTGCAAAGGCGGCTTCTTCGAAGGGGGGAACCATTCTGCCTTTTTGGAAGTAGTTTAAATCTCCGCCCTTTTCCCTGGAGGGACAGGTGGAGTATGCCTTTGCAGCTTCTTCGAAAGTTTTGTCGCCGGCTTTGATTTCCGCTAAAATATCCAGAGCTTGTTGCTCTGCCGGTACTAAAATATGGCTGGCACGTATGCTGGGGGCGGACATCATTTGTTCCGGATGTGCATCATAAAAGTTTTTGACTTCATCATCATCGATGGTAATGTTTTTCATAAAATCGGCGATAACAAAGCTTTTTAATAATTTTACTTTGGCGTCTTCCAACATCGCCTGAAACGCTTCTTTTTCTTCTATATGGTCTTCCAAACCCTGTAAGTAAAACAGATTTTGCGCAACCAATTCGTGCAGCAACTCTTGTCGACCTTTTTCGGTTTTAAAAGGGGTTTGTTGCTCCGGGGGTAAGTGTTGAATTAATTCGTTTAAATCTTTTTCTCGAATTTCAATGCCTTCTACAGAGGCTAAAACTTTGCTCATAGTATCTCCTTTATTGGTCTTGTGGTTAAAAGTCTAATCGTAGCGGGTGGGTTTGTCAATGCTCAACCGTAAATGTGAATCTTTTCTTCAGGGAAATAGGGGGTTAATAAATTTTTTAAGACCGCGCTTTGTATGAACGGCTCACTAAAGGTTACAGCGTTATTTTTGACAACCGTCGGGTGAATGAGTACGGGGTTGCCAGGGTCGGATTTAACAAAGTGTTTAAATTGTTTGCTGCTGATGCGAAACCCACCGATGTTCATATCCCGTATTTTTTTAAAGTCCAGATGTTGTGCCGTTAAGGCAACCATTTCGCGGTAGCGGTTTTCCAAATCCGGAAAGGGCAGCAGCGGCTCAAAGGACAGACGAACCTGCGCGGCGTTTTGCTGGGCGGTTGCCGCCGCTTTTAGACGGGCAATCAGGGAAGGTGTTCGGGGTTCGTAGTAATCGATCAGCTCTTGGGGGAGGAGAGACCACGCGAAAATTAAATTGTCGGGTACCGTTATAAAAGGAAAAATATTGGCCTTTGTTTTGATTTCGACGGTTAAGTTCGGGTAATCCCGCAGCAACGTAAACCATTCTTTAATAAAGCCGGTTAGCCCCTCCAAAGCCAACAAATCGGTATCGTAGGAAAGGGCAAGGTAAACGGGTTTGCCGTTTTGCAATAAATGGTTTTCGATCGATCGGATAAAGTCGGCGTTGTTGATAAATATAACCAGATGGGCACAGGGGTACAGAGCCTTTAAGTAACAATAGCCACAGTCGTATAAACAATTTAAAATCGGCGAAGTGTAATAAAAGTTTTGTGCCCCGAAATTTTCGCAATAAGGCGACCCGTCATAATAGTAATCATACTTTTTTTCCGCCAAAATACATTGAGTGGATTGCTTTTGCATTAAAAAACTTTGGTTGTTGCGATTAAATACCTCAGCATAGTTGTCAATGAGAATAGTTTTTTTGGGCTTTAACTTTTCTAAAATTTTGCGTGTTTCAAAGCGGTCAACAATTGTTCTTTCAATATAAACGGTGGAAAAATTCGGCGCATTGCAATTTGTCGATAAGTGCATTGAATTGTGCGTTCCTTTCTGAGACGGTTCGTGTGACGGGCAATCGGCACAAAATGTCCGCCAAAGGGAGCAAGCTCGGGTAAAGCTCCCGACGTTTTGTATAAAGCCGTGCTTCATAAAGGAGTCGGTGGCTTTGGCTGGTTGTCAGGCGACGGCTTTTTTGATAGGTGTCCAATAATGTCTTCAGATGTTTTTCTTTTGCTTGAAGTGTTTCAAAATAACGGAGAACATCGGTTTTAAAGGCCGTGTAGGCGTGTAAGCCCTCATTGTCCGTACCCGGAATAAAAATAAAAATAAGGTGGGGTGGTGTGCCTTGAAAAAGAGCGCGAACCCGTTCGTTTGTTGTCTTTGATTGAAGGGTGACACTCGTCTCCGGGAAAGGGTGTTTGAATAAAATATCCGGGTAATAGGTACGCTCCTGTACAAATACCCGATTGACAAGGGTGTAGGTGTTTGCCCGGAACTTCGTGAGGATTAAAAATTCAGGTTTCATTTGATTTTTTCCAATCTATGGTATACTTTATGCTAACACAAAGGGAGGAAAAAATGAACAAAGCAATTATATTTGACATGGACGGTGTTATCATCGATTCGGAAACCGTTTATGCCGACATAGAATGGCAAATTTATCAGGAATACAAGGTTCCCATCACCAAAGAGGGTGCCATGCAAAGTATGGGACGGGGGCTTTTAAATTGGTGGGAAGAAATAGTCGACCGCTACAACATGCCCATCAGCGGTGAAGCGGCGGCGGCGGAAGTGTCCCGTCGTTATATGCGCTACCTGAAGGATAGTAGCCATCCCAAGGAGGCTATGCCCGGGGTTTCTCAACTAATGAAAAAAATCAAAGAAAAAAATTGGAAGATTGCCATTGCGTCCTCTTCGGATAATATCGCTATTCAAACAGTGGTGGATATTTTTAACCTGTATCCTTATATTGACTTTACCATCTCGGGGAACGATATTGTAAAAAGCAAACCTCATCCGGAAATTTTTGAAAGAGTTGCCGACCATTTTAAGCTTTTGCCGCGGCAATGTCTGGTCATCGAAGACTCTCAAAGCGGCCTGCTTGCCGCAAAAGCGGCGAACATGTATTGTGCCGTCTACAAAAGCGCTCCTGTAGGTTTAGTTGATTACGGCTTGGCGGATTTTGCCTACGACAACCACCATAAAGCGCTACCGATGATTGAAAGGGTATTTCAATCATAAAAGCATTTGATACTCCAAAAAAAACATCGTTGTATTTCTTACTGTTATATTTGATATAAGTTTTGTAAGATGTAATAGAAATAAATTTTAATCTT
>CAYFTR010000009.1:0-50053 GCA_964346185.1 uncultured Lachnospiraceae bacterium | reverse complement strand
TTTTTAAATGGCTAAAACCCTTGATTTTACGCCATTTCTCTCTTTTTTGGTCTTATTCCCATTCAATCGTACTTGGCGGTTTAGCGGTAATATCGTACACAATTCTGTTAACGTGGGGGCATTCGTTAACAATGCGGTTGGAAATTTTTTCCATTACATCGTAGGGGATACGTGCCCAGTCGGAGGTCATGCCGTCGGTGGAGTAGACGGCACGCAAACCGATGGTGTAGTCGTAGGTGCGTTCGTCTCCCATTACGCCGACACTTCGAATACCGGGCAACACGGCAAAGTATTGCCAAATTTCTTTATCCAGACCGTTTTTAGCAATTTCGTCTCTAAAAACGTAGTCGGCTTCTCTTAGAATATCCAGTTTTTCTTTTGTTACTTCACCGATAACACGAATACCCAAGCCCGGTCCCGGAAAAGGTTGACGCCACACCAGTTCGCGGGCAAGGCCCAATTCTTCTCCCAGTACGCGAACTTCGTCTTTAAAGAGTTCCCTTAAAGGCTCGATGAGTTTAAATTTTAAATCTTCCGGGAGACCGCCGACGTTGTGATGACTTTTAATGACGGCAGCATCTTTGGTGCCGCTTTCAATAACATCGGGATAAATGGTTCCCTGTAACAGGAAATCGATATCCGACAGTTTTGCAGCTTCTTCCTCAAAGACACGGATAAATTCTTCACCGATAATTTTGCGTTTTCTTTCGGGGTCGGTAATGCCTGCCAATTTGTTTAGGAAACGTTCTTCGGCATTAACACGTACAAAGTTCATGTGGAATTTGTTGCTGAAGGTTTCTTCGATTTGATCCCCTTCGTTTTTACGCATCAGACCATGGTCTACAAAAATACAATAAAGTTGGTCACCGACGGCTCGATGTACCAAAGCGGCTGCTACGGAGGAGTCGACACCGCCGCTGAGTGCACAGAGGACTTTTTTGTCGCCGACTTTTTCCCGTATGGCTGCAATTTCTTCTTCGATGTAGCGTTTGACGGTCCATTGGCCTCGGCAGCCGCAAATATCCATCATAAAATTGTGCAGCAATTGTGTCCCGTATTCGGTGTGGTTCACTTCTGGGTGAAATTGCACACCGTATAAGTGTTTGTCCGGATTTTCCATCGCCGCAACGGGACAGGTATCCGTGGTTGCGGTGATGTTAAACCCTTGAGGCGCTGTTTGTATTAAATTGGTATGACTCATCCATACGGTGGATTGTTTCGGAATGTCTTTAAACAAAGGTGTCTCTTGATGGGTTAGGGTTTTTTTACCGTATTCCCCCACGTCCCCCTGTCGGGTAACGCCTTGCAATTGGGTTGCCATAAGTTGTGCACCGTAGCAAATACCCAAAATCGGAATACCCAAGTCGTAAATACCGGGGTCGCACTTGGGGGCATCTTCCTCGAAAACGGAGGCGGGACCGCCGGTAAAAATAATGCCCTTGGGGTTAATGTCTTTTACTCTGTCCGGGGAGACATCGTAAGGGACAACAACAGAATAAATATTGGCTTCACGCACCCGTCTGGCGATGAGTTGATTGTATTGGGCGCCAAAGTCGACGATTAATATGGTTTCTTGATTGGTCATAACGGATCCTTTTATACTCACTAAATTGATTTTTAATATAAAAGAATTGTAACACCGATGATCGAATGCTACAATCCTTCTTTTTATTTTTTATTTGATTATGCCTTAATTCCCAATGCTTTTTCCCATTCTTCCTGTTTAAAGCCCACCAACACTTTATCTTTTAAGTGAAGTTGGGGACGTTTGACCAACATACCGTCGGTGGACAGGATGTCCGCCATTTCTTCCCTAGACATGCCGGGCACACGATCCTTTAAGCCTTTTTCGCGATATAACTTGCCGCTGGTGTTAAAAAAACGTTTGGGCGGACCGTCGTAACGATCCATCAGTTCTAAAATTTCCGAAGCGGAGGGGTTGTCCTCAACAATATGCCTTTCGGTATATTCGATTTGGTGAGCTTCTAAAAATTTTTTAGCTTTACCGCAAGTGGTGCATTTAGGATAGCACATAAATACAGGTTTCATTTTGTTTCCTTTCTATAAGCGTTTAGCTTGTTAGCAATTACTTTGACGCATTGTCTTTTTCCTTGGGAGTATAGCTAACATCCACTCCGTAGGCCGATGCGGGTTTTTCCTGATCCGGGTAGCGAATTTCCAAAATGGGTTGTATTTTGCCCTTTTCGTAATAAGCTACACAACCGTAGCCGTGACGCACGCCCGAAACCAACACTCCGTCGAACCCTTCTTTTTTAACGGTGCGATATGTTGTTATTTCCGAAAAGCCCTCAGGTTTCGGTATTTCTATTAAATGGTTGTCACCGGTTTTAAAACCTTTTATATCCCAAATCATTAGACGGCCGGTTTGTGTTTCCAACAGGGTTGCCACGCCTTTATCGTCGACATTCAGTAGTTGGATATCCTTAAGGTTTGCCGTTTCGGCCTCGTCTTTTTGTTCATCGACTATAAAGGAGATGTTGGACAGGCTTTTTCCGGTTTCCCGATCTATTTTAATAACCGTTCCCAAATCTTTGAAACCGACAATTAAATTGCCGTCGAGCGGGTCTTGTATGATTGTGTCGATATGCGCGTATAAGACGGGATTTTTGTGTTGTTCTTTAAAATGGGAAGCTTGGTTTCCGAGTTCGTACAATTTTGTATCGTCGCTTCCGGACCATTCCCAAACCACGGTGTCGTTTTTTACTTCCTGAATAACGGGTGACAGGAGCAACGCGCCTTCGGCTAAGGGTTGCGATTCTGCCGGAATGTTGTCAACCCGCTCCAACCGATAGCCGGAAACAATCGAGCTGTCTTTATCCAATAAAAGAAAACCTTTGCTGTCGATGGGTTCGGTATCCTCTTCTTTACCGGGCAATAACGATAAAAAGGGCGTTTGCTTGATTTTTTCACCGTTTTGATTAAAAACATGTCTGAATCCGGGCTGAACGGTTTCGTAACCGTAGGTGTTGATGTCTGGGTTTTGTTTGTGATAGGAGTCGTAAACCTCGTTATTGGCCAGGCGATGACCCTTAAATTCCGAAATGGTGCTTATTTCTCGGGTATCATTCATTTCAGACCGATACCAGGTGATATGCCCTTCTCCGTTTATTTTAAAGGCGGTCGCCGTTTCTTTTTGAGTGATGTAAAAGACATCTTCCGGCTTGCCTTCCCCGAAAATAACCAGGGCGGTCAAGGTTTCGGGTAAGGTTCTGAAATAAACCGTTCGGGTATCTTTACCCCCTTGAACTTCCATTTTAATTCGGGCGGCATCGCTTAATGTATCCAATTTTATTTTTGAGGTTTTTTGCGTCTTTAACTCGGTGTCGTTGATTTTAACAGTGGCACTTAAATCGTTTAATAGTGTAAACTCGTTGTCTCTTTCGGTGGTTAAACAAGGTAAGTTGTAGACCGCATTGTCTTGATCGAGTTTAATTTCCACATTTGTGCCGTTTACCGACAAATGTACGATTCTATCGTGTAGCAGGGTTGTATCTCTGCCTGCAAAGGCCAACGCAAAGGCGGTTATAACAATAAGTCCCAAAAATAACCCCGCCAAAGCAACCAGCAACTTTCCTGATTTATCCATTTTTTCCTCTTTTCTTTATGACATTTAATATACTTTTTTATTTTAACATATCAGCTTTTAGGGGACAATTCCGCCGAAAAACATTAAGAAAATGTTCATGGATTTTCATGTTTTTTTAATTTGTTTCAATTTTATTAAGCGATTTTTGAGGTTGTCGACAGACGTGGTTATGGCAAAGGTAAAAAGCTTCTTCCGAAGGGTAACTTTTTAAATAGGGTGCAATTTGATACAATGTGTCTTTGTTTGTCTCGGTAAGGGTTACAAGAGTTAGGGTTGCATCCTTTTGTTGTCGTTTCCAGTAGAGAACCTTTTCCACAGGGGTTTTGGTTAAAACGGAGATAAGTTCGCTCGTTTGGGATAATTTTTGAGACATTGTTACCAATAACAGACTGAAAGCGGCGGGGTATTGTAAGATATGTTCGCCCAAAGCTTGCAGGGAGTCGTCGACAATTTGTTGCCACCGTGGGGTGAGGTCAATCTGCCCCAATTTGTACAGTGCATACAGAGCTACCGAGTTTGCGGTAGGTGCCGCACCGTCGTAAATATTTTTCATACGTAGTGGTAACCCTTTTTCGTTTTGTAAGGATTGATAAAACAAACCGCCGCTTTTGTCGTAAAACAAGTCGACCATCAGGTTGGCGTTTTTTTGTGCCGATGCCAAATAGTAAACCTTCTGAGTGGTTTGATACAGTGTTAACAGCCCCCATGTATAACAGCTATAGTCTTCCAATTGCCCTGAAATTCCGGCTGTTGTACGGTAGTAACGTCTTAGAAGGGTTCCGTCTTTTTGTCGCATTTCTTTTTCTATAAAGCGAACCGCTTTTTTTGCGGCTTCCGTATACCTTGGTTCGTTAAAAATAAAACCCGCTTCGGCAAAGGCCGCTATGGCATAGCCGTTCCAACCGGTTAAAATTTTATCGTCTGTGTGTAGAACCGTTCTGTTATCCCGGTAATTTTTAAGGGCTTTTCGTTCCTGTGCAAAGTGCTCTCCGGCTTGTTCGTAGTCGGCGTTGTCCAATAAATTAAGGACGGTTTTACGATTAAAATTACCGCCACGTACCACACCGTAGGCTTTACAAAATGCTTCGGCTTTTTCTCCGAGCACTTTGTTAATTTCTTCTCGGGTAAATACGTAGTACTTGCCTTCTTCTCCTTCGCTGTCGGCATCCTGTCCGCAATAAAAACCGCCGTTGTCATCACACAAACACTCTAAAATATAATCCAGAGTTTCGCGGGCAAGGATTTTATAAAAGGGCTTTTCCGTTAAAGCATAGGTCTGTACCGCTACCAAAGCCAACAAAGCGTTGTCATACAAAGTTTTTTCAAAATGAGGAACCAGCCATTTTTCGTCGACACTGTAACGGGAGAACCCCCCGCCCAAATGGTCATAGATACCACCCTTTGTCATTTGCCGCAGAGTGTGTTCCGTCATCTCCAAAGCTTTTGTATCGCCGGTTCTGCGATAGTGTTCGATGAAAAATAATAAGCGTTGGGGTACGGGAAATTTAGGGGCTGTGCCGAAGCCGCCGTTTATTTTATCGTACTCCTTTGCCGTTAAGGCAAAACTGCGACTTAAGTCCTCTTGCGTTAAAGTTTTTTGATCGGTTTTAATAAAAACACTCTCTTCCAAGCTCCGAGTGACTCGTTTCGCCAAATTTCCCACTCTTTCAGGCATCAGGCGATAGCTTTCGGCAGCTTTGGTCAGCAAGGTTTTTAAACCCGTCATACCGTATTTGTCGTCTTTGGGGATATAGGTACCTGCAAAAAAAGGTTCTTTATTCGGTGTCAATAAAAGGGTTAAGGGCCAACCGCCGGTGCCAGTCATGGTTTGTGCCGCCATCATGTAAAGATGGTCGATATCGGGATGTTCTTCACGATCCACCTTTATGGAGATGTAGTTGTCATTTAAAATTTGTGCAACCTGTGTATCTTCGAAAGATTCACGGGCCATTACATGGCACCAATGGCAAGTGGCATACCCGATACTTAAAAATATAGGCATGTCGGCCACCTCGGCTTTACGAAAAGCTTCTTCTCCCCACGGATACCAGTGAACCGGTTGATGGGCGTGTTGTAACAAGTAGGGCGATTGTGCATCGATCAGTTTGTTTTTGTTCATGAGTGCTCCTGTTTAAATTCAGCTACAAAATAAGCTCCGTTATCGGAGCTTAAGCTGTTGGTCAAACATTAAATTTATAGATTTTTCTTTTTTAAATATTCTTAAAACCGCTTTAGAGTTTATTGATTGTCTCCCGGGTCTATACTTTCGGTCGGCGGTGTTTCTGTTGTATCCGCCGTAGTACCTTCCGGTTCGGGTTCTGTTTGAGTTTGTTCCGACACTACAGGTTCACCGGTCGGTACCGGCAGTCCTTTTTCCTGCAAGACACCGTCAATGACGGCTTTCCAATCTTCTAAGGATTTTGCACCGATATAAGCATTCTTATAGATATTGCCCTCTTTGTCGACAAAAAATGTTGTGGGGAGTGCTCGTACCGCTTTAAGTTGTGTATTGCTCATCATTGTGCCGTTGGGCAATAGTTGTAAATAAGTCGCCTGTGCACCTTCCAACAAGCTATGTGCTTGTGCAATTTGTTCGTCCTTCGGGCTGCCGTCTTCTCTGGCAGCATCTAAAATTATACCGACAAATTTAACATTGCTTTGTGCATAGTGGTCGGCAAGGGCGGCCATGGCAGGCAACTCACTCTGACAAGGGCTGCAATAAGTACCCCAAACCTGTACTAAGGTTAAATCCGTTTCTTTTAAGATTTCCTGATTGACAGGGTTACCGTTTAAATCGACAGTTTCGAAATCGCCTAAGGGTTTTCCCACTTCAAATTGTACGGTCTCGGACTTTTCAGGTCGATTCTCATTGTTGTTCCCGCAACCGACCAAAGCAACCGACACAACAGCAAAAATAACCAAACTGATTAAGATTCTTTTTTTCATTCCCTTTCCTCTATTATCTTTCTATATCATAGGGCCAGCTCATAATTCCGCCAAACTCGTAAACATTCAAGTAGCCCAATCGATCCAATTGTTTTGCCGCGGCAACAGAACGAACACCGCTTCTGCAGTACACTAAGTAGGTGGCCTCTTTATCGGGGATAATGTCGCTGATATTCGGAGAAATTTGTTCCAAGGGCAAGTTAATCGCTTTGGGTACATGCCCCTGTTCATACTCCAAAGCACCTCTGACATCCAGGATAACCACTTCTTGATCGGTCATCATTTCTTTTGCTGTTTCCGCTGATATTCGTTTCATTGCACTTCTCCTTTTCTCAGTTTATACGGTTAATTCTATATCTTCCATATTTATTTCTTCTTTAAATTTTTCTAAGAAGGGGGTCACTTCTTCATTGAGGTATTCTTCAACCTGTGCAGGGGCACGTCCAACATATTGTTCGGGACTTAAAAGTGCCGCAATGTCTTCTTCTCGAATACCGAAGGAGCCGTCTGCAACAATGCGTTCCATCAAGTCGTTGGGTTGACCTTCTTCTTTAACTACTTTTCCGGCTTCCATTGACAGTACTCTGATTTTTTCGTGTAATTCCTGGCGGTCACCACCGTTTTTAACCCCTTCCATGATGATGTTTTCCGTCGCCATAAAAGGTAATTCCGACATAATGCGTTGGCGGATAACCTTCGGGTAGACTACCATGCCGCCAGCAATATTGGTCGCAATGAGTAAAATGGCGTCGGTCGCCAGAAAACCCTCGCTTAAAGCGATTCGCTTATTGGCGGAGTCGTCCAGAGTTCTTTCAAACCATTGGGTAGCGGCGGTCATGGCGGGATTTAGTGTATTGACGATGATATGACGAGCTAATGAGCAGATACGTTCGGAACGCATGGGATTACGTTTATACGCCATAGCGGACGAACCGATTTGGTTCTTTTCGAAAGGTTCTTCGATTTCTTTTAAGTTTTGAAGAAGTCGTATGTCGTGGGCAAATTTACTTAAGCTCTGGGCGATACCGGAGAGTACATTCATCACGCGGCTGTCAAATTTTCTGGGATAAGTTTGCCCCGAAACGCCGTAACTGTTTTTAAAACCCATTGCATCGGCAACGTAAGCATCCAACTTTTTAACCTTATTGTCGTCATTTTCAAACAAATCCATAAAGGAAGCTTGGGTGCCGGTCGTACCTTTAACACCTAAAAATTGTATACCTTCTACCAGATAATCCAAGTCTTTTAAGTCCGTCATCAGATCCTGTATCCAAAGAGTGGCCCGCTTGCCCACAGTGGTGAGTTGTGCCGGTTGAAAGTGTGTAAAACCGAGGGTGGGCAAGTCTTTGTGAGCCAAAGCAAATTTTTTTAACCGGACAATTAAGTTGACCAGGCGTTTACGTGTCAGTAAAAGACCTTCCCGATAAACAATAATATCCGTATTGTCGCCGACATAGGCGGAAGTTGCCCCCAAGTGAATTATCCCCTTTGCTTTAGGACAAACAACACCGTAAGCATGAACATGTGCCATCACATCGTGACGTAATGCACGTTCTTTCTCTGCAACCAGGTTGTAATCGATACTGTCTCTTTGAGCTGTCATCTCTTCGATTTGTTCGTCTTCTATCGGTAAGCCGAGGGCTTGCTCACCTTTCGCCAAGGCAATCCAAAGTTTTCGCCATGTTATAAATTTATGATCCGGGGAAAAGATGCGGCTCATTTCTTCCGAAGCGTATCTTGTTGTTAACGGATTTTCGTATTGATTTTTCATTGCATTCCTTCCTCTACATATTGTGGTTATTTTTAACATTGATATTTCGCTTGTTGCATTCATTTTAACATGATTTTACAAATTTTAAATCAAAAAAAAACGAACAGCTTAAGAAGGGGGGATACTTAAGCTGTTCGTTTCTTTGGAGGGTAGTATGATTGTTATTCGTTTATCATTAACAATCCAGACTTATGAGTCTATATTGGTCGGTTGTTCTTTATAATATAAGGGGGGATTATTATAGAACAGTTTTTCCGATTTGTCTGAGAAGCTCAATCTGCTTTATCAAGCTTCTGTATTCATTATAGAGAGTATTTTTTTAGGTGTCAATGAATTTCAGGAACTTTAATGTAAAATTTTCATAAAACTCGCAACTCATCGATTTGTAACGTTTTCATTCGTATTCAAGCATAATTTGCGATTTTTTCTTAATTTTACCTTAATTTTAAGGTCGTTTCTCTTCATTTCATTTGATTTATACTGTGTGATTTTTTTAACGCTTGACACATTTTTTATTGTTCCATACAAATTTTAGCCCTAAACTTTATTCATTCTTAATTGCAATTTATAATGTATATACATTACATTTTGTTTCAGTGCCGATCTTTTTAAAAAAAGAAGCCGCTTTTCTTCAATAAGCGACTTCGTTTTTTTAATTTCTGCGGTATATCAAGCTCAATCAAAGAGCAATGTGTATAGGTGTGGCAGTAATTCGAATCGGGTATATTCCATTTCTTTGTAAGTTTTTGCTATTTTTACCATTGCTTCCGCTCCTTTACCGATGGCGGAAGCACCTAAAATTTCACCATATTTTTTTTCGGACACAACACAAACCTGCAAGTCGCCTCCTGATTTATTACTCGGGTACGTTTCGACGGTAACATCTCCATACAACTTGAGTGCCTGTGCTTTTGTTAACCCCACAACAGCCGTTTGAGGTAAGGTTTTCGTGCTGTACACCCGGTTTTGATAGTTAATTTCTTTCGGGTTGCCGGCTATGTTTTCCGCAATAGCTTGTGCCGTTTCCGCCAGCATCTCCAAGCTTTCGCCTTTGCCCGTCACAGCACCAATTGCATACACGTTTTCTACAGACGTTTGCATACGATTGTTAACAGCCAAACGGTTGCCCGCCATATCGGGGTGAATACCCAATAAACCGTCCAATCGACAGCTGTATTCCGGCAGCACCACCAAAGTTTCCGTTCTGAGATGTTTGGAATCTATTTCGCCTTCTTGAGAAATTTCAAAGTGATAATCTCCGGAGGAGTCTCTGTAGATGTCGTGAATTTCAAAGTAGGGGTAATAGACAACCCCTTGCAGACGTAATCGTTCTTCGATTTGTTTGATTTGTTCTTCTTCCAATAAAACGGTTTCGGTTTTGTTTGATTGTAATATAGTGACCCGGGTTCCGAAAAAGCTGTAAGCTCCGGCTATTTCATAGGCTTTGATACCGCCGCCGATTAACAGCAGCTCTCGCGGTACGGGAGACATCGTAAATAATTCATCTAAACGGGTGATGCCGGGTACGTCTGCAAATTGGTCCTGTACAACGCTCTTACACCCCGTTGCGATGACAACATTTCGGGCATAAAGTTCTGTAGACTGTCTCCGATTGTGTACGATAATGCGGTTTGTATCCATCATTTGTGCAAACCCTTGAAGAATTTCAACACCGCAAGCGGCCAATCGACCGAGAATTGTTTGAATAACGGCGTTCTTTTTTGCTTTTTTGTTTTCGGCCAATTTGTCAAAACGTAGGGTCATTGCTTCCATATGAATGCCGTCCCGTTTTTTATTCTGCACATCGCTTAAAGTGACGATCAGATCGTATAAATAACGAAAGTCGTATTCTTTATTTAGAAACTTCCCTTCTTCGAGTGCATTTTCTTCTACAATAACCACCGATAAACCTTTTTCAGAAGCGGATAAGGCGGTGTAAATACCGGCGATACCGCCGCCGATAACAACTACATCATATTTTTTTTGATTGACTTGCATCGTTATCTCCAATTCTAAAACAGAAGAACCGCAGGGTTTTCCATGGTATCAACTACGGTTTTTAAAAATTGAGCACCCATAATACCGTCGCAGACTCTGGTATCCAGATTAAGGTTTAAATGCATCACAGCCCGCGGGATTTGTTCGTTGCCTACCACACGCAGACGATCTACGACTTTTCCGACAGATAATATAGCGGCATTATTTCTTTGTATTCTGGAAGAAAATTCCAATATACCGTACATACCCAGATTGGCAATGGCAAAAGTCGGAGCGGTTTCTTCTTGTGTTAATGCACCTTTTTTTACCCGTTTTAACAAATCACTTCGGATAGTTAGCATTTGGGTGAAGTTTAAATCCTGTGCCTTTCGGATTGTCGGGAAAATTGTTTGACCCTTTTCGTTTGCTGCCGATAACCCCAATTGTACGTCTTTATATTGCACCGCTTTCCTTTTAAAGTCGTCGTAATAACCGTTAAGCCGGGGGTTTTCAACCAATGCTTTTGCTACACTCATCAACAGAAAGTCCGTATAGGTACATTTGAGTCCGGTTTCTTTTTCTATTTTCTTGGCGATATGTTTACGCAATTCTTTGATTTCCGTCATGTCGACTTCCGTCGTTAGATGAATGATGGGCGATTGATCTTCCAACATAGTTTTCTCCTTCGGTGTTTTTTCCGCCTGCTCTCGTAAGTTGTGTAATGCTGCGGTTTCTTTCGTCTGGTGTTCCTTATGTTGTAACTGTGTTTTTAAAGCTTCCTTACACGGGGTTTTGTCGGTTTGATTGTCACCGACAGGTTGGGTTTGGGTGAAGGTGCTCGGATCTTGTGCCGGAGCCGACTTGCCTTTTAATACTTTCGGCGGTGTATCACCGTTCGGTTTACCAGCTTGCAATTGAAGTTTTTCCGATTTTGTCAATGCCGATACCGCCGGCGACAATGCGGGTTGCACCTTTTGCGGTAATGCCGCTTCGGGTTTTTCTTGGGTAACCTCTTCCTGTACAGCCGCCTCACGCCGTTTAAGAGCATTCATGACATCCTTTTTTTCGATCCTGCCCGATGTTACGGGAATATCCTCCAGGGTCAAACCTTCGACCTCCGCAATTTTTTTTGCCAACGGTGAAATCTGTATGTTTTGATCGATTTTTATATCGAACACCTTTTGCTCTCGGTCAATATTTTTAAGACCGTCCACCAGTTCTCTGAGGCTTTGCTCGGTGCTGGTAATCATATTTTCTGAGGGGGTTTCCTCATTTGTAATGTTTTCCGACACAAAAACCTTTCTCTGGGGGATGTCGTTTTTTATGATTTTTCCGGCCGCTATTTTAATATTTGTCGGTTTTTTGCTGATTTTAAAATAGGCCGCTTGTTGATTGTGTTTCAATGATGTTACCCTCCTCGGTACAATTTTGTAACGATTACCGTTTTGCTTTAAGATCGATCATGGCTTCCAACACCAATAAGTCTTCCGGTGTAGTTATTTTAATATTGTTGTAATGACCGCGTACAATTTTAATCGGATAGCCCAAACGCTCCAACAGAAAGGCATCGTCGGTTGCGACGGTTCCTTCTTCCAAACCTTTTTCATGTGCCCGACGGATCAACCCGTAGTCGAAGGTTTGGGGTGTTTGTACTTCAATCATTAAGTTGCGATTGGGGGTGTAGTCGACGATATTGCCCCGTTTAATCATTTTAATGGTGTTTTTAGCCGGCACCGCTACAATGGTCGCCTTGTGTTTTTTAGTCGCTTCAATACTGTCCATAATTATTTTTTCCGTTACCAACGGCCGTGCACCGTCGTGGATAACCACTATTCGGCAACGCTTGTCAGTCGCTTTAAGCCCCGCATAAACCGATGCCTGCCTTGTGCTGCCGCCCACTACCGTTTTTACCTTTTTAAAGCGATAACGGTCGATGACATTTTTTTTGCAGAAAGCCTGCTCCCTTTTTCCCGTCACCACAATAATCTCGTTAATGCTCTTAATGGCTTCAAAGGGTTTTAAGGTATAGTACAGAAGCGGACGTCCTTTGACGGACAAGTACTGTTTGTTGATGGCACTTTGCATACGGCGACTCTGCCCGGCCGCCGGTATAATCACGCTGATAAACATGTCTTGCATTTTAAAGATTCAGTCCCTTCAAGGTGATTTGGCGGCTTTCAAAACCGGTTTTTTTAATGTCGATACACACCGGTGTTGTTTCCAGGTAAGGTTCAACCGCTTCCGGCCATTCGATAATTGCAACGGCATCGTCTTTTAAATAGTCCTCAAAGCCGATTTCGTACAATTCGTCGGGGTCCGACAGGCGGTATAAATCAAAGTGATAGACCCGTCGTTTGCCCATGTCATACACATTGACCAAGGCGTAGGTGGGGCTTGTCACGTCGTCGGCGAGGCCCAACCCTTTTACCATGCCTTTTGTCAGCAACGTTTTACCGGCGCCCATCTCTCCCTTTAATATGACCGTTCGGTCGGTGAGTTTCTCTCCGATTTTAATACCCAAAGCATAGGTTGCATCGGCGTTTTCACACTGAAAAGTTTGCAAATCAGTTTTCATCCTTATCTTCCAATACTTCGTACACCACATTTTCGACGGCATCGGGGTTGCTGTCTTCGATATCGGGCAATACATTGGCTAACAGAATATACGCCCCGACACTGAACAGGCTTAAAAAGCCGATTAAAAACCAAAGTACAAAGGGTGCTAAAAAAACACTTCTAAAAATAAGGGGCGAGAGATTAAAATAATCCCCCAACCCTTGACATACTCCGAGGAGTATCCCTCCTCTTTTATTTCGATACGGTCTTTTCATTTATTTTTGGATATACCCTCCCATAAAACGTTGCAGGCGATCCATGGTTTCCGTCAACATGGTTGGTTCCGGTAAAAATACAACTCTAAAATGGTCCGGTGCATTCCAGTTAAAGCCGGTTCCCTGTACCAACAGTACCCGTTCCCGCTTTAGAAAATCCAATACAAATTGAACATCGTCGGTAATGTTAAACCGCTTAACATCTATTTTCGGGAAACAGTACATGGCGCCTTCGGGTTTTGTACAGGAAATTCCCGGTATTTCGTTAAGCCGCTGATAAACAATATTGCGTTGTTTCCAGAGTCTGCCTCCGGATCGGGTCAGATCATAAATACTTTGATAACCGCCTAAGGATGTTTGAATGGCATATTGCGCCGGAACATTCGCACATAAACGCATAGATGTCATGATATCGATGCCTTCGATATAATCTCTGGCATTTTTCCGATTGCCGCTGATGACCATCCAACCAACTCTAAACCCGGGGATACGGTGAGACTTCGAAAGTCCGTTTAAAGTAATCACCAATACATCTTCGGTCAACGACGCCATCGGCACATGAACCGCATCGTCGTAAAGAACTTGGTCGTAAATTTCGTCGGCAAAAATAATTAAATTGTGCTCTTCCGCAATTTTAACGATTTCTTCCAGAATTTCTTTGGGATACAGGGCACCGGTAGGGTTGTTGGGGTTAATCACCACGATACCTTTGGTTTTATCGTTTACTTTTTTTCGAATATCTTCGATGTCCGGGTACCAATTGGACGCTTCGTCGCAAATGTAGTGTACGGCTTTGCCTCCCGCCAAATTAACACCGGCCGTCCACAAGGGGTAGTCCGGTCTCGGTATGAGTAGTTCATCGCCGTCGTTCATTAAGGCTTGTATACAAAAGAGTACCAGCTCGCTGGAGCCGTTTCCAATATACACGTCTTCTTCTGTAATATTCATCAGACCCTTAGTTTGATAGTATTGAACAATGGCTTTTCTTGCGGAAAAAATACCTTTGGAATGGGTGTAGCCCTCCGCCTCACGAATGTTGTAACGGATACCCCGAATAATTTCGTCCGGGGCATGTAGTCCGAATTCCGGCGGGTTGCCGGTATTCAGCATAATAATTTCGATCCCTTCATCAAGCATTCGGTTTGCTTCTTCGACGATGGGACCGCGAATGTCGTAACATACATTGTCCAATTTTGTCGATTTTTTGATGGTCTTCATCTGTAGAGCCTTTCTAGTCTTTTAAATTTAATTTTTCCATGATGAGATTATAGCCTTTGCCGTGTTTTAAGCAACGATTAACACGAGATATTGTTGCGGAACTGGCTCCTGTCGTCTTCTCAACATCAATAAAGGTTTGGCCTTCCTGTAATAACAGCGCAATTTGAAAACGATTGGCCATATCCTCTACTTCTTTAATGGTACACAGATCACTGAGCAGCGCCTCGCATTCTTCGATACTTTCCAGGGCGACAAAGGCCTTCGCTAAATTTGTCTTTTTATCATCCATGGGGAACTCCTTAAAATTAAATTATCTTTTATTCATCTTAATATTAACTTTGCAGGTATCCGCAAAGTGATTGTACTTTATTATAGCATGTGCTTTAGCGGATGAAAAGATCATGAAACCTTATAACCGTCAATTGAATGTTATTTTACGAAACTGTATTCTTTTTATTAACGTATAGCCAAACAACAGTTGTCTATGTTAAAATAATGAACACTACAAGACTGAATAACACATTATTTCAATGATTGGAACGAGGATAAAATGAAACTATATAATACCATGCGCCAACGGAAGGAAGATTTTGTACCCATCCGACCGGGAAAGGTGCACATGTACGCTTGCGGGCCAACGGTTTACGATTATTTTCATATCGGTAATGCCCGTCCCTTTATTGTTTTTGACGTATTGCGTCGTTTTTTTGAATATATCGGTTATGAGGTGACCTTTGTTCAAAACTTTACCGATGTCGACGACAAAATCATCAACAGAAGTCATACGGAGGGCATCAGCCCTAAGGAAGTTGCCGAAAAATACATCGCCGAGTACTTTGTGGATGCCGACGCTTTGGGCGTTCGTCGGGCGGACGTACACCCGCGGGTATCGGAAAACATGCCGGAAATTATTGACTTTATTGCCACATTAGTGGACAAAGGTCATGCCTACAATATCAACGGCAACGTTTACTACAGAGTTGCCAGCTTTCCGGAATATGGTAAGCTGTCTGGTCAATCCGTCGATGATTTAAAAAGCGGTGCCCGTATCGACATCAACGACGAAAAGGAAAGCCCCCTGGACTTCGCCCTCTGGAAGCGAAAAAAAGACGGCGAACCTTATTGGGACAGCCCCTGGGGCAAAGGACGCCCGGGTTGGCACATCGAATGCTCCGCTATGTCCAGAAAATATTTAGGTGACACCATTGATATTCACGGTGGCGGTAAAGACTTGGTGTTTCCCCACCACGAAAACGAAATCGCCCAAAGCGAAGGTGCTTGCGGTTGCACCTTTGCCAATTACTGGGTACACAACGGCTATATACAAATTGACGGCACCAAGATGTCCAAATCTTTAGGTAATTTTAAAACCGTCAGAGATATCTCCAAACACTACGACTTGGAGGTCGTACGTCTGTTTATGCTGATGGCACATTATAGAAGCCCCATCGATTTTAATGACAAATTGTTAACCGCCGCCGGCAACGCTCTGGAACGGCTGTACACCGCCAGAGACCACATGCTTTTTTTGCTCGATAAGGCCGACGACCACAAACAAAGCGAAGAAGAAACCGCCTGGGTTGCTACTTTATCCGATTACAAAGAACGCTTTATTGCCGACTTAAACGACGACCTGAACACCGCCGACGGTATCGCCACTATTTTTGAATTGGTTAGAGATATCAACTCCCATTTAAATGAAAATTCTTCCAAGGAAACCGTTGCCGCCGCCTACACACTCTTTACTGAGCTGACAGCCGTATTGGGATTGGTGGTCAAAGAAAGAGAAACCGATTTGGACGATACAATAGAAGCTTTAATCGAAGAGCGACAACAAGCCCGTAAAAATAAAGACTTTGCTCGAGCCGACGCAATCAGAGACCAATTGCTGGCACAGGGTATCGTACTGGAAGATACCCGAGAAGGCGTTAAATGGAAGCGAGCTTAACTCCATGACCGTGGAAGAAGCTAAAAGGTTAAACCCTTTAACATTGGCCTACATCGGAGATGCGATATTTTCTTACTTTGTTCGGGAAAAATTGGTATTGAGCGGCAAGCAGTCGGTTCACCAGTTAACCAAATCCTCCAACCGATACGAAAACGCCCGCTCTCAAGCGCAAATGGCGACATCCTTACAATCGGAACTCACGGAGGAAGAACTTTATTTCTTAAAAAGGGGACGGAACACCTCTTCTCAACCGCCTAAAAATGCTAAAGTTATCGACTATCGGCGGGCTACAGGGTTTGAATGTTTGTTGGGCTATTTAAAACTTACCAACCAAAACCGACGTTTATGGGAGCTCATGGAGAAAAGCCTCCAATGCCTGGATTGCCAACCCTAAACGTTGCAAAATTCTTATGTAAATTACTATCTATTCGTGGATACAAAAAATAAAATGTCCCGTTAGCCTCTGTGGTTATAACGGGACATTTGCTTTATTTTTTAAGCGTACTTTGCTTTTTTCCCTCCGGAGTAAACTCAATAATTGAAAAAGTTTTATCCACCTCGTTAATAACGGAAAGACGTACGGGATCGGTTACCCTTTGACCGCCCAACCACCGACGAATATCGTACCATAGCGGCTTTTCAAAAGATAAATGGAGACCCTCTGCCGTTAAATCGACCGTATAATTAAACAGGTATGGCCGAATACCGGAGTGTAGCCTTCCAATTGGGGGAGGTTATAATTTTGATCGAAAAAGGTTTCGTTGTTTCCCACATCGTAGGCGCGTTGCCAAGTAATGCCCTCGGTAGCGGCCGCGACTTGCACCCACGACAAACAAATGAAACAAAATAGTAAACTTAAGATAAAAGTCGTATGTTTATAACTTTTTATACGTCGTTTTCTCCATTTTATCATTCATTATTTTAACACGAAAGCCGAACAAATACATGGAACCTTTCTCCGAAACTTAATAACCTTCGATACGTACGCACCCGTCAACCATCCGACTTTTCTATTAATGCGTCACCCCATACCCATGCCGGTTTAATTTAAAGCGGCACGCAACTGTCGGTCATAAAAAAAGAGACTCTCTGAGCCTCTTTTAAATGATTGGTAAAAACGGATATAAAGCTGATCAACCTAAGCTTTAATAACCCAAATCCTTAATAACTTGTTTAATTTCGTCTTTGTATTCTACCGGTGCTACGGCATAAATAAAGGTGTTGTCCACCTTAGAGATAGTATAAAAAGTATCTGCAGAGGTTTTTTCAAAGACCGAATAGTTGCCTTTTTTGGTTTCGTTTTCTTCGCCGTCTACTTCTTTAAAACTTGTTACGTTTAAATCGTAAACAGTTTGTGCCTTATCTACAGAATGGGCGACATAGTATTCTATTTGGTATCCGTCCTTAATCGCGATACTCACAGCACCGATGGTGTTGGGGTTTACTTTGTCGGTCGCGTCGACAATTTCATAACCTTTTTCCAACATTTTCGCTTTAAAATCGTCGTTTGCCATGCCGGTTTTTTTTGAGCCGCAGCCGGCCAGCAGCAGGATGGACAGCGCCAGTAGTATCGCCAGTTTTCTTTTCATATTTTCTCTCCAATTCATAATAATTTCATGCTTATTCAAGATAGCATATTGATTATAAATTTTCCTTAAAAGTTACGTAAAAATCGACTAATTAATGATGTCTTCTGTTTCTTCTGCGATCGATTTCCTTTAATATCTTTTTACGCAGGCGAATGGCGTCGGGGGTAATCTCAACTAATTCGTCTTCCGCGATAAATTCCAACGCTTCTTCCATTGTAAATATTTTCGGTGCTTCGAGTTTTAAGGCATCGTCGGAACCCGACGCCCGTACGTTGGTCATTTTTTTATTTTTAATGGGATTGACGCACATATCGTCGGAACGGTGGTTAATGCCCACAATCATCCCTTCGTACACTTTGGTTTGAGGCTCGACAATCATCGTGCCCCTTTCCCCCAGATTATAGAGCGCATAGGCCATGGTTTCTCCGGTTTCCGAGGATATCAACACACCGTTTTGTCGGTGGGGCAATTCGCCTTTGTAGGGTTCAAACGCATAAAATTGTCGCACCATGGTGCCTTCCCCTCGGGTATCGTTAATAAATTCCGAATGGTACCCCAACAAACCGCGAGTTGGCACCAGGTATTCGATATCGCACCAATGGTCGGCGGCGCTCATGGCGACCATCTCGCCTTTTCTTTGATTGAGGTCCGAGATAACCGTCCCTGAAAACCGCTCAGGTACATTAATATATACTTTTTCGACGGGTTCCAGAGTTTTTCCTTTATCGTCTTTTTTTAAGATTACCTCCGGTCGGGAAACCCCGATTTCATAACCTTCCCGACGCATATTTTCCAACAGGATGGATAAGTGCAATTCGCCCCTGCCCGACACCTTAAAGCCTTCGGTAGTATCCGGCAGAGGATCAACCTTTAATCCGACATTTACCTCCAGCTCTTTTTCCAAACGGGCTTTTAAATGTCGGGTGGTGACAAATTTCCCGGACTGCCCCGCAAAAGGTGATGTATTGACCATAAAATTCATAGATAGGGTCGGCTCTTCGATTTTTATGAGTTCCATGGGTTGTACCTGGTTAATTTCGCCGATGGTTTCGCCAATGGATATATCCGATATTCCGGAAACAACAACAATATCCCCCGCTTTTGCAGCCTTTACATCCACTCGGGATAAACCTTTGTAAACAAAAATTTGTCCGGTTTTTACTCTTTGAAAACTTCCGTCCGCTTTGCTGACTTCTAATTGTTGCCCGGGGTAAATGGTACCGGCACTTATTTTACCGATGCCCAAACGCCCGATATAGTCATCGTAAGCCAAAGTGGATATTTGCAATTGCAACGGTTCCAGGCTTAAATCTTCCTTTTGACCGATCATTTCGATGATGGTTTCAAACAACGGCGTCAAGTCTTTATTGTTATCCCCAAGCTCCCGTTTAACGATGCCTTCCTTTGCAACACCGTACAAAATGGGAAAATCCAATTGTTCGTCGTTGGCGTCCAATTCTACAAACAAATCAAAAACTTCGTCTACAACCTCTTCGGAACGTTGATCTTTTTTATCTATTTTATTGATGAGCAGTATGGGTCTTAATCCCTGTTCCAAAGATTTGTTAAGTACAAACCTGGTCTGCGGCATGGGTCCTTCGGAGGAGTCGACCAACAATATAACGGTATCCACCGTTTTTAAAATACGCTCCACTTCCGAAGAGAAGTCCGCATGGCCCGGTGTATCTACAATATTTATTTTATAACCGTCATGCATGACCGAACAATTCTTGGAGTAAATGGTAATGCCCCTTTCCCGCTCCAATGCGTTGCTGTCCATCACACAATCGACAACTTCCTGGTTTTCTCTGAAAACACCGCTTTGATTTAAAAAAGCGTCCACCAATGTCGATTTACCCGCATCGACATGGGCAATTACCGCAATATTAATAATTCCTTTTAATTCGCTATCTTTCATAAATTCCTTTCAGCTATATTTCGTATCCCTTTTAGGAGGTGTTACAATTTTTAAACTAACTTTTTTATTATACTTGAATTGATTTTCCCATACAAGTATCGCCTTTTATTTTATCGAATTTAAACCCGAAACTTAAATTTAACTGTTGTTTTTAAGCATAATTTGCCTATTTAATTTTTTTATATTAAAATGCCTTATTGTCATTAATTGTCTTTAATCGGTTATATGACAAAAATTTATTAGAAATGAGAATTATAAATGAAACCATTATATATTTATCAATTTACCGACCCCGTTTGCACCTGGTGCTGGGGTGCGGAACCGGTTCTTAAAGCATTGCAACATCTTTATGGAGACCGCCTCCATATTGATTTTATTATGGGCGGTTTGGTGAAAGATATGAACCGTTTTCGTGATGCCGCCAATCATATCGACGGTGCACAAAATCAAAACTTCGATCAAGTCAACAAAACCATTGCCGACCACTGGGCGGAAGCATCAACCGTTCATAAAATGCCTACGGATCCCGCAAACATGAACTTATTCAGTCGGGATTTCCCCTCAACCTACCCGCAAAATATTGCTTATCGTGCCGCTCAATCGGTGGACCCCGCTTTAGCAAAGTCCTTTTTACGCAGAGTACGGGAAGCAACCGCCTTGGAGGGTGCCGTTACCGGTAATATCGACGTGCTGACCGAATTAGCAAAAGAAGTCGGCTTAGACGGCGACGCCTTTTACACCGCTATGACCGACGGCTCGGCCGAAGAGATTTTTTATAACAAGGACCAAACACTCGTCAAAAAGTATAAAATAACCGTCTTTCCGAGCTATTTGATTGTTTATGACGATAAGGAAATGATTTTAAGCGGTTCACAGTCGGTGGCTCAATTTCAGGAATACATTCATATGATAACATTGGGCGAGGTGTCTCCCGTAAAAAAAAGAGGTACTTCTTCGGAAATTTTAAAATTCATCAAAGAGCACCGCAAGTTATATCCTCAGGAAATCCTGACCAGCTTTGTAATGGAAGAAGACAGCCTGGACCCCATTTTAAAAGAGTTGGAAACTCAAAATGAAATTACCCTTTCTAAAAAAGGTAACGGACAGGTTGTTACCCATAACCCATAAGAGTAATCAAGGTTACTCCGATTAAACGCTGCACAAATGAAACGCATATTGTTGATACAAACCGGTGGTACCATCGGCTCGACAACCGTTAGAAATAATATTAACGTCTCGGAAAAAGTTATCCGCCTAAACGACGCATACATGAAGCAGGGCGGGCGGGCGGTGGTCTTTGATGTCCACACGCCCTTTCATATGTTATCTGAAAATATAGAACCCCGTCACTGGCAACAATTGCTGGCATTTATTCAAGCACAAAACTTGGAAAATTACGACGGTATTCTGTTGACCCACGGTTCCGATACACTGCCCTACACATCGGCCATTTTAAGTTACCATTTTAGAGGTATCAAAATACCGCTTATTTTAGTGTGTGCCAATAAACCGATCGGTGTGTCGGGTTCCAACGGAATGGCCAACTTCTCCACAGCCGTAGATTTTATTTGTGACACACCCTTGCCCGGCATTTTTGTTGTTTACAAAAACCACGACGAAAAAACAAGCATACATTTAGGGAGTCGCTTAATGGAATCCGACTGGTACTACGATGATTTTTATTCCTTCGGAGCCGGTGTTGTTTCCGACAGTAATATCGGCTTAAATCAAACTTTGGCAAAATCTTTAACAGATTTTCCCAAACGAAAAAACTTCGGAGAAATACCGAATTTTAAAGCTGTCGATATTTTAGCACTTCGCACCCACCCCGGACTGAATTATGCCAATCTGAACTTTAAAAAAATGCCGACGGCTTTCCTGCACATCCTATACCATTCGGCTACCGCCAATACCGACACCAATGCCGATACATCCTTGGTGCACTTCATTTCCAAGTACCGAAGTGTCCCCCATTTTTTGCTCTCATTTAAACAGAGCCATAAAGCCCTGTACGATACCTGCCACCAATTGATAGAAGCCGGCGGCATTCCGCTTAAGAACATATGCCCCGAAGCGGCTTTGGCAAAACTGTATTATGGTGCAACCACCGAAGCTGTGCCCCTCAAAGATTTTATGACCCAATGCCTTTTCTTTGAAATTTTGCCCTCACCTCAATAAGTTTTTAATTTAAGATTAAGGACTTGTCATATATGTAGGCAACCGCTTTACCATCCAATTTAAAGAATCTTTCATGCTGCTTGGTCTTTTATACGTGCATAAAACGACGATCTCAACCGGGTTTTGAAATTGATATAAGAAAGGACTTTTATGTTACAAAACAACCGACTCAAAGGTATCAGCTATATTCTAATCTCCGCTTTGGGCTTTGCTCTGATGAGTTTTTGCGTACAATTTGCAGGTTCGGATATTCCGACCGTGCAAAAATCCTTTTTCAGAAATTTAATTGCGTTTTTTGTTGCATTTTTTGTATTGATGCGTTCCGGCGAACCCTTCAAAGTACAGAAAAAAAACATGGGTATTATGCTTTTAAGAGCGACAATGGGTACCTTGGGCATTTTATTTAATTTTTATGCCATTTCAAAAATGAGTTTGGCCGATGCCAATATTTTAAATAAACTCAGTCCTTTTTTTGTAATTATCTTTTCCTATTTCTTTTTAAGAGAAAAGGTTTCACCGGTGCAGGTACTGGCCATTATTATTGCTTTTATCGGCACAATTTTTGTCATTCGACCGGATTTTCAAACACTCATATCCCTACCGGCCGTTTTTTCGTTGTTAGGTGCTATGACCGCCGGAGCGGCCTACACCTGTGTTCGCTATTTGGGTAATCACGGTGAGAAAGGGCCCGTTATCGTCGCCTTTTTTTCGTTATTTTCCTGTTTAGCTACCTTGCCCTTTTTAGTCTTTAACTACCATCCCATGACCTTATATCAAATCGTTATTTTGTTAATGGCGGGGGTTTTTGCCTCGATGGGACAATTCGGTATTACCGCCGCTTACACCCATGCACCGGCTAAAGAGATATCGGTCTACGATTATTCCATCGTTCTTTACGCCGCACTTTTAGATTTTGCGGTATTCGGCATTGTACCCGGACTCGGTAATATTATCGGCTATGCCATTATCATCGGTGCCGCTGTTTTATTATTTCAATATAACAGACGGACCGATCAAACCATATCGCCCAAAAATTAAATTTCAGCTATCATGTTGGGATACGCCATTGTATTCCAACATTTTTTTATTGAAAAAATACACCTTTCTCAACACACAACACACACCTAACAAAAGTAGTAAGACAAGCAAACCAATTCCACAAACCGTTACCCGGTGTGGACTGTCCCAATTTTTAATAAAATATTTATCAAAACAAACCAAAAGAACGCTTTGATTTTGTTACGTCGAGGTGTGATAAAGCTGTGTAACTTTTGATGATAAGCACATTTTTTAAACATTTAAAAGCAATCTGTTTTATCGTCGACAGAATTAAAAGCGGAGAGAGATACCTTAGGTATCTCTCTCCGCTTTTTCATGGCACTTTCTTTTAGTCTGAGACACTTCTATTCTTCAGACTGGCGTGCTTTAGCCTTCAATTGCAATATATTTTTTTTCGGATAATTTTTCTACTTTTTCTTTTTTAGGTAAGCTTAGGGATAAAATGCCGTCTTTAAAACCTGCCTTTACATCTTCTTCCGTCAGGTCGTCTCCAACATAAAAGCTTCTGGAGCATTGACCGGTGTAGCGTTCCCTGTGAATATAATTATTATTATCTTCTTTCTTTTCGTATTGATGCTCGCCCGAAATTTTTAAATAACCTTCCGAAAGTTCGATCTTAATATCTTCCTTGTTGTATCCCGGCATGTCAACTTCAATAAGGTAGTGGTCTTCAGTTTCCTTAATATCGGTTTTCATAACCATAGGGACTTTATTCTCCGATGTTTTGGTGAAAAACGGCTCAGAGAAAAAATTATCGAAAACATTCATAAATGAACGTGTAGTTGGGAATAACATAATGTACCTCCTTAAATCAGATCCTATATATATCAATATCTGGTGGTTGTCCACCGGATTAACTATATTATAGTACAATTTATTAGCAGAGTCAATTGTAGAGTGCTAACAGTCTAATGTATTCAGATTTATTTAAGTTTAATTACACTTTCATATCTCGTCGACAGACTGTTATTAAATACATAAAAAAACACGCTATGCTTAAACCATAACGTGTTGTGAATTTTCCTACGGACGGTATTTTCCCAATACCTTTCCGACCATACGTACCGTGTCTTCTTCTCGAGGGACAATAAGTGGATAATCCGGGTTGTAGGAAACCAACCCGTCCCTGCGATATTTTTTTAAGAAAGCTTCTCCGTTAATTGTAAAAATACCGACAGTACCCTCCTCCGGGAAAACGTCACTTTTAACAAAAACAATATCGCCCTCCGTAAATTTCGGTTCCATAGAGTTACCGACCACCTTTATAGCAAAATCGGTTCCTTGAGGCACCAGATCTCTTTCAAAGGAATGCATTTCGTAGGTGGAGTCATCTAAATATTCACCGATACCCGCAGATGCCGGTAAGAGGTAAAGAGGAACTTCCGTCCATATTGTTTCGAGACTATCTCGGGCTGCTTCGGTATTTGCCTCATAATTTTGGAAATTTTGAATTTGTCTTTGTGTATAGTCTTGACCACTTTTACTCAAACGTCGAAATCGGTGTATGAGTAAAGATTCCGCTTCCGTCATCGTGCCGTCTGTCGATTTTTTTTGAGATACAATATCCAACTCATAGCCAAGTGCTGCCAATATCGCCTTTAGAGTGGTGTACGTCGGGTTGACCGTTTGCCCGTTTAATAATTTATTTAAAGTATGTAAAGGTACACCGGAAAGTTCTGCAATTTCCCGGGCGGTTTTTTTCGATTCTTCCTTTAAGTGCCTGAGGGTTTTTGTTATATCCATAAGACCTCCCAACCTTTCTTATTTTAGCATCATTATACCATTAAATTGTCGTTTTGTCTGAGTTGAATCACCATATAATGCAACTTTAATTATTTATCCCTTGCTAATTATTCTTTTATGGCTTATAATCGGTTTAAAGTTATCTTTTATGGCTATTTATTGAAAGGAAGATGACAAATGGACAGACAAATTTTACACAGCGACTTAAACGGTTTTTACGCCGCCGTTTCTTGTTTGGAGCGACCCGATCTTTTAAATGTACCCGTTGCCGTCGGCGGTAACCCGAAAAAAAGGCACGGCATTATTTTGGCAAAAAACGAGCATGCCAAACGCTACGGTATTATCACTGGCGAAGCCCTGTGGCAAGCCCGAGATAAATGCCCCGACTTGGTGGTACTTCCGCCGGACTATCCCAAATATACGGAATACTCACGTAAAGTACGCAATATTTATTATCGCTATACCCCCTTTGTAGAGCCCTTCGGATTAGATGAAGCTTGGTTGGATGTCAGCGGCTCTGTCGAAGGATTGGGTTCGGGTGCGGCAATTGCCGAGGACATACGCCAAACCATTAAGCAGGAAATCGGGTTAACGGTTTCGATCGGTGTCAGTTTCAATAAAATTTTTGCCAAATTCGGATCCGATTATAAAAAGCCCGACGCCGTTACAATCGTCAGTAAAAATAATTACAGGGATTTGGTTTGGAACAGCCCCGTTTCCGATTTGCTTTATGTCGGTCGGGCCACTCGAAAGCAATTGAGCCGTTACGGAATCGAAACTATTGGAGAATTGGCCCGGTGCCCCGTCGATTTTATGAAAAGAAAGTTCGGAAAAATCGGTGAAATGCTGTGGTGCAACGCCAATGGATTGGATATAAGCCCCGTTCGACCTTTTAATGTGGCATTGAACAATATAGAACGAGAGGTGAAAAGTATCGGCAACGGCATAACCGCTCCGAGGGATTTGGTTAACAACCGCGATATTCAGCTGGTTTTTACCCTTTTGGCGGAAAGTGTCGGTCGACGATTGCGGGAGGGCGGTTTTTACTGTTGTTCTCTGGCGATCGACGTTCGGGACAACAGCCTGCACCACCACGGCAAACAAGGCAATTTCAACACACCGACCCACATTACCGAAGATTTAATTGAAAAAGCGATGCGTCTCTTTCATCAAGTTTATGATTGGCAAAAGCCCGTCCGTTCTTTGCAGCTTCGCGCGGAAAAACTTTTGCCTTTAAACTCCCCTGTTCAGGTTTCCTTTTTTACGGATTGTAAAAAAAGAGCCCGCAATATTAAAATGGATCAAACCATCGATAATTTGCGCAGTCGCTATGGTTACCATTGTATTCAAAGAGGGCTTTTGCTCCGTGACCCGAGCATGGGTTTGATGGATTTAAAGACCGTTCGTGCAAGTCAACTCACCCTACCGACCAATTGATACGCGCACAAAACTAAAATTCGAAAACAACTCTTCGAATTTGTTTTTTTATTTTGCAAGCCTTGCCCAATATTTTGTAAATCGCCGATAGCCCTCCATCATTCTTTGCAGATTTGTTTGCATTTTTTGACGATCGGTCGGAATTTTTAAATGAGCAATGTCGTAATAATTTTTTCTTTCTTTTAACAATTTTACAATGACGGACACGGGATCCGGCACATTTAACAAGGGTCGGTGGGTTCTGTGCCGGGTTCTTTGATGGATGGTTTTTACCGATGCCTGCAGGTGAATCACATAGCTGTTGTATTTTAATAACCGGCGATTACGTTCCGATAAAACCGTACCTCCTCCGGTGGAAATAATTTTTTTTTGACCGTCCAACAATTCCCGCAAGACACGGTGTTCCATCTCTCTAAAATAATTTTCCCGTCCTTGCGCGAATACCTCGCCGATACTTTTACCCATGCGGGTTTCTATTTCCCTGTCCAGGTCAACATAGGGTAGTTTCATTTTATGTGCCAGTTTGCGTCCCATCGTACTTTTTCCGACACCCATAAATCCGATTAAAGCAATGCTTTTTTCCGTAGGACTCAAACCTAATTTTTGCCTTTGTGCCAACAGTGCCGCCATTTGCCATTGACCCGGTGCCGTTTCTTTTTTTGTGGTCACAAAGGTTAAGGAAGAGCCGCACAATTCTGGTAATACGCGTCCGACTTTTCCAAACTCGCCCATGGCTATGGCAATTAAAGGTTTTCGGGTTTCGTTTTGAAATTTTTGTGCCTCTTTAAAAAAGTTAACAGCTTGATGGGCGTTGTGAGGCGTTACGGCTATTTTAAGTACATCTCCCGGGGTGTTTTCCAGTTCTTGCCATTTATTTTTTAAATTTTTGGTGTTTTCGCAGCCGGAAAAGTTATGGTAAGAAACAATCATCCCGACCTTTTGTTCGCGGGCAATTTGTTTTAAAACGGATAGGGCTTCATCACCGGCAGCCCGCTCGATATCTATATATGCAGGAATACCCGTCTCGACAGCTTGACGAATACGGGACAATCGCTTCGATTCCTCTATGGTTTGCTGCCCACCTTCGGACACGTGGCGAAAGGTGTATATCAATTCAATTTGTCCCAATTTATTTTTTATTTGTTTTAATAACGCGCCTTCGTCACTGATTGTTTCTTCGTAGTAATCTCTACGCCATTCAATGAAATCCGGCTGTTGGGCGATAGCGGTTTTCAGCTCGTTGAATAAGCCGTTTTTTTTCTTGGCGGCAATCGGAATGCAGGTGGCAAAAGTGTCTTTTATGATCATGACAAACCCCGTTAATACAAAACTCAATCTTAAAAGATTGAGTTTTATTATACCATAGATGATTATATTTTTTATTTGATCGACCATAGAACTTCGGACACTTTTTTGATCGGTTGTTCTATCTCCGTAAGATCCGGTTCTTCGGGAGTTTCTTCGGACGGTTTCTCCAAAGGCGGGTTTTCTTCGTCGGTCGGTTCGATGTTTTGAGGTTTTTCCGACGGTTGTTGCCCCGGCGGTGCCGATAATACAACCCGCTTCGTCCTGTTAACGGTTTTCTCTTCCGATGAGGTGATATCCAACACAACCTTGCCCTCGTAAGTTTGGGCATAGGCAGTGCCTTTTACTTCCAACAGAATGGTGTAGCCGGTATTCTCAATTTTACTGACATAACAGGTATAACCGGCATTTTGCAAAAGTCCTTTTTGGGGAAATATTACCCCTTCCGGGTCGGACATGGCGGTTGCCTCACATTCGGCCATGGCGGTTTTACAATCCAATAAAAACAGTTGATAGGATTTAAAATAACGGGTTTCTTCGGATTGTTGTGCTAATCCGGCTACGGCAATACCGGCAATGGTAAATAGCAGAGACAAAATAATTAAGGCCAGAGGCAGGGTGTAACCCCCTCGGTCGCTTTCTTTAACGTTCATCCACCCGTCCCCCTATGTAAAAAATGTTTTCCATTAAATAACCGTCTTTAAATTCAATTTGCATGGCAATGCCTTTCGGCGGTACAAATCGGCAATCAAACTTTGCGACTTCATCGATTAAATGACTGGTTTGTCCGATACCGATATTCTCTAAAGTACCCTGTGTATCCTTGTATTTTATACGATAGATAACGCCGACATCATTTAAGGTGTAAAGGTTGTAATAGACGCTGACGGGATCCATATCTTTAATATACACCTGCCCGTTTTCGATGATCACCTTATCCGCCGACAGGATTTGTTTTTGAAAATAGGCATAGGCTCTCCGACCGTTTTGACGGACTTTATCGCCGACAATTAATTTTTCTTCCATATGTACGCTCGTTGCTGTCATACCTGTTAATGCCACAAGCAAAAGAGCACCGACCGCTAAAGAAACCAAAAGTTCCAATAAAACGTGGCCGTCACAATCGTTCGGATTACGGAAGGGGCGAAATATAAATTTTACCACTGTAAACCTCCTCTTTGTCGCCTGCTACTTTTTTTAGACGATAGGCCAACAATCGCGGTGTACCGGTTTCACTAAGAGACAGTTGCCAGTCGGAGTAACGGTGAGCAACCCCCTGCCAAATATTTTTTACACCGACTGCGTCCGCCGTTTGAGAGCCTTCCGCAAGATTGGTTACTTCGTCAATTAAGGCGTGGGCCTGTATCATTGTTTCCGCCTGTTGTGCATTGTTGTTTTTGCCTGAAAACGCCATGCCGAAAAGCGTCAACATCATGACCGATGCCAAGGCGATAATTGCCAAAGCGACAACGTTTTCTATTAAGGTTGCACCGATTTCGTCTTTAGTGTCCTTCAATATAAATTCTCCCGCTGTACAATTGAATGACCAATTTGTCCCTATAGGTATCTCTTAAAAACAAATCCAAACTGCCGCCTTGGGTAGTAATATTGCCCCTTTCGTTAAAGATTAATCGCTTGTTGTAATAAGGCCCTTTTAAGCGCAAGACGTCAAATATCAATCGTTCGGATTCATTACGACCGGTTTCGACGTTATAAGCGGTGACTGTTACTCTGTCGTCGTAAAAGGTTACCCAAGCTTCGCGAGAGCCCGTCATCGCACGATTACGGCAATCAAAAATAAGGTCCAATAATCGGTGACACTCGGCTCGGTATTGACGCTCCTCAATATGCCGATGCATGGCGGTACCGACCCCCAAAACGCCGAGCGTTATAACCGACATCAGAGCAAGGGTCACCACAACTTCCATTAAGGTGTAGCCACCGTCCCCCCTTAAATTATTCGTTTTGATTTTTGGCATTGGTATAGGTTATTTTACCTTGACTGCTATTGTATTCAAAACGACCATTTTTAGCCTGGGGGTTAATTTCCGTGTTTTTAATATAACCTTTTGCATGCAACTCGCCGACCATGCTGTTGAAATCGCCTGCAGGGTAGGCACCCTCGTCGGTATAATAGACCTCCAGAGCGGTTTCCAACATAGCTGCCGTGCTTTTGTCGGCTTTTACCTTGGATTGATCCAAAACATTTTTAAAAACCGGTACGGCTAAACCGATTAATATCGCCATAATCGCCAGTACAATCAGCATTTCAATTAAGGTAAAGCCGCTTTCATTTTTTCTTACCTTTGTCCGCTTTTTTTCCATTGTTCACCTCAGAAATTTGCATAATTTGAATATAAAACCAACATAGGATTAAGAACCGATACAATAATGCCGAGCACCATCAGTCCGACCAATATAATAACGGCAGGTTCTATAACCTTGGACAAACCTTCCAGACGTCTGGTCATTTCTTGATAGTAATACCGATAGAGATAATCCAAACTTTTATCCAAAGCACCGGTTTCTTCTCCGATTTTAAACATTTGATGAAAAGAGTCCGGAAAAACACCGGTCGTTTCAAACCCTTTGGACAAGGTCATACCTTCCTGTAATTTTTTATCCGCTTGAGCCAATCCCTCCGCCAGGTAACGGTTACGAACGGTGTTTTTCAGTATACCCATGGCCGCCAAAATGTGTACACCGTTGCGATACATCAGCGAGAGCGAATGGGCAATTCGAATACCGTCATCCATCATCAAAATACGACCCAATAGGGGTAATTTTAAAATCAGAACATCTTTTACGTAGGCAACAGGCTTAATTTGAAGAAATAATTTTATTAACCCCCCCGCTACAATAAAGCCGACCGTTAAATATAGCCAATTCTCTGAAATCCATTCGGAAAATTGAATGAGGCGTCGGGTACTGTCGGGGATTGCCACATCCATCGAATCGAAAATACCTGAAAAAGTCGGCAAAACATACAAGAGTAAAAAACCTAAAACAACAAAGGCCACCACCACAACAATAAGAGGGTAGGTTAATGCCGCAACCCGTTCCTGATGACGTTTCCACCCGGCATCATAATAAATGCCTATGTCGGATAAAATGGTTTCCAGAGAGCCGCTGATTTCACCGACCCGTACCATCGCCACCAACATTTCCGGGAAAGGGTGTTGTGACATCGCCTTCGCCAAACTTTCCCCTGAGGAGACGTTATCCGCCAAATGCAGCACCGTTTTTTTAAATTGCCTGTCGGATATTTCGTCGGCCACTAAACGTAACCCCGAGACCAGAGGGATACCCGCTTTTAATACTAAAGCCAATTGGTGGCAAAACAAACCCAAATTTTTGGTGTTAATTTTATCGATACGTATCGCTGTAAACGGCATTGAGTAACTTCACTCCTTCCTCTGCAGCGGTTTGCCCCTTAATAACGGCGTCTTTCACTTGTTGTACCATCGGGCTAAAGCCGGATTTCCGTGCGATAGACGTCAACGCTTCCACGGTTACGCCTTCGTGGATGCCTTTTCTTAAGTGTTCGTCAACGACCAAAACTTCATAAACACCAAAACGATCATAATAGCCGAGTCCTTCGCATTGTTCACACCCCTCTGCTTTTGCCAAGGTTGTGCCGGGGGCAATGCCTAACGTCGCAAGTTCCCACTCTCCCGACGTGTAAGCACGCTTGCAACGGGGGCAAAGTGCACGCATTAAGCGCTGAGAGACCACGCCGTTTAAAGCCGCCGCCAACATATAGCCGGGAACCCCCATATCCTTAAGCCGATTGATTGTAGACAAAGCGTTCATGGTATGTAGAGAGGATAATACCAAGTGCCCGGTCATGGCGGCTCTGACAGCTGTAAAAGCGGTTTCTTCATCTCGAATTTCACCAATCATAATAATGTCGGGATCTTGGCGTAAAATAGATCGCAGCCCCGTATAAAAGGTTAACTTGATTTTTTCGTTCGTTTGTATTTGATTGAGTCCGTCCACATCAAGCTCTACGGGATCTTCAATAGTCATTATATTCACCTCGTCATCGTTTCGCTCCTGTAGTAAGGAGTACATGGAGGTACTTTTGCCGCAACCTGTCGGTCCGACAAACAATAACATACCGCTTGTTTTTTGCATCAACCGTCGGATGTTTTGTTCCTGAAGTTGTGTCAAACCCAGGCGACCGATTTTTTTCAGAAAAAAAGAAGCGTCCAAAATTCTAAGCACCATCTTTTCTCCATGTAACGTAGGCATGGTGGATACCCGACAGTCCACAACCTTGCTGCCATGCTTATGATGAAAGGAGCCGTCCTGCGGTAGACGTTGTTCCGCGATATTAATACCCGACAACACCTTAATACGCGTGATAATACCCCTGTAATTTTCGATTGAAGGCAACAAAAAAGGACGCAAGAGTCCGTCTATACGCAAGCGTATACGAACTTCTCCGTCCTTATAAGTTTCAACATGAATATCGGAAGCACGTTTATCGATAGCTTGATTGATCATATAATCAACGAGATTAACAATGACATCATCATTTTTATCTTCGGGTTTTGTATGTTTAAAACCCATTCGGTCGATTAGCCCTGCCATGGCATACCTCATTCGCGTCTTATATTTTGCTCAATTTGATTATAAAATGATTGTCTCTTTTTATCAATCTTATGTCCGTTTTTTATAAGTGTTCCCGAACCCTACCTTATTCGTAGCTGGCAACGGCATCCAAGGATGCACTTTCCCCGGGTAGATAAACAACTCCCCAACCGAAGGGGACTTCCTGATTATCCAACAGCAATTCTTCTACGACCAGCAAAGGCGAATGAATCGGCACTTCCAGTTGGGTACTGATGTCTTCGTCCGCCAAAACGGATCGAACCTTAAGCTTTTTGATCATTGCAAAGGGCGATTTACGTTGAGCGACCATTTCGGGAAAGGTCGCGTAGGAAATTTCTTTTTCCACTATGGGAATACCACGGTAATAGGGCATATACTTAATGTCGTAGGCGGCCGGAAAGGACCCCTGCATAAATAAGCGTTTAATAACTACGACATGTTTGGATTGGGGTATGTGTAAATGATAGCCGACTTCATAGGAAGGCAGCTCCACATTAACCTGCAACAAGCGGACTTCACAGCCTTCTTCATCCGGGTCGGGAATCATTTCGTCGTAATGTAAAACATATTCGTTAACATTGGGTTCGTTGACGTAGTTGCCCTTTCCGGGAACGGAATAAATGTAGCCGTCGTTAACCAAAACGGCCAAACTCTTTCGGACCGTCATGCGGCTTACGTCAAATTGTTCGCACAAATAATTTTCCGACGGAATAATATCGCCGGGGTTTAATTCCTGCTTTATGATTTTGTCTTTAATATATTGTGCAATTTTCAGATACTCGGGTGCACTCATTGCGCTTTCTCCATTATCCATTTCTCACAAACACGAAGTGCTTCCGCAATATTTTTTGTGGCATAGTCCGCCTCTACACTGTGGCGATCAAACCCTTCCACAACACAGCTGCCGCCGACAACAATTTTTACCGTATCTCTCAACTCCGCTTCCCGCAGTGCTTCGGACACCAATTTTATTTCTTTAAGTGTTGTGGCGTGCATACCGCTTAAACCGATAATATCGGGCTTATAGTCTTTAACCGCTTCCACAATTTTTGAAGCGGCGACATCTTCACCGAGATCCTTCACCTCGAAACCGGCGGCGGAAGCAAAGGAACCGAACAATTTTTTTCCGATATTATGTAAATCGCTTTTAATTGTTGCGATCAACATTTTACCTTTTCCTTTGCATTCATCTTCGCACTCGTTGTAAAGTGCTTGAAATTCTTCGAGTTCCAAGACTTCTTGAAAGATGATTCCCGCAAATATTAAGTCGGCTATAAAATATTCGCTCTCTTCATATAAATTGCCGACCTTTTCCATCCCTACTTCCAACCACTCCAAAATTTCCATAGGACGGAAACCTTTATATGCCGCTATTTTTACCAACTCCAATGTCCTTTGTTCGTGAAGCCCTTCCATGGAGCGAATAATACTTTCTTTCATTGTGCCTCCTTCACTGCACGCAAGTGTCCAGCTTATTGGTTATTCATTGAATGTGTTTTACATGACTATACAGTGCTATAAAATTGGAAGACCGTTTTTAACACATATTTATGTACACTAATAATGTTAGTTAAAAATATAACTTAAGTATACCATACTTCTCAATACATGAATATACAATAAGTAAATTTTATCATAATAATACTTTATTTATTTGGCAATCGTCATTTATTAGAGCAATTTTTTTAAGTTTGTTACTTAATAAACAATAATGTCCCTCGGCACATTTATGTTAAAATATAAAAGGAGGTGAATCATGGATAAAATTAAAGCTATTCTGGATAAATACAATTTACACGAAGTTGTAGCGGTTGATCTTTCAACGGTACATATCACGGAAGACGTACGAGCCGCATGCGAAAAAAACGATTGCGGTCACTATGGCAAAAACTATATGTGCCCGCCCTACCTCGGCTCATTGGAAGAATGCGGCAAAATGATTTATTCTTATAAAAAGGGTATTTTGTTCAGCCAAGTGCATTTTTTTAAAGATCGAAAGGAATACAAGCATTACAATGATATTATCAAAGGCTTTACTAAAATAAACGATAAAATACACAGAGAAATTAGGGGTGCCGGTATCGACGGAAGTGTGTTGTCTTCTGGTAGCTGTACCTTATGTAAAACCTGTGCCCTTTTGGAGGAACTTCCCTGTCGCTTCCCCGATGATGCCAAGCCCTCCCTTGAAGGTTGCGGTGTCGATGTTGTTCAGCTTTCCAAAACAACCGGATTGGTCTATAATAACGGACCTAAAAGCATTACCATTATCGGTATGATCATTTATAACGATTAAAAACTTTCCTTAAGCATTCTAAGGAAAGTTACATTAAAATCAGGTATACTGTTGTTAATATTTTTTAAGGAGGTTATTATGGAAAAATACATTTGTGATTTATGCGGTTATGTTTACGACCCAGCGGTGGGTGATCCGGATAACGGTGTCGAACCGGGAACAGCCTTTGCAGATCTGCCCGAAGATTGGGTTTGCCCGGATTGCGGCGCGCCGACATCCGAATTTTCATTAGATAACTAAAACCGATACTAACGCCGAGCGACAACTTTGTTCGGCGTTACTTATTTTTATCACGAAACTTGCTGTCCGACAATTCTTTAATTAATTGAGACGGTCCAATAATGTCGCACCGATAATGCCCGCATCATTCCCCAATTCGGCCGACACCAATTTAGGAACAGCGATATTCGGAAAAGCCAATTGGCCAGGTATGAGTGCATCTTTTAAAGCATTAAAGAGAAAATCTCCCGCACCGGCCAAACCGCCGCCGAAAGCGATAACGGCAGGGTCGGTAAAAAGTATTAAATTTCTGATGGCAACGGACAAGCCATATACCATCGTGTCAAATGCGATTAAGGCGACAGGGTCGCCCGTTTTTGCTCTATCCAAAATCAGTTTTCCGTTTAATTTGTTTTCTTTCGCGCTTTTTGCCAATACCTCACTCACAACACCCTCTTCCAAAACCTTAACAACCGAAGCCTTTAAGCCCCGTATAGAAGAAAATGTTTCCAAACAACCGTTAAGACCACAGCCACAATTGTAGTGGCGGGGGCCGACATAGGTATGCCCCAACTCCGTCGCACAGCCGTGAGCTCCGGTTACCATTTTGCCCGCAACCATCAAATAGCCGCCGATTCCCGTTCCCAAGGTAAGCATGGCGGCGTTCTCCTCGCCTTTGAGTGCTCCGTAATAGCTTTCCGCCAACCCTGCGGCATTGGCGTCGTTAACCAGATACACCGGCGGTTCCATGAACGTTTCCATGATTTGAACCAAGGGGGTGTCGGTCATATCGGCATTGGGGCAAGAGACAACTCTTTTGCCGTCGGCGGATAAAACCCCGGGCACGCCGATACCTATCATTTGAACCCTGGTACCCGCCGTTAATTTTTTTGCTAAACGCACCATCACCTCAATAATGGCACTTTGTGTTTTCGGCGTTGCCTCCGATAATACTTTTATGAGCTCTCCCTGATTGTCGACCAACCCCGCGGCAATGTTGGTTCCGCCTAAATCGATTCCTATTTTCATTCCCTTTGCACCTGCTTTCTCTATTTGTTATAATGAATAAATAACGAATTTATTTTTACACAGAAAGGAAAGTTATATGAATAACCGTTCCAAAACACAAAAAATGGTTTTAATGGCTCTTTTAATCGCCCTGTCCTATCTCGGCGGAATGATTAAAATTTTAGGTTCCGTTGCCTTGGATGCCATGCCCGCTTACTTTGCAGCCTTGTTGCTGGGAGGCCCGATCGGGGCTGTTGTCGGGGCTGTCGGGCATCTTTTTTCCGCCTTGTTGGCCAGCTTCCCCTTATCGATGCCTATGCATGCCTTAATAGCCCTTTGTATGGCGGCGGCTTGCTGGTTTTACGGTTACCTGTACAAAAAAACCAATATTATTTTAGCTTCCGTCGTTGCAATTCTTATTAACGGTCCTGTAATGACTTATGCATCGGCCGTTATGGCAAAAGCAATGGGTGTTGCACCTTCCGTTATGGCATTCTTCACCCCGATGATCGGCCCGTTACTCATCGCTTCGACGGTAAATGTCGTATTGGCGGCAATTGTTTACCTTGCCTTGTCCAAAGCACTTTTTAAAAAAGAAAAAGAATAAACACTTCTCTCGAAAATTATAACGGAATATCCGATATAATACGAGATTAAAAAAGCCGGGACATCCCGGCTTTTTTTTATTATCGGTAACTATAAAATCGACAAACAGTTTTTAGCGAACGGGCATCGGAGCAGACGGTCCGGAGCAACCGACAATAACTTTTTAAACACAATCATTTTACAACGTTCAAGCAAGCAAATTTTTTTCGATTATTAAAAAGTAACACCGATGAATAAGATTAAGTGTGGTAGACAGCGGTTAATTGTTTTATTTCATCGCCGTAACCCTCTAAATTTTCATGGGGCGTTTCCAAGAAAAAAGGGATCTCCTTTAAGAACGGATGTTTGATGATGGTCTCAAAAGTTTCCCAACCGATGGTCCCTTTACCCAAGGGGGCGTGGCGGTCTTTTTTACTGTTAAAGGGCG
Organism: uncultured Lachnospiraceae bacterium; assembly: GCA_964346185.1. GTDB lineage: Bacteria > Bacillota > Clostridia > Eubacteriales > Eubacteriaceae > JAAYJS01. The sequence goes on along the minus strand of CAYFTR010000009.1, from coordinate 13,356 downwards.
TTAAACTATCGTTTAAATGAATGGCTTTTAACCGATTTATTCCGATATGGGTATCAAATACCTCCAATACCCCGTCCAAATCATTGACAATGTCATACCCGGCGGAATAAACATGGCAAGTATCTAAACAAACGCCCAAGTGCTCGGGGTAGTCGCTACCTTTTATTATCTGCGACAACTCCTCAAATCGAGATCCGATTTCACTCCCTTTACCGGACATGGTTTCCAAAAGCACAAGCGTGCTTTGCTCTTTCCACATGACAGCATTAAGGATTTTAAGTATTTTGTCGATTCCTTTTGCAACGCCTTGTCCCACATGGCTTCCGGGATGAAAGTTATAAAGCTTACAGGGTATGTTTTCCAGACGCTGTAAATCTTCCCGAAACGCCATCTCCGCAAATTCTAATGTACTTTCCCCTTTTGAAGCCATATTTAAAGTATAGGGCGCATGGGCAAGCAAGGGGCCGAAGCCGGTAGCTACGGCATCATTTAAATAGTTTATTTCCTCTTCTCGCCAAACTCTGGCACGACCTCCCCTGGGGTTTCTGGTAAAAAACTGAAAGGTGTTCGCATAAACGTGACGGGCATTTGCCACGGCAGCCTCAAAACCTTTAGCAATGGATAAATGTGGTCCTATCCGCAACATATTTTAACCCAGAGCAACATCTAAGAGCATCATCACGGCAAAGCCGATCATCAGTCCGATGGTGGCGACATCTTCGCCCTCTTCTTCCACCAGTTTCGATTCGGGAATTAATTCTTCCGCTACGACATAAATCATGGCACCGGCCGCAAAGGCAAGCGCATAGGGTAAAATTGCTTTTGCGCGAATAACGGCAAGAGCACCGACAACCGCCGCTATCGGCTCTACCATTCCCGTAAACTGACCGTACATAAACGCTTTAAAACGCGACATGTTTTCTCGACGCATAGGGATGGACACCGCCGCGCCTTCGGGAATGTTTTGTATACCGATACCGATTGCCAAAGACAAGGCACCCGCCAAGGAAACACCTACATCTCCCAAGGCCAGCCCTCCGAAAGCCACTCCTACGGCCATACCCTCCGGGATATTGTGAAAGGTAACCGCCAAAAACATTAGCATTGAGCTGTGCCATGAGGTCGAAATACCTTCCGCCTGCTCGGAGCCAACATGAAGATGGGGCAAGGTTTTATCCAGGAGCCACAAAAAAGCACCGCCCGCCAAAAATCCGACCAAAGCCGGAATGTAAGGTGGCAAAGGCCCTTCTTCCGCCATTTCGATTGCCGGTGCCAATAAAGACCAAAAACTGGCGGCTATCATAACACCCGAGGCAAAGCCGAGCATTGCATTGTTGACTTTGCGGTTAATTTGATTAAAGAAAAACACCGTCGATGCCCCGAGAGCGGTAGTTGCCCATGTAAACAGGCCCGCCACTAAAGCCAAGGTCATCGGCGAAAAATCGGTAAAATTCATACAACTCCTTTTTAAATCCGTTTGTCGGATCATACATTTTTTATTTCATAAAAACACCCCCCTGAGAATGCCGTCTCAAGCGGGTGTTTAGATGTTCTTTTAAATAAATGAAAACCTTGAATGATTGCCTTTAAAAATCTGCAACCATTTGTCGGAGCATCAACCTGCCAGGTAATAGTTGAGTTTTTCTCTCAGTTCCGCTTCGCCGCGTAAGCCGACCAAGGTTTCCACCACTTCTCCGTTTTTAAAGATTTTCATTGTCGGTACGCTCATTACACGGTACTCCATCGCCAAGGCATTGTCTTCATCGACATCCACTTTCAGCACTTTTGCCTTGCCTTCAAATTCTTTTGAAACATTATCCAAGATGGGTGCCAGGGATTTACACGGTCCACACCAGGTCGCGAAAAAATCGACCAGAACAACACCTTTATCTTGTAAAACTTCTTCTTGAAAATTGTTGGATTGAATTATTTTTGCCATAGCTTACTCCTTTAGTTTTTTGACGGCTTCATCCAGTAGAGCCATTTTTTCTTCATTTTCCAGAGCGGGAACACGGTCCGTGTTGGGAAAACCAATATCAGCCACCAACTCACCGTTGATGTCTTTTAACATCCATTCCATAATACAATAGTTTGCCACAAATTGATTTTTATAATGTCTCGCGCCGCCGACTTCCAGTAATAAAACTTTTTTATCGGGAATATGGGAGCGATCTTTTAAATTATAAAACATTTGACAACGATCTATCAAGGTCTTTAACGGACTCGGGAAAGCACTGAAATACACCGGCGATGCGACGACCAATACATCACATGTTTCGATGGCGCGATATACATCGTGCATATCGTCATCTTTTAAGATACAGCTTCCCTGTAATTCAATGCATTTATCGCATGCAATACAGTCTTTAATTGACAGCTTCCGGGTATGAAGCTCTGTTATATCCGCTTCGGGTAACTTGTTTTTTACGTATTGCGCCAAATCCGCCGTGTGGCCTTTCGGGCGTTGGCTTCCCATCAAAATCGTTACTTTCATATTAAATCTCCTTCTTAAGATGAAACTATACCACGCCTTCCTTTAAATTTCATAAATAGATCGATTCTTAATACGCATCGATATGAATGTAAGAACCCTGTTCGGTCTTCTCTATTTGAATTTTATGATCGATTCTGTCTTTTAAGCCTTGAACATGGGAAATCACACCGACCCCGCGATGCATACTTTGTAAGAGTGCCAGACTTTCGACAGCTTTGTCTAAAGAAATCGGATCTAAGGTGGCAAAACCTTCGTCGATAAAAATGGTTTCCAACACGATGCCACCGCTTTTGCTTTGAAGTGTATCGGAGAGCCCCATCGCCATAGATAGAGCCGCCATAAAGGTTTCCCCGCCTGACAATGTATCGGCACTGCGTATCTTTCCTGTATAGGCGTCTTCCACCTCTATTTCCAAGCCACCGCCGGTTTCCCAGTCTCGAGTTTTTAAAAGATAACGACCGGAAGACATACGGTTTAAAAAATGGTTGGAAGCATCTAAAATATCCTGAAGATAGGCGGTTAAAATAAAACGTTCAAAGCTGACGCGTTTGGAACCCGACAGGGTACCTCGAACAGTTTGTTCCAAGTTTCGATAAAACACTTCTTTTTTTTCGCTCAGCTGTAATTGGTCATGCAATCCGATGATTTTTTTTAATGTTTTTTTATTTTGCGCCAATCGTTCTTTCCTTAGAGTTTTATCTTTGTGTTTAGCTAACAGCAGTTCTCTTTGCTCCTTTAAGGCGGCTTCCAACGGTTTTAAATCTTCTCTTTTTTTACCTGCCAAACGTACCTTTAAACTTTTAACGGTTTGTGTATTGGCCGATTTCTCCGCGCGGTAGTTTTCCAATTGTTTTTCATCGGCAGCCATTTGCGCCTCATCGGGGAGCGTTGTGGTAAAGTCTTCTTCAGTGAGCTTAAAACTTTTCATTGCGCTTCTCACCTTATCGGCGTAATTTCGGTTTCTATCTTTTAACCCTGTCAATCGTTCCTTTATTAGCTCTCTTTCGGAGATTTGCTTATTGTAAATGTTTTGCTTTTGAATAAAGTCGGATTCCGTTCGGGTTTTGCGTTGTTTATCTTTTTCGATTTGTTCTTGAATATTTTTAACACGGTCTTCTAAAGGCTCTGTTAAATCCGCATCGGTTAATGTCGCGACTTTTTCCGCTAAGCGTTCGGCGTTTTCCTTTTCTTTCCCCCTTTCTTCGTCCAGACGCGCGCGGAGGTCGCTGTGCTGTTTTTCCCAGGAGACTTTTTTTTCCAAATAGGTTTTAAGAAGGTCTTCCTGTTTTTCCAATATATTTTCCTGCTCCGTCAGTTCCCGCTGTTTTGTTTTTAATGCCTCTTGCCGTTTTAAAGTTGCCGATTGCCGATCTTTTAAATTTGCTAAATACTCGGAATAATTTGCCGAAGGCGCGATTCTAAAATCCGGCCATCGGTTAAGGTGGTCGCGTATTGTTGCTTGCTGCTCTAAAATAAGTTGTTGCAGATGGATACCGTTGGTTTTAACGGCTGTCAGTTGATCCCGCAGGGCTTCCCAGCTTTTTTTAAGATTTTGATACGCCTCCCGGTTAACGGTACTTTGTTTTTTTGCCGGACGGGGATGACAGGTTGATCCGCACACCGGACAAGGTTCGCCTTCTCTTAAGTTTTCGGATAACGTTGCCGCTTTCTCCTTTTCTATCGCGGCTTCCATAGCTAAAAGTTTGTCCTGCAATGCTTTGCCCTGTGTTCTTAAATCCTTATACTCCGAGGTCAGATGTTTTTTATCGGCTTTTTTTTGAGATAGATTATTTTCCAGCTCTATTAACGTTTCCAAGGCTTGTATTTGATGATCCAAATCTTGACGTGTTTGACGCAAGTCATTCTCGTTTTTTAATAGAGCAATGGCCACCTTGTTCAAACTTTGTTTTTTACTGAGTAAACGATCTTTTTTTTCGTTTAAATCGGCGTATTTTTCTCCATCTTTTTCCATGATTTTCAGTTGATCAGTGTATTTTATAATCTCATCTTCCAATTTACGTTGGCGCGTGACATATATGATATAGTCCGCGAGGTTATCCCGTTTTTTTTGTCGGTTATCCTGGACTTTTGCGTAATCCTCACTTTGATAGTAGCGGTAGTTTTCTTCCGCCGCAGACAAAGCCTCTTCACTATTACTGATTGCGATCGCCAGTTCCGACATTCGTTGTTCCGATTTTTGTAACGCATCAACCCCCGCTTGCCACTCGGTATATAGGGGCAGCAGCTGTTGCACATTTTTGTAACGCTGATGACTTTCCTGCAAATCGCGCATCGCTTGCTCCGCGGCTTGCAGTCGTTTTTCTTTTTGAAGAGCGGCTTGTAAATCGATAAAGTCGTGCTCTAGGTTGCGTTTATATTGGAGATGTTTGTCGGCTTCGGCAATATTTTTTTCCAAATGTTCGATAGCTTTCTCGTCGGCTTCAGCGATTAGTTGATCTCTGTTTATCCATTCCTGCGCATTTTCAACAAAATCATTGCCATTTTCGACACCAAGCTCCTCAATCGGCCAAATAAAATGGCTTTTTTCGCTTTCCAACTGTTTGCGTTTGCCCCGGTTATCTTCTCGACGGGCTCGGTAACGCAAACCGACTTCCTCTTTAAAATCTTCAAACACTTTCATATTGAAAATGCTTTTTAGAAGCTTTTCTTTTTCGTCTTGCTTGGATTTTAACAGTTTTGAAAATTCTCCCTGGGGCAGCATGACAATTTGACGAAATTGGACAGCGTTGAGACCGACCAATTCGGTAACCTTTGTGGCAACTTTGGAAACAGAGCTCGCTAAAACTTTTTCCTGACCGTCAATAATTTCCAACAAGGTGGCTTCATGGGCTTGACGTGCCAAACCCTCACCTCTTTGGCTTTTTCTTTCCTGCTCGGGAATCCTGACAATGCTGTATACCTTGTTTTGAAGAGCAAAGGTGTAACGCACCGACATGGTGGCATCGGGAGCCGCAAAGTGGCTTTTTAATTGATCCGGAGGCTTTATGTTACCGCTGCTTTCGCCGTAAAGCGCATAGCAAATGCCGTCAAAAACGGTGCTCTTACCGGATCCTGTCGGTCCGGTAATCAGAAACAGGCTTTCATTAAGATTTTTAAAATCTAGCACTTCATTGAGAAAAGGGCCGAAATTATTGAGTTCTAAGGTTAACGGTTTCATACTTCACCGCTTTCTATTGATTTAAAAATATCCGCGACTTCCGACTTTTCATCCGTCGTTAAGGGCACGCCGTGAACCTGTTCATAAAATTTTTGAAACAAGGCATCGGGGCGACTCAAGCTTTCCTTAATATCGCGATGGCTTTCGCTGAAAACCTTTTTCTCCCGCTGCCGATAGCTTAACTCCAAAACATTGGGGTATATTTTGCGAAGCCTTTCCATGGGGTTGAGCTGTCTTTGTGAATCCGTTAAGATTATTTTTAAATAATCTTCATTGTCCGCGGTTGTTTCCCGTCGGGCTAACAACGTTTCTAAGGGACCTTCTAAAATTCTCAAATCTCTTAAGGGTTTAAAATCGACCGTTTCGATGTTCGCCTTTCCTTTTTCTTCCATGGTGACCAAAGTAACGGATTTTTTTTGCCGATATTCGGAGAAGGAGTATTTTAATAAAGAACCGGCATAACGGATTTTTTCCTCTCCTACTTTTTGGGGGCGATGTAAATGTCCCAACGCAACATAGTCAAAATCACAAAAAAGTGATGACGACACATAGTCAATCCCCCCCAATTGCAGGGGACGAACGGAGTCGTCGATTGTTTCGATATCCGCCACGCCGTTTAAAACTAAACTGTGAGTGATGAGTACATGACGACAACTTGTATCCATTTGCTTTTGTATCTCCGCCAAAATATCAGCATACATGTTATGATAGGTGTAATCCGAACAGTAAGGGCGGTGCATCAGGCTTAAATACTCCGCCGGCTTAATAAAAGGTATCGGCCAGAAAAAAACCTCGCCCAGGCGGTCGGTTATGGTTATCGGACGTATTTTTTCTCCAAGTTCTCCGACAACATATAAGCCCGATTTGTTGAGTAAATTACTATGATGTGACAAACGTTTTCGTCCGTCGTGATTACCGCCGATGAGCAGTACCGGCGTATTTTCAGCCAACACCGTTTCTTCAATAAATTGTTCCGCCAAAGTGAGGGCTTGTGCTGAAGGCACAAAACGGTCATAGATATCACCGGCAATGACCACAATATCCGGACGATACTTTCGGATTATTTTTAATATTTCTCCTATGGCATGGGTTTGATCCTCTATTAAAGATTTTTCATTTAAAACACGTCCCAAATGCCAATCGGAAGTGTGGAGTATTTTCATTTTTTCTCCTTACATATGTTTTATCGGCCATAGCCTCTTTGCCGTAATTTATAATTTTAGCATACTGAAATGACTGATATTAAACCGTACGGCAGCACACAAACGCTCGGAACGGTTTTAAAGAAACACACGTTTTATGATTTATAAATAGCGGTATTGTCCGCTCTGTGATATAATTAATTAGTTATTTGTTTTTGAGGTGTTGTGCATGTCTATTGTAGAAATTTTAATTCTTGCCTTCGGGCTGTCCATGGATGCCTTTGCCGTTTCCGTTTGCCGGGGTTTGGCACTCAAGGATAAGCCCCTTCGACACGGTGTGGTATCCGGTCTTTATTTCGGCGGTTTCCAAGCATTCATGCCGGTTATCGGCTATGTGTTGGGCGGTCGGTTTTCTCACGTTATTTCCGCCGTCGACCACTGGATTGCCTTTGTTTTACTTTGTCTGATCGGCGGTAAAATGGTCGTAGATAGCAGAGAAGCCGATACTTGTCCTCTTGTAGACGACACACCGAGGGGAATGATCCCCCTGGCGGTTGCCACTTCCATCGATGCCTTGGTAATCGGCATCACCTTGGCTTTTTTAAAAGTTAATTTATTGGTGGCGATTTCCTTTATAGGGCTCGTTACCTTTACCATGTGCGTGATTGCCGTGGGTATCGGTTACCGCTTCGGTTCGGCCGTCAAGTCCAAATCCGAATTATTAGGTGGATTGATTTTGATTGCCATCGGACTAAAAATTTTAGTGGAACATTTGTTAAGCCATGGCTTTTAAGTATGATAACATAAAAACCCCTCGGAGTACTCCGAGGGGTTTTGTAGATATTAATTGTCTGTTATTCGCCTTTAACTTTATCAATCGCTTCGTTGATTTTGCCGGCAGCGGCATTTTTGCCTTCTTCAAATTTTTCTTTCAGACTATCTTTTATTTCTTCGAATTTTTCTCCGGCTTCGCCTTTAGTTTTTTCGAGTTTTCCTTCTAATTCGGTCTTTTCATCGTCCAAAAATTTTCCGACACCTTCTTTAATAGAGCCGGATACTTGTTCTGTTGTTGATTTAATTTTATCTTTGATAGACATTTATTGTCTCCTTTCGATTGCTGTAACACCTTTATTTTATCTGAGCCTCGGGCTGAAATAGAATGTGCGGTTACATCAACGCTTGTTATGTTATAATAACAACAGAGTTTTGTGTTTTCCTTAAAAAATAAGTCATTTAAGGAAAATATCTTTACAATTATTCATTTTATCATCGAAAAAGGAGCCTTTTAAGGCTCCTTGAATACATGATGAGCTATTTATTTTTCGTTCTTTGCCCGTTGGGCTTCTTCGATTACTTTTTCCGCAATGTTCATCGGCGCTTCTTCGTAACGTACATATTCCATTTCAAAGCTGCCGCGGGCTTGGGTCATCGAACGCAATTCGGTTGCGTATTTGCTCATCTCTGCTAAGGGGGCTTCCGCCGTTATGACTTGCTTCCCGCCGGAAACGGGTTCCATCCCCATAATACGACCGCGTTTTTTGTTGAGATCACCCATTATGTCGCCCATGTACTCTTCGGGTACCGTAATAGCTACTTTGTAGATCGGCTCCAAGATAACGGGGTTGGCATCTTTCATACCTTTACGGTAAGCCAAAGTCGCCGCCATTTTGAAGGACATTTCGTCTGAGTCAACCGCATGGTAAGAGCCGTCGTATAGAGTGGCCCGTACACCGGTTACCGGATAACCTGCCAAAACACCTTCCGACATACAATCCAACAGGCCTTTTTCAACTGCCGGTATGTAGTTTCTGGGAACGGCACCGCCTACAACTTTGTCGACAAATTCGAAATCGTCGTTGGGGGTATTGCCCGGTTCAAAGGTTACCCAAACGTCACCGTATTGACCGCTACCGCCGGATTGTTTTTTATGTTTACCCTGTGCATCCGCTTTTTTCTTAATGGTTTCTCTGTAAGGAATGCGTACAGGCAATAAATCGACTTCTACACCGAATTTATCTTTTAAGTTGTTTGCGACAACATCCAGGTGCATTTCGCCTAAACCGCTGAGCAAGGTTTGTTTGGTTTCTGAGTTTCTTTCAAAGGTGATGGTCGGGTCTTGCTCCGTTAAGCGTTGGATACCCGTTGCCAATTTGTCGATATCGCTCTTGGATTTGGATTCGACCGCGACGGAGTAAACCGCTTTCGGTAACACCAAAGGTTCATAAACCACCGGACTTTTTTGTGTACACAAAGTGTCACCGGATACGGTTTTACTTAATTTTGAAAACGCTCCTATATCTCCCGCACCCAGGGTTTCCACTTCGATTTGTTTGTTACCTCTCAGCACGTAAATATGACTTGTTTTTTCTTTGGCGTCCTGTGTGGAGTTATAAACCTCCGTACTGTCCGTCAGTTTACCGGAAATTACTTTGAATAAGGACAATTTGCCGACAAAGGGGTCCGCAACGGTTTTAAAAACAAAAGCGGAGAAGGGTTGCCTTTCGTCGTATTTCATTTCGACGGTTTCTTCGTTTCTGGGGTCTTTGCCTACCCATGCCTTTGCATCTAAAGGCGAGGGTAAGTATTCGATAATCATGGATTCGAGGGTTTCAACACCGATATTTTGAACCGCCGAGGTACACAACACCGGAATTAAATCGCCGTCCAGAACACCGGTTCTGATCCCGTTGTTGATTTCGTCTACGGTCAGCTCTTCGCCTTCGAAGTATTTTTCCATTAATTCTTCGCTGGTTTGTGCCACACTTTCCATAATCATATCGCGATAAGGCTCAACCAGGTCAACCATATCTTCGGGGATTGACACGTCAAAGCAACGGTTTTCACGACGTTCGCTGCCGCTCATCTCCACCATGTTGATGACACCGTGCATATTTTCGCCTTCGCCCATGGGATGAATAAAGGGAACGGCTTTGGTACCCAACACATTTTTAATGCTTTCCATCGCTTCTGAGAAAGTTGCGTTTTCTCTATCCATTTTGTTAATGACGATAAAAGTCGGTATGTTTTTACCTTCCAGCAATTCCAGGGCTTTTTCGGTTCCGACCTGTACCCCGGACATTGCATCAACCACAATGATAACGGCATCCGCCACTCTGAGTGCGGCATGTGCCTCACCGATAAAATCAAAATATCCGGGAATATCAATTAAATTAATTTTGTGTCCGCCGTATTCTAAGGGTACGATAGAAGATGAAATAGAAATCATTCGTTTCTTTTCTTGTGCTTCGTGGTCGGATATCGTGTTACCTTCTTCTACTTTTCCCATCCTGGCGACGGCACCCGCATTAAATGCCAGAGCCTCGGTTAAAGTCGTCTTACCACTTCCTCCATGTCCCAGAATTAAAACATTACGAATATTTTTGGTCGGATACGTTTTCATGCATATTCCCCCTTACTATTATTAACGCTTTGCGTTTTTCTTTGCTGTCAGCTTATAGCCTATCATTACCGTTATTTCAGAATGATCCGTCTATGGGAAATTTACATATTTTGCCCACTTAAATCAGCCAACAATACATTATGTACTTATTCTATAATACTTCTTTAAAATTATCTACTAATTTATAAACTTTCTTTAACATAATACACATAAATAAAAGCCTGTAAGGACGACATAGTGCCGTCCGCTACAAGCTAAGGATAACTATTCGCGCGCAACCTCGCCACGGTAGCCCATAAGGACATTATTTAAGGTGACTTTTCACTGTTTTTCAACATATCAGTCCGATAACCCGGGGTTTACGGACAGGTCTTTAAGCAGACTTTGCTTTTCTCTCATTAATTTCATTTCTTTGACGATAAAAACAGTTGTCACAACGAAGGAGGATAAATCCGCCAAAGGTGCCGCAAACATAATACCATGAAGTTCAAAGAAAAGCGGTAAGATTAACAGCAAAGGAATTAAAAACAGTACCTGCCTGGTCAAGGAGAGAACCATTCCCTTTAAAGGTTTGCCGATTGCGGCAAAAAAGTTCGAAGATATCAGCTGTATACCCGCCAACATCATCAATAATAAATACGTACGCATAAAGCGAACTGAAAACTCAAAATACAAATCGTTCCCGTTGCCGAACAGCGACAACACTTTGTGGGGGAACAATTGGTAAACAATTAATGAAAGCGTTGTGATTACCAGTGAGCTTTTTATGGCAAGCTTGTAGGCAGCCTCCACGCGATCATATTGTCGCGCGCCGTAATTATACCCCACAATCGGTTGTAACCCCTGGGACAACCCGATAATCACCGACAACACCAACGAGTTGATTTTAAAGACGATCCCAGCACCGGCAAGGGGAATTTCCGCCCCGTAGACGGATCGCGCGCCGTAATAAGTTAACGAGTTATTCACAATAATTTGCACAAAAATTAAGGATACTTGGTTTATGGAGTTGCTCATGCCCATGCCGGCAATGGTGGCTATCTCCGAAAGGTTCGGTTTAAAATGCGTTCGTTGTAAACGAACATTTTTAAAGCGCAACAAATATTTGACGGCAAAAACAAAAGAACACGCCTGTCCGATAACCGTTGCAATAGCGGCTCCGGCCATGCCCATGTTCAAACCGAAAATAAATACAGGGTCTAAAATCGTGTTGACCACACCACCCAATATCATCGTAAACATCGAATACTTGGGAGAGCCGTCGGCACGAATTAAATTAGCCATTGCCGTCGTGACTATCACTAAAGGAAATCCGAAAGCCGTTATGCGTGTGTACTCCAGGGCATAGGGCAAAACGACATCGGTTGCGCCGAATACTTTTAAAATCCGAGGTAAAAACTCGTGTAAAAAGGCCATATAAATTAAACCGCTGACAAGCATCATAACAACGCCGTTACCCACCGTAAGTGCGGCCTGTTGCTTATCGCCCCGACCCAAACACAAGGAGTAACGGGAAGCCGCCCCGCTCCCGATCATCAAAGAAATTGCTAAGGAAATGGTAACCGTCGGGAAGGCAATATTGGTCGCCGCGTTGCCGAGCACACCCACACCTTGACCGATAAAAATCTGGTCGACGATATTGTATATCGAACCAACCACCATGGCAATTACCGAGGGAACGGCAAATCTTCTCAATAACGTTGGTATTTTTTCAAAACCCAAGGGGTTTTCTTTTGTTTTTGTAGGCATAGTTCTCCTTTCCAATTAAATGGGCATAGTGGAAAGCACATTTTCCGCCGCTTTTTTTAAATAAGCCGTAAATTGTTTTCGCTCTTCCTCAGAAAACTCTTTTAACAGTAAGGCGTGAGCTTCATCGCTGATCCGAATAATTTCCTTACGAACCTCTAGTGCTTTATCTGTCGGGTACAACAGCCACTTGCGTTTATCATCCTTGCAGCTATGACGACACACATAGCCTTGTTGTTCCAATGTATGGAGCGCTCTGGTAATATTGCTGGGATGAATACGATACATGTCTAATAATTGATCTTGGGCTATCCTCGGCTTTTCACAAATTCGAAGCAAGTAAAAATGTTGGGACGAATTAATGCCGTGGGGCGCCAAGTATTGATCCATATATTTTTTGATGTTTCTGTCGATAATCGAAAACCATTTAAAAAGATACATGTCCACCTCCCGCTGTTAATTGCAGATCTATATTACCACAAACAAGTTGCGAGTGCAAGCATTTAATTGCAAAGCCTAAGCCCGATTTATCTAGAATAATTTTGCCGCTAAATTGCCGGCAAAACCTCAGTTTCCTTTGATCTGTTTGTAGTAGTAAATAGCCAACTGCGTGCGATCCCTCAAGGAGAGTTTTTCTAAAAGTACGGTTAAGTAGTTGCGAACCGTCCCTTCACTTAAGTATAAAATCCGGGCTATTTCTTTATTGTTGTAACCCTCCGCAACCAGTTGTGTCAATTGTTTTTCCCTTTCGGTTAAATCCGCATTTTGGATATCCGAGGTTTTATTTTTTAACAGTTCCGGCATTTTATCGACAATTTCCTTCCCGAAGACATTTTGTCCCGCCATTACTGCTCGAATGGCCGGCAGAATGGATTTAAAGTCCTGTTTCAATAAATAACCCTTAGCACCCATTTTTAGACTTTCATAGATGTAGTCGTCGTTGAAGGTCGTTAAAAACAATACCTTTGCACTTTTGTCATCGGAAATAATTTTTTTTGCGGCATCTAAACCGTTTTTTTCTCCCATGCGAATATCCAATAAAATTAAGTCCGGCCGATGATACCTGTAAAGATGCAAAGCGTCTTCATAACTGTGTCCCGTGCCCACTACTTTACATTGTGTATCTGCCTCGATGATGGTTTTTAAGGCTTGACAGACAATGGTGTCGTCATCAACAACCACGATATTCATGCTCTTCTCCTTTTTTATGAATGACGATGTAAAGAGTAAAACCCTTTTCATCGTTGATGTGCAAGTGTCCGTTTAAGGCCTCCACTCGCTTGGTAATGGAATACAGACCGATGCCCGTATTTTTATTGTCGCTTTCTGGTGTTAGTATAATATAATTTGATTTTCCTTTAAGCAACCACTAGGTTCCTTGTTGAGATGATAGTAT
>CAYFTR010000008.1:0-54087 GCA_964346185.1 uncultured Lachnospiraceae bacterium | reverse complement strand
ATTGACAGATTTAACCATCATTGGCTCCTATAATTTTTTATTATTATAAAGTTTACGGCAAACAATGTCAAGTTTGCTTTCTTTTAAAATCCGATCGAACCGTTTATCCGTCACAACAACGGACAAATCCTTTTATAAAAACCGATTTTAACCCCTCGATAACAAAAATTGAACATTGCATTTTAAATTTGTAAACGGTAGCAATACCCTTGCAATACCTTAGGGTTTTTGATAACCTCATAAAGGACGGCAAAGCCGGGGTACCCACCGTGTAAACCTGTCCGATTACCTATTTACCGGAGGCTTTTTTTGAAAATACTTCAAAAACCCGTTGTCATTTTTATTTTGGCAAATTTTGCCTGTATCTTATGGGGTTCAGCTTTCCCCGCCATTAAAATTGGTTATACACTTTTTCAGGTAGACACCGTCAGCTCCCGTATTTTATTTGCCGGTGTACGTTTTTTTTTCGCGGGACTGCTCACCTTAGGTACCGTCGCCCTGTTTTTTAAACAATCCGTAAAACTCGAAAAAACGTTGTACAAACCCATACTGGCGTTGGGTCTGGTGCAAACTTTCGGACAATACTTTTTTTCCTATATCGGTTTGGCCTATACGGCAGGGGCTGTGGCTTCCATCATTAACGGTACCTCGTCTTTTATGATTTTACTCATCGCCCATTTTGTCCTGAAAGACGAGCCGCTCACCGCTTTTAAAGTTGCGGGCGGCCTGATCGGAACGGCGGGTATTGCGGTGTTGCAACTCGGTACCCAACCCACGGCGGATATTCATTTTTTCGGAGAAAGCCTATTGTTGCTTTCTACCTTTTTCGGTGCTTTGGGAACGGTAATGGTGCGTCCCCTTGCCGGACGTACCCACCCGGGGATACTAACCGGACTGCAGCTTTCTTTCGGCGGCTGTTTGCTGATAGTCGTCGGCCTTATCCGCGGCGGCAGCTTAAGACCGATACAACCCCTCGCCTATGTTCTTTTATTTTACCTGGTGTTTTTATCCTTTGCCGCCTTTAATATTTGGACCTTATTGTTAAAGACCAACCCGGTCGGCCGTATCGGAGTTTATAATTTGACTATTCCCATTTACGGTACCCTGCTCTCCGGCCTGTTTTTAAAAGAAAAGGTGTGGGACTTAAAAACCTTAACCGCCCTTTTTTTGGTGTGCGTCGGTGTATGGGTTGTTCAAAAAACTTCCGAAAACAAAAAAAACAATAAATTTTACCGGACTTAATTTTTTTATAACTTTTTTTTCGGTTAGTGCTAAAATAAAATTATAAAAAGAAGGAGGTTTTTAAAATGAAAGTAACACCTGAACAAATAAAAGCGGTTAAGGCCGACGGGTTTTTGCACAATAAGGGAACGGATTTGTTTTCCGGTCGAATTATTACCGTTAACGGAAAAGTCGACCACCGTGCCATGACCACCATTGCCGAAGCCGCTAAAAAATTCGGCAACGGGAGCCTGCTCTTTACTGCCCGCTTAACCATCGAAATACCCGGTATTCATTACGACGACATACCCGCCTTTAAAGAATTTATCGCTAAAGACGGTTGTATCACCGGAGGGACCGGTGCAAAAGTACGCCCTGTTGTTTCCTGTAAAGGCACCACTTGTCAATACGGTCAAATTGACACTCTTGCGTTATCGGAAAAAATCCACCATTTATTTTACGAGGGCTATCGCGGTGTTTCTTTACCTCATAAGTTTAAAATTGCCGTCGGCGGCTGCCCCAACAATTGCATGAAACCCAATTTAAACGACGTGGGCGTTGTCGGCTTTACCCGCCCGCAATTGGACACGGAACAATGCAAGGGTTGTAAAAAATGTCCGATTTTGGACGGTTGTCCCATTCATGCCGTATCCCGTATAGAGGGCGATGCTCAAAATCGTATTACCATCGACCAAACCTGTAACGATTGCGGTTTTTGTACCGATAAATGTCTGTTTAACGCCATGAGTGGTGATAACGGTTACCGCATTGTTATCGGCGGACGCTGGGGAAAAAATATTGCAATCGGTCAATTTTTATCACCCTTTTTTACCGACGAAGAAACCGTTTTAACAACGATCGAAAAGGTCATCTTATTTTACCGTGCCATGGGTGAAAAAGGCGAACGTCTTTCCCAAACCTTGGAACGTATCGGTTTTGAAAAATCCGAAGAAATGATTTTAGGCGACGAACTCTTAAAAGATAAGGAACGCATTTTAGGTTTAAAGGTGGAAACAACCGCTACCTGTTAAAAGGACTTTGATAACAGAAAAAAATTAAAATAAAAACCGGGCACAAGACCCGGTTTTTTTACAGAAAATCCTTATTTATTCACCTTTAATGTATCTGCCCATGGCATCTGCAGCTAAAATAGCGGCGTAAACACTTTCGGCGGTGACTTCAAAGGGCATGTTGTGGATGGTTTCCTCCGCAACGGTTGCCGCTTTGGCGACTTCCATCAATTTATCGTGATTGATTTCTTCGACACCCATGTCTTTTAAGGTTACCGGCAAGCCCAATTCGATACAGAAGGAAATCACTTCGTACAATTCTTCTTCATCGGCATTTTCAAGTACTAATTGACAAATCGTTCCAAAAGCAACCTTTTCGCCGTGATAGAGGTGATGGCACTCTTCCATAACGGTTAACCCGTTGTGAATAGCGTGTGCCCCCGCTAAACCGCCACTTTCAAAACCGATACCGCTTAAAAGTGTGTTGGCTTCGATGACTTTGTCCACCGCTTCAGTTGCAACGCCCGCCTCCAATGCCAACTTGGCTTTGACACCTTCGGCCATCAGGGTTTCAAAACACAATTCGGACAATGCCATGGCCGCGGAAGTTATGGTACCGCCGGCACAGCTGACCGCATTGGACGCTTTACATGCCCGTGCTTCAAAATAGGTTGCCAGAGCGTCGCCCATGCCGGAAACGGTTAAACGTGCCGGTGAATTGGCAATCACCTCGGTATCCATAATAACCGCATTGGGGTTGGACGGCAAAAACAGGTATTCATCAAATACGCCGTCTTCCGTGTAAACAACGGAAAGGGCACTGCAGGGTGCATCGGTCGAAGCGATAGTCGGTACGACAATGACCGGTTTATTTTCGTAATAAGCAACCGCTTTTGCCGTATCTAAAATTTTACCGCCGCCGACACCGATTATAATGTCACTTTGGTTTTCCTCTGCAATGGCTTGCAATCGTTTAATTTCCACTTTACTGATTTCGCCGTTAAAGTAATCGTAAACGACTTCGACACCGCTTTCTTTTAAGCTGGCATCGATCGCTTCGCCGCTTCTTTTATAACCGGATTTAGAAATAATCACCAACGCTTTTTTACCCAGGGGTGCGACGTAGGTCCCCAAACGTTTGAGTTCGCCTTTGCCCTGTACATACTTACTCGGACTGATTAATATTTTTGCCATGGAAATCCTCCTGTTTTTAATTTTACATTAACGATAGCCGACGTTGTGGTTGTACAACCACTGATGATATTATTTTAACACAATTACTTAATATTTGTATAAATCTTAACAAGCAAAGGTGCCGAATATTATCTTCCCATCGACACTTTATGCGACTATTTGCTCTTAAGGGCAACCGACGAGTTTAATTTTTACAGGTAATTCTCATAAAATTTTCTGTTTTTATCCGGATGTTTGCAGGGTAGGTTTCTTTTAAACGCTCTATTTTGTAAAGCCGATTTTTTATCGCACAATTCGGGTAAATTTTTATACAGCGTATTTTTAATATTATTAAAAATTTTACGGGTAAATCCATACAAAAAACATCGACCCGAAGCGGATAACCGCACCAGGTCGATGTAGCTTTTGGAGAACAGATGTCCCCTGTTTTTATTAATTGGATTGATAGGGTAATAATGCGACGTTACGTGCACGTTTAATAGCTTCCGTTACTTTACGTTGGTGTTTGGCACAGGTGCCGGTGGCACGTCTCGGCAAAATTTTTCCCCGTTCGGAAATATATTTACGAAGCGTGGCGACATCTTTATAATCGACGGCTTCATCTTTTCTTTCGCAAAATTCGCAAACTTTTCTCCTTCTTTTGAAAGGTGGTCTCATTGCCATGTTTTTTCCTCCGATCATGGGTTCGGGCTATTGCGATGCCGTTCTTTTATTAAAAAGGAACGTCGTCGTCATCGCCCAGAATTTTAAATTCGTCATCGAAATCATCCATGGGAAGGCCGGACGATACGGGATCCCCTTGGGATGAATAGTCGTTGTTACGATAGCCGGAATCTCTTCCGGAGCCGATAAAGGTAAATTCTTCCAATACAACCTCAGTCACATAACGTTTGGTGTTGTCCTGTGCTGTATAAGAACGGGTTTGAAGACGTCCGCTAACTGCCAATTGGCGTCCTTTGGACAGGTATTGGCAAATAACTTCGCCCTGTTTCCCCCAGGCAACAATATTGAAAAAATCCGCCGTCGGTTGTCCTTCCGATTTAAAACGACGATCGACAGCCAAGCTGAAGGTCGCGACACTTTTTCCCGTTCCGGTTGTTTTCAGTTCCGGATCTCTGGTTAACCTTCCGACTAACATTACTTTATTCACGGTATTCCTCTACTTTTCTCGTTAATCTCTTTTAATAATAATTGAGCGAATAAAAGCGTCATTCACTTTGTAAATGTGGTCCAGGTCATCCAACACTGTCAGATCTTCGATCTTAAAGTGCATCAGATAGTAATGACCTTCCGTATATTTATCGTCGATCATGTAAGCCAATTTACGGCTGCCCCAATCGTCTTCCATCTCTACTTCTCCGGCTTTTTCAATAATCGCCTTTAAATTGGATACGAGTTCGGTGACAGCTTCCTGCTCAAGATCAGGACGAAAAACCACTAAGGTTTCATATGCTCTCATTTATTTTACCTCCTTATGGACTTTGGCGTACCTCTTTACAGATGCGCAAGGATACAGCATTGTTTATTATATCTATTAACAAATTAAAATACAAGTACCATTATACATTTTTTAATACTATTTTAACTAAACCTCTTCTTTAACACTTAGGGCTTTACTTGTTTTAAAAATTTAATTCTGGGTATCATCACAATATGCCCGCACCCCTCGCACTTTAATTTAAAATCCACGCCGGTGCGGATAATTTCCCAACGATTGGTACCGCAGGGATGATTTTTTTTCATCGTAACGATATCGCCTTTTTCGTATGTTTTTTTATTTTCCATCACTCTCCACCTCTTGGTCTGTGTTCTTCGCGCATTCCCGCAGGGTAACCACCTCGTGGGGGAATGCAAAACCTTTTTCTACAAAGGTTTCCAATATCCTTTTTCGGAGGAAGGCTTCGCAGCGTACTTTGAGCTCCGCCGGACATTTGGGGAATAAACTGATTTCCAAACCGGAGGGTTTGGTATCGGTCACTCCGAAAACTTCGGGCAGTTCCGTAAAAAGCTCCGGTCGTTCTTCGTACAGGCGAGGCATTAAAGCATCCAGGGTTTTAAAAATTTCACCGAGGTTGTCTTCGTAGGGGACGGTCACTCGGACGGTACCCGAAACGGCACCCTTGGAATGGTTGAGTACCTGAGCGATTTGACCGTTGGGGATAATAAACAACTCGCCCGATACCTTACGGACAGTGGTGGTACGAATGCCGATGCTCTCAATCATACCGTATTGAGATTCGATGGTGACGTAATCGCCCACATCAAAATAATTTTCCAAAATTATAACAAAGCCCGCCATTAAATCCTCTACCAACCCCTTGGCACCGAGACCGATCGCCAATGTCCCCACACCGGCCACCGCCATAACGGCTCCGATATCGATAAATAGCGACAGAGCGGTTAATACCGCCGTCAATAAAATCATTGACCGGGCAAAGGTTTTGGTGGTTTTTTGAAGGGTGAGGGTTCGCCGCATTTGAGCGCAATCGCCCTCAAATTTTTTTTCGTTAAAAACCGTATTGATGATGTGACGAGCAATTTTTAAGGCGACCGCCGTAACCAGCGCAATAATAACCAATGAAAGAACTTTATCCAAAACCAGCCAGGGATCGATATGGTCAACAAATTGTTGAAAAAGGCCGGCCGTATCTTTAACTTCCTCTAAAAGACTGGAGGAAATATCTTTTTGAAGTGTCTCCAATTAAATCTCCTTATGTGACAAGTTGTGCCAACCATATGACGACAGGTCCGGTGACCATACCGTTTTCAAGCGTACGCAACAACGGGAGGTTTTGACCGATAAAGGCCCCGAAATAAAGACATGCCAAACCGACAACTACCAAAACTATGCCCTTAATACCGCCTAAAACCAACCCTAACCCGCGGTTAACGGCACCGATAAGGGGAAGATCGTTGGTTTTTTTAGCCAATTGTCTTAAAAAACGCATCACAATACCGAACAAAATAAAAACGGCGCCGAACACCACCACCTGTACCGCAATACGCGATAAGGGTGCCATATAGTCTTTTAAAACCAAAGCGGGTTCTTGGGCGAAGGCTTGTCCCGATTGCAAGGCAATCAATACCTCCGCTGGCAAAATACCGGACAGCAGGCGGCTGCTCTTACCCGCCAACAGCAATTTTGAAACAATGTCCGCTAAAGCGATTTGTATTTTTGATGACCAAGTCGGGTTTTGTAGCACCCAACGGGTAATTGCCGGTGCCGCTGTAAAAGCCAGGATAAAAGAAGCAATAAGACCCGCCATATCCACGAGGGTTCTCATTGCTCCTTTATAATAACCGAGTAAAGCGTAACCGATAAAAACAACAGCACATATCATATCGACAGTACTCATTTTAATTTTCCGAGGTTAATTAAGTCGCGGATTTTATCCAATTCCGCTTGAATATTTTTGCTTTCCATTTTCGATTCGTCCAATTGTTCTTCGATCTGATCATCGGCTTTATCTTGCTTGACTTCTTCTATAGCGGAGGGCTGTGTTGCGGTTTGATTGACACCCTCCAGCCGTGTCGAGTTTTTTCGCGATGCCCTATCGAGTTTATCATCGGGGTTTACCTCCGCGGCGGCAACCGTTTCGGGTGTTGCCGTTGCTGCCGATATTTCGACTTCGGTGTTTTGTTGACTTTGTGCTTCCTGTTGTTTGTTGTAGGCGTCAATCATTTCGTCGGTCACAAGATCAAAGCTTTCCGTATAGATAATTTGGGTGCTGTCCTTTTCCCAAACGCGGCTTTTGTCGATTTTTTTCTTCTTTTGGTTTTTTTTGTTTTGAGCCGCCTGTTGTAAATGAATGGCCTTTGCCGTCAGTTGTGCATAATCCGCCGCTTCCTGCTCTTCTAAGCGTTTACGACGCTCCTGTGCAAAACCTAAAATTTTACGTCTGTATTGTCCCGTTAAAGCGATACCTACCGACTGAAAGACAACGGTAACCGCTAACGCCATGTAGGGGTATACCCACAAAGGCAAGGGCAAAGTATCCCAAATGTAGGTGAAGGCACCGAAGGGTAAAAACCAAAATAAAGTGGGAGCTACAATAAAGTTAAAGGCGTTCCAATTGGCGGAAAAACCTTGAATATTCGTATAATACACTAAAAATGTGGTGAAGCCCGTAAAAATAAAAATAGGCAAATTCATTAAAAAAATGTATTTAAAAAAACCGCCGTAGCGTTTATCGATGATGTTGCGTGTTACAAAAGCAAAGTACAACATCCAAAATAAAAGGGTTACCCCCAGTACCGCTAAATTGTAAACAAGATTAACAAACCCGCCGACGGGAAAAAGTTTCCCGACTTCTTTAAAGGTCACAACTAAAAGAATGTACAACACATTTCCCAAAATGGCGGTTGCCGTGGGTGTCATCCACTGATTAACTTGGTAATTATTTCTCATATGATTCCTCGTAACCCAAAAGCTCCAGTAAATGATTGAGCTCGTCTAAGGAGTGGTAAGACAGGGTTATTTTTCCTTTATGATTACGGTCCGAAATTTCGACTTTGGTATTGTAACGATGGACCAACCAGTTTTCCAAATTTTCGATATAAGGATCTTTTCCTTTAAGCGGTTTTTTTTCTTCTTTTTGATGTTTGTCCGCCTTCATTTTTTTAACAAGTGATTCGGTTTCTCTCACATTCAGGTTATTTTCCAGTACTTTTTTCGCACCCGCCAACATTTGCGCTTCTTCTTCCAGACCCAGCAAAGCACGACCGTGACCGGCCGTCAAGGTGCCTCTCGCGATATGCTCTTTTAGGGGATTCGGCAAATTTAAAAGTCTTAAACTGTTGGTGATAACAGCTCTGGACTTACCGACCCGAATAGCTATTTCACCGTGGGTCAAGCGAAACGCTTCCATTAAAGCCGCATAGGCTTGTGCCTCTTCGACAGCATTGAGATCTACCCGCTGAATATTTTCAATCAGGGCAATTTCCATCACTTGTTGCGCGTCGAGGTTGCGTACAATGACGGGTACTTCTTTAATACCCGCCATTTCCGAAGCCCGCCAGCGGCGCTCCCCGGAAACAATGGTGTAACCGTTTTCTTCCCGAATAACGGTTAAAGGCTGGATAATACCCTGTTCCTTAATGGAGGCGGCAAGGCCCTCCAGTTCTTCCGGATCAAACTCTTTTCGCGGCTGATTGGGGTTGGGACGTAAGCGATTGGTCGCCACTTTAACGATGAGGTGATCGTCCTGATTCTCTTCAATGGTTGTCATTAAGGAATCGGGAAGCAAATTGCTGAGTCCGCGACCCAAACCTTTTCTTGCACTCATGGGTGTTGCCTTTCCATAAACTCCTGAGCAAAGGCGGCATAGGCCTCCGCTCCCTTCGATTTTTCCGCATATTCAAAAATGGTTTGCCCGAAGGAGGGTGCTTCCGCCAACCGGACATTTCTCGGAATAAGGGTATCATATACTTTGTCTTTAAAATAAGCCTTAACTTCATCCACCACCTGAACGGACAGGTTGGTACGCCCGTCGTACATGGTCATTAAAACCCCTTCTATTTCCAGACGCGGGTTTAAGCCCTGCTTAACCATTTGGATGGTATTCATGAGTTGGGCAACCCCCTCCAAAGCATAAAACTCACATTGAATGGGAATGAGCACGGTATGAGCCGCCGCCAGGGCATTAACGGTGAGCAATCCTAAAGACGGCGGGCAGTCGATAAAAATATAGTCATAATAACCCGCAATCGGTTCCAATATTTTTTTTAGACGTAATTCACGATTAACCATTGCCGTTAAATCGATTTCCGATCCGGCCAAGTCCATATTGGCGGGTAAAAT
Organism: uncultured Lachnospiraceae bacterium; assembly: GCA_964346185.1. GTDB lineage: Bacteria > Bacillota > Clostridia > Eubacteriales > Eubacteriaceae > JAAYJS01. Next base: position 44,862 of record CAYFTR010000008.1, on the reverse strand, counting down.
GTGCAAATTTTTATAACTGGTGGTCAGAATTAGTCCTTTGACATCCTGCCCTTCAATTAATGCATCGTAGATATTATTTTCCAAGGTGTTTTTATCGATACCAAAACCCGAAGTCGTATTACCTTGAGCGTCGATATCCACGGAAAGTACCTTGTTGCCCAATATCGAAAGGGCGGTGGTTAAGTTCATATTGGTGGTGGTTTTACCCACTCCCCCTTTTTGATTAAATATTGTAACAATTTTAGCCATAATCGCCTTCTTACTTTGGAATGCTGATTCGAATTTCGATAGAATCTTCTTTTTCAACTTCTTGATAAGTAGCGTCTTTTCTGCTACTTTTTACCGCTTTGTAGGCAGTTTTAATGGTGTTGATGTAAATTTGAGCGGAAATATAGGATTTGACCCGTGCCTTTTTATCGGGTGTAATGGGTTCTTCGTAATTATTGACTAAAATATTATTGCGAATTTTTTCGATAATTCCTTCGGTTTCCTTGACGTTTAAATCCTTCTTAACAACCTGCTCCAGAACGTCTTTTTGTAATTCGGTATCGGGTAGACGCAACAACGCCCGCGCGTGGCGTTCCGATAAACCGTGTTCGTTAATGAGAGCAATAATTTCGGGAGCCAATTTCAGTAAACGAATTTTGTTGGCAACAAAGGATTGGGATTTTCCCAAGACGTTTGCAATTTTTTCCTGGGTTAAGTGGTAATAGTCCATCAATTGCTTGTAGCTTTCGGCCTCTTCCAGATAGGTGAGGTTTTCTCTCTGGATATTTTCCATAATGGCAATGATAGCCGAATCCTCATCGGTAACAGCTACCAACAAGGCGGGAACATGGGTTAAACCCGCTCTTTGCGATGCCCGCAAACGCCTTTCTCCCGAAACCAATTCATACAGACCGTCTCCGATCAGGCGAACGTGTAAGGGCGTCAAAACGCCGTAGGTTTTTATGGAGTCGGCCAGTTCATCCAAAAGGGTAATATCAAAATGTTTTCGGGGTTGATTGGGATTCGGTAATATTTTGTCAACCGGAAGGGATAAAACCGCTTCTTTGATGATTTGTGCCATGCTTGCCTCCAACGACATTGCCCTTTTCGCAATGTCCTAATTAATTTGTTTTTTAACGGCACCGTATTGTTCATTAATTTTTTTATAAGAACGGGGATAGCGCGCCGGGGTGTTTTTTTCTTTGACCACTCGTATTATAACATGAGTTACTTGCCTTTGCAGTAAGAAATAGGGCGTTACCGCTTGCACTTTACCGCCCTTTTGCGAAATACTCGTTTCACCGAAGGACAGTTCATCCTTATAGTTTTCCCCTTTCATGGCGAGAAAAAACCCGCCTTTTCGCACAAAGGGCAAGCAGAGTTCGGAGAGTACCGCCATATTGGCAACGGCCCGCGCGGCAACCCAATCGTACTGTTCCCGGTGGTTTTTATCGTGACCGAGGACTTCCCCCCGGGCATGAACGGTTGTTAAATTTTTCAATCCGATCTCTTCACAAATCTCCGATACCACTCTTAATTTTTTCGCGGTACCGTCTACCAAAGTTACCCGCGCGTGGGGATAATAAATTGCCAGAGGAACGCCCGGAAAACCGCCGCCGGTACCCAAGTCCAAGATTTTTTTTGGCTCCGATACCTGCTGTAACGTCAACATTAAGGAATCCACAATGTTTTTTTCGATAAACGCTTCCTCTTCAACAATGCGGGTCATGTTGATGTATCGGTTTTTTTCCAACAACGCCGTCATATAAACCGCCAATTGTTCACCCTGTGTCGGCGTGAGCATAATGCCCCGAGTCGCGCACGCGGTTATTATTTTATCGACCCGTGTCATGGGTATTGCCTTCCTTTATACGTTTTTGTTGTTCCAAATAAACCAGTAAGACCGAAATATCCGCCGGAGATACCCCGGAAATTCTGCCCGCTTGCCCGACGGATTCGGGACGGATTTTACTTAATTTTTCGACAGCCTCAATGCGAAGCCCCTGAACAGCACGGTAATCTAAATCCGTTGCCAGACGCTTGTTTTCCAATTTTTTAAATTGACGTACCTGTCCAATTTGCTTGTCGATATACCCGGCGTATTTTATTTGAACTTCCACCTGTTCCCAAACCGGTCGGGGCAGGTCTGGACGTTCGGGGTCTACCGACAGGCTGTTTGCATAGGTCACCTGGGGGCGTTTTAATAATTCCGCTAAGGATACGGTATTTTTTAAATTCGGTTGTCCCAAATCATTAAGCCAGGCGTTGGCTTCGACCGTCGGTCGCACCGCCACCTGATGCAAACGCATTTTTTCCCTTTCGACTTGTTCTTTTTTCTTTAAAAAACGTTCGTAGCGTTCTTCGGAAATTAAACCGACCGTGTGGCCGACGGGCGTTAAGCGTAAATCCGCGTTATCTTGACGCAGTAATAAACGGTATTCGCAGCGGGAGGTCATCATGCGGTAGGGCTCGTCGGGGTTTTTGGTGATGATGTCGTCGATTAATACGCCAATATAGCCTTGAGAGCGGTCTAAAATCAGTGGTTCTTTACCTTGTATTTTATGAACGGCATTAATGCCGGCAATTAAACCCTGGGCGGCCGCCTCCTCGTAACCGGAGGTACCGTTGATTTGACCGGCACAAAACAGACCTTCAATCCCCATATATTCCAAAGAAGCGGTTAAGTTACCGGGGATAATACAATCGTAATCGATGGCATAGGCCGGTCGCATAAACTCCACCTTTTCCATGCCGGGTACCGTTCGATAAACGGCAATTTGCACCTCTTCCGGCAAACAGGAGGACATGCCCTGAACATAAATCTCGTTACTGTAACGTCCTTCGGGTTCAATGAAAACCTGATGCCTGTCCTTGTCGGCAAAGCGTTCGACCTTGGTTTCAATCGACGGGCAGTACCGTGCACCCACACCTTTAATATCTCCCATATGTAAAGGCGATCGGGTCATATTTTCTCTGATGATGTTGTGGCCCTCTTCGTTGGTGTAGGTCAAATAACAGGGAACTTGATGAATATCGACAGTCTCGGTATCGAAGGAAAAGGGCGTGATGGGATGATCTCCCTCCTGAACGGCCATCTTTGAAAAGTCCAGAGTGCGTTTGTCCACCCTGGCGGGGGTTCCTGTTTTAAAGCGTTGTAAGGCGATGCCACACTTCTCTAAACTGTCGGAAAGTGCCATGGCCGGTGCCAATCCGCCCGGACCGCCGTAAAATTGGGTTTCTCCGATAAATATTTTTGCCCGTAAGTAGGTACCTGTACATAAAATAACGGTTTTACCGTGATATACCGCACCGGTTTGTACTTCGATACCCTTGACCTTTCCCTCTTCCAAAATGAGATCCACGGCTTCCTGTTGTTTAAGAGTCAGATTTTCTTGATTTTCGATAACGGCACGCATGGCATTTTGATATTGCCATTTGTCGGTTTGTGCCCGTAGGGAATGTACCGCGGGACCTTTACCGGTATTAAGCATCCGGCACTGGATCATGGTGTGGTCGATAATTTTACCCATCTCGCCGCCCAAAGCGTCTATTTCCCGTACCAAATGTCCTTTACCCGTCCCGCCGATAGAGGGATTACAGGGCAACATGGCAACGGAATCAAGGTTGATGGTCAACAGCAGGGTGTTTTGTCCCAGACGGGCGGCGGCCAATGCCGCCTCACAACCGGCATGACCGGCACCAACTACAATGACATCGTAATTTCCAGCAAAATAAGTCATGGTTTGCCTACTTTCCTACACAAAAATTTTCAAATATCCGGTGAATGACCGCTTCATCAATATGTTTGCCGGAGATTTCCCGTAAGTGAGATAGTGCCTCCTGTAAATCGATGGATACCATCTCCGGAGGCATGCCCGATAGCACCGCCGTTAATGCCTGGTTTAAGCTCTCTTGGAATAATTCCAACAAACGAATATGACGGACATTGGTAATTAGAAAATTCGATTCGTCACTCACCTTACCGCTGAGTACCACCTCGGCCATTTTATCTTTTAAGTGCTGAATATTGTGTCCCTCCAATACGGATATCGGTATCCACGGTGGTTTTAACTCAACGGTATCCGGGATATCGGGGGTATCCGCCTTGTTGGCAAGGTACAGGGTTTGTTTATCCGCCACCAGTTTCAGAAGTGCCCGTTCCTGTTCATCGAAGGGTTTTCGGATATCGTGCATAAATATAATTAAATCCGCCCGTTCCACCCATGACACCGCCTTGTCAACACCTATTTTTTCGACGACATTATCCGTTTCCCGAATGCCTGCGGTATCAATCAGTTTAAAGGGAATCCCTTTAATGAGAACCGTCTCTTCGATGATATCTCTGGTTGTTCCCGGTATTTCCGTAACAATGGCTCGTTCACTCATTAATAAGGCGTTCAGCAAAGAGGATTTTCCTACATTAGGCTCTCCCAGTATCAAAGTTGCAATGCCTTCTTTGTAAACTCTTCCCTTCTGTGCGCCTTCCAATAAAAGAGTGGTTTCTTGAAGAAGCATTTTTACGGTATCGGTTAAACGGGTTGTGCTAACCGCTTCGATATCGTATTCCGGGTAATCGATGTTGGCTTCCATAAAAGACAATAAATCGATGAGACTGTCTTCCATTTTATTGATACTTTCAGACAATGCTCCTTGTAATTGGTAGAGGGACATCTGTAAATTTTTTTCCGATTTGGCACCGATAATATCCATAACGGCTTCCGCTTGGGTTAAATCCAAACGACCGTTTAAAAAAGCCCGTTTGGTAAACTCTCCCGGTTCCGCTAAACGCGCCCCTTCCCGTAACACCAGGCCGAGGGTTTTTTGCATGGGTACGATACCGCCGTGGCAGTTAATTTCCACCACATCTTCTCTGGTGTAGGTATGGGGTGCTTTCATTTTGGAAACCAAAACCTCATCCACCATTGTTTGTGTAGCGGGATCTATAATATGACCGTAAAGCAGGCGATGGCTTTGTGCATCCGCTAAACGGTGAGAACCCTTGGGGCGAAAAAGTTTTGAAGCCACTGAAACAGCTTCGGGACCGCTGATGCGAATAATGCCGATGCCCGAACTGCCCATTCCGGTGGCAACGGCGGCAATGGTATCCTCCGAGAGGTATTGTCCTTGCATAATTTTTTCCTTTTTCTAATAAAAAAGGGCTGTCGACAGCCCTTTGCGATGCCCAATGGCGAACTTGTTATTAACGTCGCTCGTCCTTTAACATCACGACAACTTTTCTGTAGGGGTCTTCCCCTTCGCTGTAAGTATACACCTTGTCATGGTTTTGTAAATGTGCATGGATGATCCTTCTTTCATAAGGATCCATGGGTTCCAAAACCATTTTTTTACGATAGCGAACCGCCTTCGAGGCAATTCTATCCGCTAAATTTTCCAAGGTTTTTTTACGTTTTTCCCGATAATTTTCCGTATCCAATATAACTCTGACATAGGCGTTGCCGCCTTTATTAACGACCAAACTTGTTAAATATTGTAAGGAATCCAGGGTTTGGCCCCGTCGTCCGATTAAGATACCCATTTTAGGTCCAGTAAATTCAACATTTAATACGCCTTCTTCCAATTTTGTAGTGATCTCGCAGGCGACATCCATCGCTTCCATGATTTCACTTAAGAAGTCAAGAGCTATTTTTTCCGGGTTAAATACATCCAACAAGGTGACTTCGACAACAGCTTCCTTTTTTCCGAACAAGCCCAGTACACCGGTTGTCGGCTCCTGGATTATTTTTACCTCTACTTCTTCTTTTGTGACGGCCAGTTGCGTTAAGCCGTCGTTAACGGCATCTTCAACGGTTCGGCCGGTACCGATTGCTTTATCTATCATTGATGGTCTCCATTCGTCAATCTCATTTGCGAAAGTTAATCTTTGTTTTCTCTACCCGGTACTTTTGTAATCGTTTTTCGATTTGTATTCGGTTGGTACTTTTGGGGCGAACGTTTCTTTTTTTTGGTCGGCATTCCCATAGCTTCCGCACGCATTTCCTGTTGTTGTTTACGTTGGTTTCGCTTTTGTTTTCTCTCTTCGTCTTTAGCCGCTTCCAATTTTTTTTGGGCTTCTACGGGATCCACTTTTTCGTAGGGACGTCTAAGCATGATAAATTGTTGTATCATGGTAAAGATATTTTGAACCACCCAATACAAGGCGATCCCGGCGGGAAAACGAATGGCCGTTATCCCGATAATAATCGGCATCATGTAAAGCATGGTTTTTTGTGTCCCCGCCGTTGCGTCGTCCATTGTTCCCTCCTGGGCGACCATGGTCAACTTTTGAGTTAAAAAAGTAAATACAACGGTTAAAATCGGTAAGATATACAGAGGATCCGGCTCTCCCAAATTGGGAACCCACAAAAATTTTTGAACAACCTGTGCCATGTTGCCGTTTGTGAAAATCCATTTTTCGGGATGTCTTAAAATCTCAAACAAGGCAAACATAATCGGCACTTGCAGAAGCAAAGGCAGGCAACCGGACATGAGGTTGACATTGTACAATTTGTACAATTTGGTCATTTCCATATTTAATTGCTCGGGATTGTTTTTGTATTTTTTCTGCAACCTTTTAATTTCCGGTTGCAGTGCCTGCGTTTCCCGCATGGAATTGGTTTGTTTAATATTTAAGGGTAACAGAACCAGTTTAAACAAAATGGTAAAAATAATGATGGTCAAACCGTAGTTTTGTACCACCTGATAAAGGTGAAAGAAAACAAAACCGAAAGCTTGGTACAATAAACTCATAGATTCTCCTTAAAGTTATCGTTACGGTACCGGGTCGTACCCGCCCGGGTGAAAGGGATGGCATTTCATAATACGAATAAAACTCAAAACAAGCCCCTTAATAACACCGTGTTTTTTGACTGCTTGAAGGGCATACTCCGAACAGGTCGGTATAAAGCGACAGGATTTCGGAAGTAGCGGCGAAAGGCCTCTTTGATACCCTCTAATCATGGACAGAACAATTGTTTTAATCATCGTAACAGGTCCTTTTTATACAACAAGTGATTGAACGCTTTTTCCAAAACACAATAGGGCTGATGTAAACAATTTTTTTTTACGATAAAAATAATGTCATACCCCGTTTTTATATCGGCTTCCCTTTGACGATAAGCCTCTTTGATTTGTCTGCGCAACCGGTTGCGATCCACAGCCCGATTGGATACTTTTTTGCTCGCTACTACCGCAATGCGATTCATTTCCAAATTATTCTTTTTATAAAACATAACGAGCTGCCGATTTCCAAATACGGAACCGCTTTGATAAACACTTTGAAAGTCCTTTTGCTTTTTAAGACTGTGCATGACGGTTAATAAAAAAAGAACGACCGTTTACATTCCTTGCAAAAACGGTCGGTAAATTAGGCACTCAGTCTTTTTCTGCCTTTTCTTCTTCTGTTCTTGATGACGGTACGACCGCTGGCAGTCGCCATTCTTTTACGGAATCCATGTTCTTTACTACGTTGTCTTCTTTTCGGTTGATAGGTCATTTTCATATTCTACACCCCCTGACTATTCTAAATTTCAAATTTGTCAAGCATTCGGACTTTTACCTTAAAATTATAATTGAGCCGTTTATGAATGTCAAGTAAAAGCTTATGTTTAATCGCTAATAAAGAGTGATTTATCCCCGACCGCGCACCAACTGAATGATACCGACCTCCGGTCTGTTAAATAACCGTTGTGGAAAAACTGATGAACCGAGCCCCCGGGATACTACCATGGTGGTGTCCCCGAAAGTTGTGGTACCCGATGTGTATCGCGGCAACCACCCCTGACCCGGGGCGTACAGACCTCCGAGACCGGGCAGGCGAATTTGCCCCCCGTGGGCATGCCCGGACAATACCAAATCCGCCCCCATTCGGTTGTACAATGAGAGGTATTCGGGTCGGTGTGCCAACAGCAACATAAAATCTTCCCGAGGGGTTGTAAGGCTCAGGGCATCCTGAATATAGGCCCGCCCCGCCCTTTCACTGCCGTAGACGTAAGGGTCGGGCACTCCCGCCAGTAAAACCCTTTGCCCTTTTCGTTTTAATACCGTTTTTTTTAGATCCAACACCTGAATACCGATCTGTTGCAGACTTTTTACGAAACGTTGCCCCTCCGGGCAGCGGGCTTCGTGATTACCGCTCACAAAATAAACCGGCGCCGCCGACAACCATTGTTCGGCGTATCGCAAGGCCGACGGAGCATTCGGTTTTCTGCGGTCAATCAAATCTCCGGTAATCAAAATGTAATCAACAGACGCTCGGGAAAGAACTCGCTGTAAGCGTTCTTCTTCCTTTACGGGAAAAATACCGTTATGAATATCCGAAAGGTGCAGCAAAGTAACACCGTCAAAGGCGGCGGGCAGGTGGGGATAGGTTAATACATAGGCGGATACGTCGATACGATGATTTTGTAAATACAACCACCGCGCGAGCAAGCACCCTCCACCGAAAGTCAGCAGGGGATGCTCACGTAACATTTGATGAATCAATCGGCACATAGGCAGCTCTTTCGCATTATTCGTATTGCGCGATCATCTCTCTGAAACGCCGCATATTTGCTTGCATGTCACCTTTAAAAAGGCAGGAACCGGATACAACGGTATCCACACCGGCAGCCAAAACAACCGGCAATGTATCGAAGTTAATACCGCCGTCAATTTGCAGGCGTACCGGTTTATCACCGATCATCTCTCTTACTTCCCGAATACGGCGGGTGCTTTTTTTAATATAGGATTGACCGCCGAACCCCGGATAAACACTCATCAACAAAACCATGTCGATGCGATCGATATACCTTTTTAGAACCTCGGTTTCCGTATCCGGCGATAAAACAACACCCGGTCGGATACCGCATTGTCGAATTAAATCAACGCAGGCATCGGTATCGTCCCGAGATTCGTAATGAACGGTGAGAATATCCGCCCCCGCCCGGGCAAAACGCTCAATATATTGTAAGGGGTGGTGGACCATTAGATGTACATCGAAGGGGAGGGTCACTGTTTTTCTTAAATCGGCAACCTGATCCGGTCCAATGGTGATATTGGGGACAAAGTTGCCGTCCATCACATCGACATGGAGCCAATCGGCTCCCGATGACTCCACTTTTTTTAATTCATTTTTTAAATCGGCAAAATCCGCCGACAACATGGAGGGCGACACTATGGTTTTCATTTGAGTCTCCTTTATTTCAGGCTTGAAATTACGATTCTTCTTCCTCTTCTTCCCGATAAACCTTGGCAATGGTGGCGATGGCCTCGTCTTTTTTAAGCTTCATCAGGCGAACCCCCTGGGTGTTGCGACCCACGGTGGATATATCCTTCGCTTCGATTTTTATGACAATTCCCTGGTTGTTGATCATCATAATTTCCTGTTCGCGATCCACAACGCAAAATCCGACCAAATCGCCGGTTTTGTCTGTAACTTTATAGGTTTGCACCCCTTTACCGCCGCGACGTTGGGGGCGATATTGGTTTTCCTTGGTGAGTTTTCCGTAGCCGTTTTCCGATACGTTTAAGACGTACTCGCCTTGCTGAACAATATCCATTCCTACAACCACATCGCCTTTACGGGTATCGATGCCTTTCACACCGATGGCAACCCGACCGACGGGGCGAATTTCTTCGGTATTAAAACGAATGGCATAACCTTTTTGCGTTCCCAACATCACATCGGTTTCGGAATTTTTATCCACCAAACGCACATTGATGAGCTCATCATCCTCACGAAGATTAATACCGATAATGCCCGTCGTACGGTTGGACTCGTATTCGATTAATTCGGTCTTTTTAACCATGCCCTGTCGTGTTGCCATAACCAGGTATTGGTTGTCGGTAAATTCCTTAATGGGAATGACGGTGGTTATTTTTTCGTTCCGATCCAGGGGCAACAGGTTAACAATAGCCGTACCTCTGGCGGTTCTGCCTCCTTCGGGGATTTCGTAGGCCTTTAAGCGATACATTAACCCCTTGTTGCTGAAGAAGAGCAGTACATGGTGGGTGGTGGTCGTGTAGAGATTTTCCACAAAGTCATTTTCACGGGTACTTAAGGCTGTTATACCCTTGCCTCCGCGTTTTTGAGAACGATAGGCGTCGGCGGTAATGCGTTTAACATAGCCCACATGGGTCATGGTGATCACCACTTCCTCTTCTTCAATTAAGTCTTCCATGGAAAAAGCTTCGGTATCGATATCAAAATCGGTTCGACGGGCATCGCCGTGTTTTTCTTTGATTTCCGTCAGTTCCTCTTTGATGATATTCAAAACTAATTGCTCGTCGGCTAAAATGGCACGCAATTGGGCAATGAGTGCCAAAATGTCCCGGTACTCTTCTTCGATTTTTTCTCTTTCCAAGCCGGTCAATCGTTGCAAACGCATATCCAATATGGCCTGTGCCTGTATTTCGGACAATTTAAAGCGGGTCATTAAGCCTTCTTTGGCTTCTCTCCCGTCCTTTGATGCCCGAATCAGGGCGATGACCTCGTCGATATGATCCAGGGCGACACGCAGCCCTTCCAAAATATGGGCTCTGGCCTCCGCCTTTTTTAAATCGAACTGTGTCCGTCTGACAATAATTTCTTTTTGGTGATCGACGTAATGGCCGATCATTTGTTTTAAAGAGAGGACTTTCGGCTCTCCCCCTACCAAGGCAAGGTTAATAACGCCGAAACTGTCTTCCAATTGGGTTTGTTTGTATAACTGATTGAGAATAATGGTTTCGTTGGCGTCCCGCTTTAAGTCGATGACAATACGAATGCCGTGTTTCAAGTCGGATTCGTCCCGAATATCGGAAATACCCTCAACTTCTTTCTCTTTAACCAAATTGGCAATTTTTTCAATTAGTTTGGATTTGTTGACCATGTAGGGGATTTCCCCGACAATTAATTGTTTTCTGCCGTTTTTTAAAGTCACCACATCGACCTTGGAACGTATTTTTACCCGTCCTCTGCCGGTACGGTAAGCATCCCGAATACCGCTCTTGCCTAAAATAGTAGCACCGGTAGGAAAGTCCGGTCCTTTAATGTGGGTCATTAAAGTTTCCAGCGTAATGTCGTTGTCGTCGATATAGGCAATGGTGCCGTCGATGACTTCGCTGAGATTGTGAGGCGGTATATTGGTCGCCATCCCGACAGCTATTCCCGTGGAGCCGTTAACCAATAGATTCGGAAAACGGGCTGGCAAAACATCGGGTTCCGTTTCGGATTCGTCAAAGTTCGGTGAAAAATCGACGGTTTCCTTGTTGATATCCCGCAGCAATTCCATGGCGATTTTTTCGAGTTTCGCCTCGGTATAACGCATGGCCGCCGCACCGTCTCCGTCGATGGAACCGTAGTTGCCCTGACCGTCCACCAAGGGGTAGCGGTAAGAAAAGTCCTGTGCCATACGCACCATAGCATCGTAAACCGAAAAGTCGCCGTGGGGATGGTATTTACCTAAAACGTCCCCCACCACTCTGGCGGATTTACGAAAGGCTTTATCCGGTGTGACACCTAAAACATACATGGCGTACAGAATACGGCGATGAACCGGTTTAAGACCGTCCCGAACATCGGGTAAGGCCCTCCCGACGATAACACTCATGGCGTAATCGATGTAGGAGGTTTTCATTTCTTTTTCAATATTAACGGTTTGATAAATATTTTGTGACTCGTCCATAAACCCTCCTAAATATCCAAGTTTTTAACATTGCGTGCATTGCGCTCGATAAATTCTTTACGAGGCTGTACTTTTTCGCCCATTAATACATCGAAGATGCGGTCGGCATTGACGGCATCGTCAATACGTACCTGCAATAAGTTTCTGTTTTCCGGATCCATTGTCGTTTCCCATAATTGGGAGGCGTCCATTTCCCCGAGACCTTTATAGCGTTGCAGGTTAATGCGGCTTCTGTCTTCAACATCCACCAGTTGTGCTTCCAAGTCCGCCTCGTCGTAAGCGTAGGAAACTTTTTTGCCCCGGGTAATTTTATATAAAGGGGGCTGGGCGATGTAGACATACCCTCTATCGATGAGTTCCCGCATATAACGGTAAAAAAACGTCAACAACAGGGTACGGATATGGGCACCGTCCACATCGGCATCGGTCATGATGATAATTTTATGGTAACGTGCCTTGTTGGCATCAAATTCTTCCCCAATCCCCACACCGAAAGCGGTTATCATGGAGCGAATGGTGTCGGTATTTAAAATCCGATCCAAACGTGCTTTTTCAACATTTAAAATTTTACCTCTTAAGGGCAAAATGGCCTGGGTTTTTGAGTTTCTTCCGCTTTTGGCGGAGCCGCCGGCGGAGTCCCCTTCCACGATAAAAATTTCAGACAATGCCGGATCTTTTTCACGACAGTCCGCCAATTTTCCCGGCAGGGAGGTCGAATCCAATGCGGATTTACGACGGGTCAGGTCTCTGGCTTTTCTTGCCGCCTCCCGTGCTCTGGCGGCCTGAACGGCTTTTTCGACAATGCTTTTGGCGATGGTCGGATTTTCTTCCAAATAAGCACTTAAGCAGTCGCCGAAAACGGTCTCCACGATGCCCTTCATTTCCGGATTGCCCAATTTGGTTTTAGTTTGACCTTCAAATTGGGGTTCCAATAATTTAACGCTTAAAATGGCGGTAAGCCCTTCCCGAATATCGTCTCCGCTCAAGTTTTTGTCATTTTCTTTTAAGTAGTCATTTTTACGTGCATAGGTGTTAACCGTACGCGTTAAAGCCGACTTAAAACCGTTAAGGTGGGTGCCGCCTTCGGTTGTGTTGATGTTATTGGCGAAGGTATGAATGTTTTCCGAATAGCCCTGCGTATATTGAAAGGCAATTTCAACGGAATTATCTCCCTCCTGTTTATCATAGTAAGCCACACCTTCGTACAAAGGTTTTCGGCTTCGGTTCATATAGGTAACGTAGGAATGAATTCCTCCGACGTAGTGAAAGGTTTGATCTTCCGTTTCCGAATCTCGTTTATCGGAAAATTTTATTTTAACACCCTTGTTTAAAAACGCCAATTCCCTTAAACGATGTTCCAACACATCGTACTCGTATTGCGTAACGGAAAAAATGTCCGGATCCGGTTTGAAATGAATTTTGGTACCGGTTCGGTTGGTGTTGCCGATAACCCTTAACTCGTCAACAGCAAAACCTTTTTTGAAGTTTTGCTGATAGATTTTTTTATTTTGTTTGATTTCCACGGTGAGTTCCGAGGACAGAGCGTTGACGACGGATACGCCGACCCCGTGCAGCCCTCCGGATACCTTGTAGCCGCCACCGCCGAATTTGCCGCCCGCATGTAACACCGTTAACGCCAACTCGACACCGGTTTTTCCGGTTTGTTGATTGATGCCGGTGGGAATTCCCCGACCGTTATCCGTAACCGTTATGGCGTTGTCGGCTTCGATAGTCACATCGATATCGGTACAATACCCCGCCAAAGCTTCGTCGATGGAGTTGTCTACCACTTCATAAACCAAATGGTGTAAGCCTTCGCTGCCGGTAGATCCGATATACATACCCGGGCGTTTTTTAACCGCCTCCAGTCCCTCTAACACTTGCATTTGGTCTGCGCCGTAAAGGACTTCCTGCTGTGCTTGCGCCATAAATACCTCCTCTAACTGATAAATCCGTTTTATTAAATCTGCCTGCCGCCTTCAATTTCAATCCTATGTACCGACATATCTTCAGGAATAAAAGAAAGGTCGGTACATGTAATGAAAGTTTGAGTATTTTGCAGTAATGATAAAATGCTTTGTTGTCTGCGAATATCCAACTCCGAGAGGACATCGTCCAACAGTACCACCGGAGCGGTGTCGTAGATATCTTTAAAAATTTCAATTTCCGACAAGATCAAAGCGATGGCCACCGTCCGTTGTTGCCCCTGGGATCCGTACAGGCGGGCATCCCGTTCGTTGACGGTAATGGAAAAATCGTCCAAATGTGGCCCGATACCGGTGGTTAACCGTTCCAAATCCCTGGTTTTTCCCTCGTTTAAACGTTTGGTATAGGTGGCTTCCAATCGGTTCAGATCGTCCTTATCCTGAAGAATATTGCTGATATAGTGCAGTGTCAATTTTTCCTTTTCATCGGATAATATACGATGCAATTGCCGAGCTTTGATATTTAATTTTTGTAAATAGTCCATCCGATGTCGAATGATACGTACACCGACTTGCACCAGTTGACCGTCCCAAAGAGACAACATGTCGGGATCACTTCCCCGATAGCGAATCTCTCTGAGATACGCCCCCCGTTGAGCCAAAATATTGCGATAATCACGAAGAAGGGCTGTATACCCGGGGCGAAAAGCGGCAATTTCCCCATCCAGGAAAGCTCGCCTTCTGCTCGGCCCTTCCTTGATCATCTTTAAATCGTCGGGGACAAAAAGAACGGTGGGAAATACTTTAAGTAACGCTTCCCGACCGGGACTGTCCTTACCGTCCAATTGAACCGTTTTTTTACCCTTAAGGTATTTTAAAACGATTTGATGATGAATGTCCATAAACTGTGTTATCGCTTGCAGGTAAAAACCGGGTGTATCAAAAAATACCGCATCTTTTAAACTTTTTAAGCGATGGGCATAACCTCTGGACAATAAAAAAATGGCCTCTAACAGGTTGGTCTTACCCTGAGCATTACGGCCATGGACTACATTTATCCCCTGTTTAAACTGAAAATCGTGTTCGCCTAGATAATTGCGATAGTTAACCAATCGCAGCGTTTCAATTTTCATTGATAATTTTAAAGGTTCCGATGTCGCTGATGAAAACCTCGTCTCCTTCTTTTAATTTTTTACCCCGCATAAAACAGGTTTCGCCATTAACCTGAACCTCTCCGTTTAAGATCAGCCATTTTGCTTCCGATCCGCTGTTCACCAAGCCGGCGTGTTTCATCAATTGGTCTAATTTAATGTAAGGTGTGTTAATACTGAGTTCTTTCATTTTACCCCTTAATTCTTATTTTTATCCTTTTTGGTCTTTTTAATATAAAGTTGTTAAAATAAACCAAAATATAAGGGAATTTTCTTTAAATAAATAGGTTTTAATTGTCTCTTTAACAGTATAGCACAGTTTATAAAAAAATGCTTGAAATTGCAGTTATTTTATCCGCATTTTTTATGAAGTTTTTCATAAAAAATACTCCTTTCGTTCATCTGAACGAAAGGAGCGGTTGTATGCCGATTAGATTGTTCAAGCCATTAACAAAACAGGTATACCTGCGTAGGCTGCCGCCGCTTCCAACGGTTTCTTAAACCCTATTTACAGATCCGACATTCTGACGGGTAAAATCAAGTACAGGAAATCGCCCGCCGTATTGGTTTCCGTCGTTTTAAAAACGGCGGGACCGGCAGCGGTCGTTAAATGAATCCGTAAACGATCTTCCTCGATGACTTTTAAAGCATCTATAATATATTTGGAGTTAAAAGCAATACGCATGGGCGTACCGATATTTTCGATCGGTACGGTTTCAAAAACATCTCCCAGATCCGCATTGGATGTAATCTGCAATTGATTTTCGTTAAAATCCATTTTTATGAGATTGTTTTTACCGGCTCTTGCCAAAAGAGCGGCGCGTTCCACGGCGGCGAGAAAATCCCTGCGTTCGATGACGATATCGTTATTTTTTTCCTTCGGGATAATTTGTTCGTAATTAAAATAATCCCCTTCCAACAATCGGGTGACAAATTCGGTTGCGTCTACTTTAAAGTAAATTTGTGCACCGGAAAACCGCACAAGAACCGACGCTTCCTCATCAACCATTAAACGGTTTAATTCGTTAAAAGCTTTTCCCGGAACAATCACGGAAATAGGCGTAGTGCTCGGTGTTTCGATTTCACCTTTTCTGATGGCGAGACGGTAACCGTCCAAAGCGATCATTTTGATGCTTTTATCTTCGATCTCCGTTTTGACTCCTTTTAAAATCGGTATGTTCTCATTATCTGCCACCGATGAGATGACACCTTGAATCATTTTTTTAAGGACACCGGCTTTTACCTGAAAAGAATAGGATTCTTCTATTTCCGGGAAATCCGGAAACTCCTCGGCGGATTGTCCCTTAATGGTAAAGGATGCCTGAAGGCAATCGATCTTTAATTGATGGTGAGCGTCTTTTTCAAAAAAAACATCGTCTCCCGGTAAATGTCTGACAATGTCGGCGATTAATCCGGCTTTCAAAACAATTTCACCGTCGTTTTCTATAAACGCGGGAATTTCCGTTTTGATGCTGATTTCCAAATCTGTGGTGTTGAGCACCAGACGATTGTCATAGGCTTGAAAAAAGATACCTTCCAAAATAGCCATGGGCGTTTTATTGGAAACGGCTTTTTGGCATAAAGTAATGGCGTTTTGCAGATCTGTTTTGGAACAGGAGAATTTCATCTTGGACCTCCGTTGGCTGAATTCTATATATTAATATTGATAATAGTCGTCGTCGTAATAGGGGATGTTGATACTGTGTATAAGTTTTTAATTATCGAAAATACGTTATTTTCGATAAAAATGCTTGTTTAAAAAATGTTTAAATCCGGTCGGTACGGTGTGGACAATCTGTGGATAAAATCAGTAAGCTGTGGAAAATTTAAAAAACATTTATCCTTGAAGTTATGTAGCTCTTTAGGGCTCATAGTAATAAAGCGATTTTTTTATGTCGGTATCAGGATTTTATTTCGTTCATGATCCGCATGATTAAACTTTTGAAATTTTGGTCGGATTCCATTTCTTTTGTGACCTTATCGCAGGAATGTAGGACGGTCGAATGGTCGCGTCCTCCGAAAAATTCCCCTATTTTCGGTAAAGACAAGTCGGTGATCTCTCTGGTAATGTACATGGCAATCTGTCTGGGTACCGTTACCGCTTTATGTCGTCTCTTGGATTCCAAATCTTCGGAGGTCACATTAAAGTATTGAGCGGTAATTTCTTTGATGTAGTTCGGAGTTAATTCTTTTTTTTCTTTATTTTTTAAGATATCTCTAAGGGCTTCCTGGGCGGATTCTACGGATACGGGGATGTTGCGAAGTCGTGAGTAAGCTTCTACGGTTGTTAAGGCGCCTTCCAATTCCCGGATATTGGATTGAATGGTGTTGGCGATGGTCACAAAGACTTCCGAGGGGATAGGGGTATCGATGCTTTCGGCCTTTTTCTTTAATATGGCAATTCTTGTTTCTAAATTCGGTTCGGAAATATCACTGGTGAGTCCCATTTCAAAACGGCTTCGGAGTCGCTCTTCCAAATCTTTTATTTCCCTTGCCGGCCGGTCGGAAGTTAAAACAATCTGTTTGTTGTCGTGGTAGAGTGCATTAAAGGTATGGAAAAATTCTTCCTGAGTTCCTTCACGTCCCGCTAAAAATTGAATATCATCGATGAGTAAAACATCGACTTTTCGATATTTGTTGCGAAAGGCATTATTATTTTTATTTTGTATCGCTTCGATAAAGTCGTTGGTAAAGGCTTCGGAAGAAACATAAACGACCTTTAAGTCGGGTTGGTTGTAACAGATATGGTTACCGATGGCTTGCATTAAATGGGTTTTTCCGAGCCCGACCCCTCCAATTAAAAATAAAGGATTATAAACTACCGAGGGTTTATCCGAAACGGCTCTGCAGGCGGCATAGGCAAAGCGGTTACTTTCTCCTGTTACAAAGGTATCGAAGGTGTATTTTGGATTGAGACTGGTAGAAACGGGGCCGTCCGTACCGTTATCGTAAGTGATCGGCGTTATTTCTTCCCTGAGAACATCGGCAGGTTCCTCCATCGGGGGAATTTCTTCCGCATTTAAAACTATTTGAGCTTGGCAGGGCGTACCGTATACTTCAGTTAAAGCCTTATTGATACTATCTTTGTAACGATTTTCCAAAATACCTTTAATAAAATTATTATCTGCCAGTATGTAAAAAAAATCGTCCTGATACCGTAATGGTTCCAATCCTTGAAACCATTGTTTGTAACTGATGTCCGTTATTTGATTATCTGAACATATTTTTTTCAGGGTTTTTTTCCATAAAGTTTTTATCTGATCCATGGGACCTCCGTCAGCGTTCGGGTATGGATTTGTGGATAAGAAAGGGATTATTTTTACTTTTCAGCTAAGTGTCGGCCGGATGAATGACAAATCATCGACGATGTGTCACAGCTATAAACAGAAAAGAACCCCGAGAAATCGGGGATTTAGAAACAGTTATCCACAGAAACTGCAAAACTTATCCACAAAGCGAAAGAATTTGTGGATAAGTTTTAAAAGTTTTCCACAAGTAAGTTTATATAGTATATCAAAATGTTTATTAAAAAACAAGCAAGGGTTTGGGATAGTTTTTCGGAATTCAAGAAGATGTTCGGTAGAGAATGTATTTTTAATGATTGCATCTGAAGATTAAATATCTGTACGGATCACTTTTACTTGGCAAGGTTCTAAAGCTTTTAGAGCGGTTGCGTGTTTTTTTTCCGTAGTTCCGGCACAACAGTCGGCATTGACAATCACCTCGACCTCCGGTAGAGCGGCTTTTAAAATCAATGCATTGGAGAGAACGCAAATATCGGTACAAAGTCCCACCATCTCTATACTTTCAATAGGGGTTTCTTGTTGATGTGCTACCAAAACCTCTGCCAATTCCAAGGATCCGAAGGCCGGTTTATCGATAATTTTATCGGCGTAGGGGACTAAATCCGGATGGATCTCCCAACCGTCGGTATTGACAATACAATGGGGTATCGGTAAATGACGTCCTTCTAAGGTCTCCATATAGGAAGTGGTATGAGTATCCCGGGTAAAGATAATACGTCCGTTAAAATGTTTTACTTTATTTAAAACATTGGGAAGAATAGCAAGAGCCTCCGGGGTTCCCAAGGCACCGTCTATAAAATCTTTTTGCATATCGACGACAATTAAAATTTTTTCCATTATATACTCCTTTATCAAAAGTTGAATGATGTTCTTTAATAATCATTATAGGTTATATTTCTTTTAATTAAGATTGAAAACAAAAATCTCTCCCTTTCTTTATTCATACCAAGACGATATCAAGACTTTTAAATGAATGTTTTTCAATCCGTAAGGCAGGTTGACAAGAAAATAATCGCTTGTTATAATTAAATCAATCAAAAATCCGATCGGAATATTTACGGCGATGTACATGAAGTATATTGTTGAAGCGGAAAGCTCTCCTGGAGTTTTTTCGCTTTTTTTGTTTTAAAAATAAAAATAGAGGAGAATTTATTGTGATCAGTCAAAAAGAATGGAATGAAGTTGTTGCCTTTCACGGACATTCCTGTCCCGGGTTGGCCATCGGGGTAAAAGCGGTAGAGGCGGCTAAGGAAAAATTGGGCATTAAAATGTCCGAAGACGAAGATATCGTCTGTGTGACGGAAAACGATGCTTGCGGTGTGGATGCCGTTCAATATATGTTGTCCTGTACGATAGGTAAAGGCAATTTAATTTTCAGAGGAACGGGCAAACAGGCCTTCAGCTTTTTTGACAGAGTATCGGGAAAAAGCATTCGCATGGTTTTAAAACCTATGGATAAAAATAAAGATCGGGAAGAAAAAATTAAATGGCTGTTGGAAGCACCGGTGGATGAGGTATTTACATTCTCCCAACCTTCCTTTGACCTTCCGGAAAAAGCCCGTATTTTTGAAACAATTGTCTGTGAAGAATGCGGTGAAGGGGCTCCCGAACATAAAATCAGACTGCAAGCGGGCAAAAAAGTGTGTTTGGACTGCTTTAAACCCTACGACAGAGGGCGTTAACATTAAACATTGGGGAGAAAAGGAAATTACTATGAAAACAATAAAAAATTGGGTCGTCGGTTTATGTATTATCGCTATGGTTTTCAGCTTAAGTGCATGCGGTGGCGGACAGAATAAAGATGCCGAAAGCAATACAAAAGGGATGAAAACCATCGTAGATTCCGCAGACAGGCATGTCGATATTCCCGAAGAGGTCAATAAGGTGGTTTGTCTCGGTGTAGGGTCTTTGCGTTTGACCATCTATAACGGCGGTATCGATAAGGTGGTGGGTGTAGAAGAAAACGAAAAAGGTGTACCCGTAACCAAACCGGCAATTTTTGCTTATCAGGATAAAATTACCGATTTACCGAGTATCGGAACGGCGGCGGAGCCGAACATAGAAGCTCTAATCGAATTGGCACCGGATGTTATCATCTCTTCCGATGAAAAGGGAAATGCAGATGCCATTACCGAAAAAACGGGTATTCCCGTCGTTAAGATACCCATTACCGACCAGGTGTTTGATGAAGATGTGTATCAGGCTTTGTCTTTAATCGGAGAAGTGCTCAACACCCAAGAAAGAAGCGAAGAAGTCATCGCCTATATTCAAGGTGTGGAAAAGGATTTACAAAAACGGGTTGCCGATGTTCCCGAAGCGGAAAAACCGAAGGTTTACATGGGAGCGGTCAGCTATAAAGGTGCCCACGGTATCGAGGGGACCGAAGCGGGGTATCCGCCTTTTAAAGTCCTGGGGTTAAAAAATGTCGCCGACGAAGCAGGGCAAAAAGGTGCCTTTGATGTGGATGTCGAAAAAATTCATCAATGGGATCCCGATGTTATTTTCTTGGAACAGGGCAATATCGATCTGGTACGTGAAGATTATCAAAAACGTCCCGATTTTTATAAACAATTGAGAGCCGTTCAGGAAAATAAAGTTTTTTCTCAAATCGGTTACCGTCATAGCGGAACCAATACGGAAATGGCCTTAATTAATGCCTATGCTGTCGGAAAAACCCTTTTTCCCGATGCCTTTGCCGATGTGGAGATAGAAAAGAAAATCGATGAAATTACACAAGCCATGCTCAATCGTCCCTTACAACAATCCTTAAAAGATGCGGGTTATGTGTTTAAAGCGGTGAGCTTGGAAAATGAATAAAAGTCCCTTACCCGATAACAGAAACGCCATCTCCTACGGGTCGATCAAACGAAAAAACCGCATGTGGATTGCATTGTTAACGGTCGGTTTGTGTGCCACCATATTGTTATCCTTAAATGCCGGTGTATTCGGTATGAATGTCCCCGAATTGTTGAAAGCCGTTTTTGGACAGTCGACGGTACAAAACAATATGGTGATGCACAATGTGCGTTTACCCCGGGTTGTTACGGCTATTATTTGCGGTTTAGGTTTGGCATTAACCGGTGTGGTCTTACAAAGTGTATTAAAAAACCCTTTGGCGGCGTCATCCACTTTGGGGGTTTCCCAGGGTGCGGCTTTCGGAGCGGCCTTTGCCATTCTTGTTTTAGGTGCGGGAGCACCGGGGGTATCCTCGGCGTCTTCCTTTACCTTTCAGCCTTTACTGATTTCGATTTGTGCCTTTGCAGGGGGAATGGCGGCCTCGGTTGTGGTGTTGTTTTTATCCCGTTTTCGTAAAATTACACCGGAGTCCATGGTGTTGTGCGGTGTCGCCTTAAGTGCCATGTTTACCGGAGCTACAACGCTTTTGCAATATTTTGCCGATGATGTGCAGGTAGCCACCGTTGTTTTTTGGACCTTCGGAGATTTAGGCAGAACCGGGTGGAAGGAAATACAAATTATTACATCGGTTGTCGCTGTTATGTTTTTATACAGTGCCCTAAATCGTTGGAAATACAATGCCTTACAAAGTGGTGAAGAAACCGCCTTAAGTTTGGGGATCAACGTGACATCCTTTCGGATTGTCAACATGGTTTTATGCGCGTTGACGGCATCGGTAATTGTATCCTTTATCGGTATTATTAATTTTATCGGCTTAGTCGCACCCCACATTTG
Source organism: uncultured Lachnospiraceae bacterium (assembly GCA_964346185.1). Lineage (GTDB taxonomy): Bacteria > Bacillota > Clostridia > Eubacteriales > Eubacteriaceae > JAAYJS01. Next base: position 23,161 of record CAYFTR010000008.1, on the reverse strand, counting down.
CAGAAGATTATTAGGAAACAATTACAGTTATTTATTACCCGCGTCGGCGTTAACGGGTGCCATCCTTTTATTGGTGGGGGATTTTGTCGCAAAACAAACCGTTCCGCCGGTTATTTTACCCATCGGAGCGATAACCTCGTTTTTAGGAGCACCTTTGTTCCTATATTTATTATTTAAAGGAGGAACCAACAGGTGATCAGTGTTGAACAATTGGGCTTCGGTTATAGGACAAACAAAAAAATTATTAAAGACGTGGACTTCTCCGTAAAAAGAGGAGAGGTGTTAGGCGTATTGGGCAAAAACGGTGCGGGAAAAAGCACCATGCTTAAGTGCTTAAATAAAATTTTACCGCTTTCCTGCGGATCCGTCGTTTTAAACGGAGAAGAATTAAGCACCATGAGCCGCCACGGTATTTCACGTCGCATCGCCTTTGTTGCACAAAGTAACGAACGTCAACGCATGACGGTTTATGAAACATTAATGTTGGGGCGAATTCCCTTTATGAAATGGGGGGTTACTCCCGAAGACGAAGCCGTCATCGAAGATGTGATTGAACTGCTGAACCTTCAGGACTACACGGCACGTTATATGGACGAGTTAAGCGGAGGAGAGGCTCAAAAGATTTATCTCGGCAGGGCATTGGCACAAGAACCTCAACTTTTGTTGTTGGACGAACCGACCAGTAATCTGGACATCAAAAACCAATACGCCACTATGGCCCTAGTCAGACACATTGTTCAAGAGCGGAATATTTCCGCCATTGTGGTGCTTCATGATTTAAACCTTGCTTTGCGTTACTGCGATCGCTACCTCCTATTGAATGAGGGCGGTGTGCATTGTATCGGAGGAGATGAAGTAATTACCGAAAAAGTGATTGAAGATGTTTACGGCATGCCTGTTTGTTTAGGAGAAATAGAAGGTAAAAAAGTGGTGATTCCACAATAAATTTTAAAACGCATTCCGATGAACCTTCATCGAAATGCGTTTTTTACGTATCGGGCACGGGTTGTTAAAGCCGAAGTTTATTTTAGATATGTTATAATCCGATTGAAAGGAAGTAACAATGAAAGAATTAAAAGAAATTTACACCTATCAAACCGCACAAAGTGTCTTGGATTTTTGGTTTTCGGAAGAAAACCGCTCCAAGTGGTTTATAAAAAGTGATACTTTTGATAAAGTGATTAAAAAACAATTTGCAGACATTTGGCAAGCCGCTTGTGAAGGGTTGCTGGACGGCTGGCGACAAAGTATTGAGGGACGATTGGCAGAGATTATTGTTTTGGACCAGTTTTCCAGAAACTTATGCAGGAATGATGCCCGCGCTTTCGCACAAGATGCGATGGCCCTGATTTTAGCACAAGAGGCGATAAGACATCCGGAATTTAAAAACCTGCAACAGGATAAAAGAAAATTTATTTTAATGCCCTTTATGCATTCGGAATCCAAGGAAATTCACAACAGAGCCCTTTCTTTATTTGAAGCACTGGGGGATCCCCACACCTTGGAATTTGAAATCAAACACAAAAAAATTATCGACCGTTTCAATCGCTACCCCCATCGAAACGAAGTGTTGGGAAGACCTTCCACCCAAGAGGAGTTACGTTTTTTAAAAGAGCCGGGGTCTTCCTTTTAAATTATTTCAACAAAGGGAATAAAAAAAGAGGAGCGTCCTAAGATATGTACGACAAAGCACAAACTTACGCATTTTTAAAAAATGCCGGCATTGCCTACACCACCTACGAGCATAATCCGGTTTACACCATCGAAGAGATGAATGCTTTGGATCTGCCCGATCACCAAAAAGTTTTGAAAAATTTATTTTTAAGGGACGATAAAAAAAGAAATTACTACCTGGTATCGATGTACGGCGATAAAGCGATGAATATGAAAGACCTGGCGGCTAAAATACCCAGCCGTAAACTCTTCTTTGCCAATGAGAAAGAATTATATCAGCACCTGGGGTTGGAAAAAGGGCACGTGACACCTTTGGGCATTTTGAACAATGAGGAAAGGGATGTCATTGTCGTTTTTGACAAAAATTTGCAAGGACAGGAAATTTGCATTCATCCGATGGAAAATACTGCAAGTATTTATATGCAATTTGATGATTTAAAAACAATCATCGAACATCAGGGTAATACTGTTATAATCGTCGATATTTAATCAAAGATGCGGTTTCTGTTATCTTTAAAAGACCTTACCTATTAGCGGATGACAATAAAAGGCTACCGACAATTACTGTTATAAAAACAGCCGATGTCGGTAGCCTTTTATGATTAGAAAGAAACGATTTGCCTATATCCGTTCGGAATAAATCTGCCTTGTACCGTGGGATATTTCCCGGGAAATAAATCAGCTGTCAGATGTTTGTGTCCTTTGCTTTCAGTAAGGTGTTTTTTAAATCGGATTCGATGACGATCATTTCTTTTTCAGCTTGTGTACGTTTTTCTTTACCCTCTTTTTGAATTTTTATGGTTTCCTCGATGGTGTTGATGAGATCTCGGTTAACTTGTTTAAGGGTTTCAATTTCCACAATTCCTTCTTCAGTTGCTTTGGCAACTTCTATCGAGTTATTCTGAAGCATTTCGGAGTTTTTCTTTAACAAGTCGTTGGTCATGGCGCTGACTTCCCGTTGCATTTTAACCGCATTGTCCTGACGGTACAAACCGATAGCCAACACAATTTGGCTTTTCCATAAGGGAAGGGTATTGAGCATCATGGTTTGAATTTTTTCCACCAGTAAACGGTCGTTGTTTTGAATGAGCTTAATTTGAGGAGCGGTTTGCATGGCGATGGTTTTTGATAATTTTAAGTCGTGCAGTTTTTTTTCGAAACCGTTCAGGGTATTTTCAAAATCTCGAACCAGTTGTGCGTCCATCGGTTCGCCGGTTGCCAAAGCTTCCTCTCTCAATTTGGGAAGGGTGGTGGTTCGTATTTCTTCGAGTTTTTCTTCTCCGGCATAAATATAAAGCTGCAAGTTTTTAAAGTATTCCAAGTTTTTTTCATAGAGTTTATCAAACATGGTAATGTCTTTTAAAAGCCTCATACGGGTGTTATCCATATTGGCTTCGATGGTATCGATATGGGTTTCGATACTTTGGTATTTTGCCATAAATTTTTCCATTCCCCGTTTTGCTTTGGATAAAAAGGGGATTTTATCCAAAAAACCCTTTTCTTCTCCGATTTCATCTATTTTTAAGTCTTTGACGGTCAACATTAAATCACTCATCATATCACCGACATATCCGGTATCCTTGCTTTTAACCTGACTTAGAATTTGTTCGGAAAATTGAGAAATGGAACGTTGGGTTCCCACACCGTATTGTGTTAATTGCCCGGAGTCCATAAAATTAATACTTTCCTTAAGGGTGTTTACCTGTTCTCTTTCCTGGGGAGTTAAGGCGACAGTTTGTTGCTCAACCGCCATCAGTACCTGATCCGTACTTTGTATTTCGGTCATATCTAAGGACGGAGCGGCGGTTTGTTTTAAATCTTTTAAGGTAATACTCTTTTTTTCTCCTTTAATTGAGTGCATTTATTAAATATTCCATTGTTTTGGAGTCCGGCATCCGTATAATTTGGGTTAATTCGCTTTTAACACCGGTAACATTAAATTTTTCTTCGGCATCTTGGGCGGTGTACACCCCGGTACGAAAACCGTGTTTTTCCCATGCCAATTTTTGAATGTCCGGATCCCGCAGGGCGTCCAGTCCATTTTGTCCCTGTTCATCCAAGGCGATGTAAACATGGCTGGACCATACGGTGGGAACGGGGTATAAAATAACAATATCATCTTTAATTTGTTGCCATGCGTCGGGTTTTTCCACGGCAAATTCCAATAGTTGATTTTCATAACCGGCCATAAGGGGTTTGGCACCGACGCCGGTTTTTAAAAATTGGTCAAAAAGATCGGCGGAGGAGCTTTCCATATATCCGAGGTTATTAAAAATAGTGACAATTTTAGGTGCCACTGTAGCGACGGTCTGTTCGTCCACCACATTACCCTGATTAACCATATTGGCTAAAAGTCCGGCAAACATATTCCCGGAGTTGGATTTGGTGGGATCGGTGGTTGAAACGGTTATTTTCCCGTAAAGGCTGTTCAAACCCAAATCCTCCCAATTTTTACCCTCTTCCAGTAATTGTGTAAAACGAACCATATCCAAGGTATGAACTCCGTTTTGAACTTGGGCATAGCCCTTATCCACCAGGGCATCCGCCACCATTTTGCGGGTATATAAGACGATGGGGGTGTTAAATACCACCTCGGCTTGTTTTGGTTTTCCGTAATGGTTTAAATACAAATCCAGTGCGGTTTGGCTGGAGGGGAAGAGGTAATTCATACCTTCTTTATCCGCTTGTATCATATCTAAGGATCCGGCTTTTGCATAATTCATGGTTAAACCGTGTTTTTTTCTCATAATGTCAATGACTTCTTCGTCTTCCAGAAGACCGATTTTTTCACCGCCTAAATAGCCGTTAATCGTTTCGGTTTTACCCATATCCCTGAATATAAATTGGTAGGCACCGGCTATGGCAATGACCACCAAAAGGATGAGAAGACCTTTTATTTTATTGTTCATATCATCCCTCCAACTTTAATGTTTGTTCCAGTAATTGAATATCGGCTTCGATATCAATGACTTCGTTGGTGACTAAATTGGAAAATTGTTTTTTAAACGCTTCGTCCAAGGTCAGCAAAGCGTTTTCCGTTTGTCGGGTTAAGGTGAACATATTTTGATTGACGACTCCGGTTTTTTCCAACTTTATGTACTTGTCCAAAATACCGGCCGCAGTGTCCAAATAATAGGTTAAAAACCTTCTGGCAACGGGTATTTTGTCCGGATTATCCTTGAGGTATTCATAAATGCGAACGCCGGTTCGGTATAATTGATTGGCATTTTCGCGTATGGTGGGTTCTTTGGAATTGGTGGCTCCTCGACGAATGGCATTTAAATCCGCCAAACCTTCATTCATTAAAGATTTTAACGCTTCGCCGTTACGTAAAGAATCCACCTTGATATTGCCGATTTTAACTGTCGGTTTTGCAAAGGTATAGACGCCGAGGTAAACCCCGACAGCTAAGGGTAAGGTAAGGAAAAAGGGCCAGCTCAAAAAGGAAGTACCGATACCGAAACTCAATAAACCGGCTCCGATTGAGAGAATAAGACGCAATGTTTCCTTCATATCAGTTATACCCTTTCACACTCCTGAAAGCACCGATTAAATCCTCGCGACCGTCAAAAACACGGCCGTGGGTCAGCTGTGCCAACTCTTCCAATTGGGTTTTGTCGGCTTCTCCGAACATAATGGAAAAAATCGGAATATCTTTATTCATCGCTCGGTAGGTAGCTACAAATTCTTCGCTTCCGTTACTTTGGGACATACCGTCGGTCATAACGATAATAGCTGGGTTATAGTCGGACAAATCGGTTCGACTCAGGATATGAACCGCTTCCTCCAAAGCGGGATACATGCGGGTGCCGCCTAAAAAGGAGGTTTCTTCGACCGTTCGGTAGAGGTCTTCGATATCCTGATTGCCCGTAGCGTGAACCTGTGCTTTGATATCCGAGGAAAATAAAATAAGATGGTTGACTTCGTCCTGTTCCGCCTGTAATAAATAATTTTTGGCATTATTCTGAATTAGTACGGTTTCCATAGCCTGCTGCAAGTCTTCCCACCCTTCGTCTTTCATGGATCCGGAATAATCCAACACATAAACGGTAAAGGAGGGGTTTTCTGAATTGAGTTTGGTACAGTTCTAATGAGAGGTTGATGACTTCCGGTGAGGGCATTTTCATCGGAGATAAAACGCGGGAGGGTTGAACCCCCCAACGATCGGTAATCGTAGCGGTTGTTCCGTAACCCGTGCGTCGTCCCAATTTGGAAATTTCGGCTTGTATTTCTTCGGACAGCAGGTAATCTTGTAGTTTTAAAAAGGCTTCTTCTTTATTTTTATCGCCATGGTCGACGTAACCCAAGGGGGAGTCGGAAATGGACAGACCGTCTTCCAAGTAGACAACATGAAGGGGCTCTTTGCCCTCCGCCTCCAAGGCTTCGTTGATGGTGATAATTAAGCTTTCATAATTAACCATGGCGTCGTAATCACCTTTTAAAAACAAGTCTTTAAGCCACTCCGAGGATCCGGAGGAACGGTCGATACCGGCTAATAATGTCGTTACATCATTTTGGACCTGAGGGTCTTTCACCATTTTTTCGGTTAACACTTGAGGGCTTCCGGCAATGGCACTTAAAAATGCCAAATAAGCCGACGCACCGGAATTGGATTGGGTTGCGGAGGTCATACAAAATTTTAATTTTCCCGAATGGGCGGCATCAATGACATCGGAGACTTTAACTTCTTTTTGTGTCCATCCCAAGGACGCTGCCAAAGATTCTTTGACACCGAAAACTACCGGCGTAACGGAAACGGATTCGATGTGCTTTACTTTATGACCCGTATCCCCCAAAGTTAACCAAAGGGAGGAAGCCGGCCAAACCGAGTCGTATTCCGCGGCACCGGACTGCAGTGAACGCATAATATCCAGAGAACCTTTATATTCGATATTTAAATCAATCTTTTCTTCTTTTACAAAGGATTCCAACAGAGGTTCCAACTCCTTATTTTCGGAACCGGAAACAATATTTAAAGTAACCTTTCCTTTATGAGCGTTTAAATTGCTGTTTTCCGCAGACTTCTCCTGTTTTCCGGATGTACAACCTGACAAAAAAACGAGCATACAAACGAATAACAAAGCAAGGGGTTTACGTAATTTCATTCATACCTCCAAATCACAAAATAATCATGATATATGATGACGCTATGTGTTTTTCCTTATAATTATTATAACAAGGGACTATTGACAATTAAAGCGATTGGAAGAGATTTAACCACAACCCAATGTGTAATTAACATTAAATTAACAATAAAACATACCATATATACAACATTCAAAAACTGAAACAAACCAACAGTTTAAAACAGGACAGATAAAAGAAAAAAAGAACCGATTGTTATTTTTAATCGGTTCTTTATAGGTAAATGATTAAATTAAAAGTTGATAGCAGTCGATAAGCTCTAGTGCATTTTGAACAATGCGAGCGGTTAATCCCCATATAATTTCTTCTTGATCCGGATAAAATCCCACTTTGTAACGGCCGTTTCGCCAGGGGTAGTTGCGACCTCCGGGAATCCACTGGAAGGGGAAATCATTCCCGATGACGTGTCGGAGACTCACATTATAATTGTGGGGATTATTTTCTCTAAAATATTCCAAGGGTACGGTAAAAACCTTTGCAACCTCGTCGGTATTATAGTTGCCGTCATAGTGATGGATTTTTGCAATAAAAGGGTGCAAAATAAAATTAAATGGAGAGACAAAACGGTCGGAGGGTCCCAATAAGGTGATTTGATCGGGTCTAATCAACAATTCTTCGCAGGCTTCACGAATGGCGGCTTCTTCGGGGGTTTCACCTTTTTCGATGCCGCCTCCGGGAAAACACACCTCATCGGGTTGGGTGTTTAAATGACCGGCTCTTTTTTCAAAAAGAAAGTGCCATCGGTTATTTTCTTTAATAAGGGGAGCTAAAATTCCGAAATGTTTAAAATGTCCTTCTCTGATAATGCCGGGGTGGCGGTTTTTAAATTGATGCTTCATATCGGAACGACCTTTCATAAAAGATACTTATACCAGGTTTTCAATTTCTTCAAGAACATACGGTGTTTCCTGATAAACAAAATTTAACCAATTGTAATATAATAAATTGGCATGACCGCGCCAACGAACCATGGGCTTTTCTTTCGGATCGTCTTTATAAAAATAGTTTTTAGGAATATCGATGGGTTTTCCTTTTGCCAAGTCTCGTTCGTATTCTCTTTTTAAGGTATCGGGATCGTATTCACTGTGTCCGGTTATAAATAATTGGCGACCCTGTTTTGCTTTTACAATATACACACCGGCTTCCTCGGAGGTTGAGACCAACTCCAACTCGGGAACCTTTAAGATATCTGCAACACGAACTTCCGAATGTCTTGAACAGGGAACATAAAAGATGTCGTCAAAACCTCGAAACATGGCATTGCTGTCCGTAATAATGCGATGCTCAAAAACACCGAAAAGCTTTTTATTCAAATTATACTTGGGAATTCCGTAGTGATAATAAAGACCGGCTTGGGCTCCCCAACAAATGTGCATAGTAGAAAACACATGGGTGAGACTCCATTCCATAATAGATTTCAGTTCGTTCCAATAATCAACCGCCTCAAAGGGGATAGTCTCAATAGGGGCACCGGTAATAATTAAACCGTCAAAATAGTCATTGCGAATGTCGTTAAAATTTTTATAAAAGGTATCTAAATGTTGTTGGGAGGTATTTTTTGAAACGTGATCGCTGGCACTTATTAAGGTAACGTCTACTTGTAATGGACTGTTGGAAACCAAACGCAACAATTGTGTTTCGGTAATTTCCTTGGTCGGCATTAAATTCATAATGAGTATTTTTAAAGCACGGATATCTTGAGTTGTTGCCCTGTCGGTTGTCATTACAAAAATATTTTCGCTCTCCAATATATCGTAGGCAGGTAAATTGCGTGGTATTTTAATTGGCATGGTGTTATCCTCTGTCTATAGTTTATTACCCATCCAAAACGGAGGGTTTATTTTTAAGTTTTTAATAACATATCACGGAGGAGACATTGTGTCAATCGAAAGGGTCAGACCTGGCTGAAGTCGGTTTTGGTTTAAGATTTAAATGTAAAAAACGAATAAATATAATTTTCAATGAGAAGATCGGTTTTATTCAAAGTTCAAAAATGAGTTTTTACGCTTTAAAAAAAAGTTTTTAACATTATGTATCTTTAAAAATAAAAATACCTTAAAAAGCAAATATACGCGATATTTTAAATAAATCCGGAAAAATGTGAATTAGTTAACGATATAGTAAAAAAACGAAATAATATAAAAAGTACTTGACATTTTATAAAATACTTGTTACTTTACATTTATAAAGTATATTGAAATGAAGAGATATAACCAGGGGAGTAGTCTATGCGTATGCCGGAAAACATGTACCAAAAAGGTATCAATAAAAAACAAGCCATTATTGACGTTTCAAAGGAACTGTTTTATAACTACGGTTATAATAAAACCACCGTTAATATGATCAGAGAAAAAGCGGGTACCAGTCTGTCTTCAATCCCATATTATTTCGGCACGAAAATGAATATTGTTAAACATATTTACAATGAATATGTTGACAGTATTTATCATTTTTTAAAAGGTAAACTGAATGATGTTCAGAACAGTTGTTATGAGTTTTTTTGTGTGTCTAAAATTTTTTATGATCAAGCTCTGAATGATAAAAACAACAGACGTTTTTATTACGAGGTTTGTGTTTCACAGTCAAACTATCAACTGATGGAAGGGGTACTTACCAGAGTTAACAGAGAAACCGCTCGCTATTTTAATCTTGACAAAACAGACAGCGAATTTGAATTAATAAAAATGTGTGACTCCGGGGGAAGACGGGAAATATTTATTAATTACTATAAGAACAACATTAATTTGGACTTAATGCATTTGGTTGATTATGTAACCGGTATTTCACCGACATTGCTTGGGATTGATAGGAAAACATTAAGAGATTATATGGCAATGTCCACGGAGTTTGTAAGAAACTTAAACTATGACGAATTAAAATTTTTAATTTAAAGAATGATCAGATGTTTCCTTATAAATTATATAAAAATAAAAGAGGGTATGTTTCACGTGAAACATACCCTCTTTTAATAAAGTAGAGACGATGACTTGATATTTTTAGGTACTTATTCTCAAAAGAAAGTATAATAGAATTATTGACCTTCCATTAAGCGGACATCCAGTGTTTGACGTCGGTTATCACGCATAAACGTTACCGCAACCGTATCGCCGGGTGCTTTCGTATAAAGAATTTCTTTCATTTTTAACATAGTGTTCACCGGTTGACCGTCAATTTCCAATAAAATATCACCCTTTTTTAAACCCGCCTGTTCCGCACCTGAACCGGTTTCAACCCGTTCTACATAAATCCCTTCGTCAAAATCATGGGATTCAACCAAATAAGCGGCAACTTGCTGATCGTACCCGAGAATACCGAGGACGGTCGGTGTAAAGCTACCCTTTTCCTGAACGGATTTCAGGATGGGTTTAACAATGTTGATTGGTAAGGCAAAGCCGATGCCTTCTCCCTGGGAGGCTTTGTAGGTATTTATACCGATGACTTCGCCCTTTAAATTAACCAGGGGTCCGCCGCTGTTACCCTTATTTATGGTCGCATCGGTTTGAATCAAGTCCTCGGCAATGGTTTGTTGATCAATGGCCAGGCTGCGATTTAATGCGGAGATAATGCCGGCCGTTACGCTACGTTCAAATTGAAGACTTAAGGGGTTACCCACAGCTACAACACTTTGGCCGACACGAATTTCATCGGAATTACCTAAAGTAAGTGTGGGTAAGTTATCGGCGTCTATTTTCAGGATGGCCAAGTCAAATCCGCTGTTCATATACACAACCTTCGCCTCGTAAACTTCTTTGGAGGCCGTAGAGATTTTAACATTACCGTCGGCTTCTCCGATAACGTGTTGATTAGTGACAATATAGCCGTCGGGAGAAACGATAAAGCCGGATCCGATGGCTTCACCTTGAACCGGACCGAAAAAACTTTGCTTAACAACGGTACTGGACACGCCGACTACCGCTTGAGGGACAACTTGTGCAACGGCCTCTACGGGGTTATCCACGATGGTTTCGTTATTGACAATAACGCGATGGTCCCGGTTGCTACCGTCTAAACAAACCAGTTGATATTTTTGAGTTAAAAATCCGAAAACAAAGACTATCGCAAAAGCGACGATGAGTCCGCCGATAACAGCGCCGATAAGAGCGGATTTAAAATGGATTTTTTTTGTTTCCGAAGGGTTTTCCATAATATCGCCTTCTTTCTATTTAAAATAATTTTATATCGTCAACAGACTGCCGGGTCCGGAACGTTTAGCGACCGTTAAGAGAAGATCCTTACCCGGTACAACGGACAGCTTTTTAAGAGCGGTCGACACGGTTTGATAAGCCAAAAGCGGGTAGTTGTTTTCGGCACTTAAGTGAGCCAATACAATGTGAGCGACACCTTGCTGTGCCAAATAGCATGCAATTTCCGCCGCATCGACGTTGGACAGGTGGCCGACGTGGCTTTTTATCCGTTGTTTTAAGGGATACGGGTAGCACCCCGCTTCCAACATGGCAAGGTCGTGGTTGGCTTCCAATACGACTAAATCCATTTGTCCCATGAGGGTTTGAATATTTTTCGGTAACACGCCCGTATCTGTGGCAATTGCCATGTTTTTTATGCCGTCACTTATATGAAAGCCGACAGGATCCGCCGCATCATGTCGAATGGAAAAACTTTTAATTAGTAAGTCACCGACGGCAAAGCTTTGATGATCGGGGATAATCCGTATATGAGAATTCTTAAGTTTTCCGAGGTGTTTTTCCATGGCACACCAGGTTTTTTCGTTGGCATATATCGGCAAATGATAGCGTCTGGCTAAAACACCGACACCGTGGATATGATCGCGATGTTCGTGGGTGACTAAAATACCCTGCAAATCTTCCGGTTGAAAGTGATGGGCTTGCATGGCATTTTCAATTTGTTTTCCGCTTAAACCGGCATCCACTAAAATACGGGTATTTTTTGCGGCAATAAATAGACTATTGCCCGAACTGCCGGAATACAAACTACAAAACTTCATTACTGCTCCTTAGGTTTCTGTCATTGATCCTAAACTTAATTACTTTATCAAGACTTAAATAGTCATAAATGGGGCGTATGATCGAAAAAAGTCGGATGCTGGGCAACCGACTTTAGGAATGTTGATCTGAAGATCTTATGGTCTATTAGATTTTGCAGATTTTGGTTGAATAGCCAACCATACCACTCTTTAAAGGGGTTCTCTACGTATAATACCGCCCAATTCCCGGATATTACTTTCAAAGTTTTCATATCCGCGGTCAATGTGTTCAATATTGGAAATACGTGTTTCGCCTTCCGCCATTAAGCCCGCGACAACCATAGCGGCACCCGCCCTTAAGTCCGTTGCGGTAATTTTAGTGCCCGATAATTTATCGACACCGGTAATACTGGCAACACGTCCGTTAATGACGACATCCGCTCCCATTTTACGGAGTTCGTCGATGTACTTGAATCTGTTTTCAAAAATGGTCTCGGTTATGGTACTGTTACCCGAAGCAACCGTCATTAAAACGGCCATGGGTTGTTGTAAATCTGTGGGAAATCCCGGATAGGGCAGGGTTTTGACACGTACAGCTTTTAAAGGTCTGTTGCCGATGACTCTGAGGGAGTCGACGGATTCTTCGATAGTCACACCCATTTCCCGAAGTTTTGCGGTGACAGCTTCCATATGTTTCGGGATAGCTTTTTTTATGAGAACATTGCCGCCGGTTGCGGCAGCCGCTATCATATAGGTGCCGGTTGTAATTTGATCCGGAATAACGGAATATTCGCAACCATGCATGCTTTGCGTACCCTTAATGCGAATGGTGTCTGTTCCTGCACCTCTTACGTTACCGCCCATCAGATTTAAAAAGTTGGCAACATCAACAATGTGGGGTTCCTTTGCCGCGTTTTCGATAATTGTCGTACCCTCGGCACCGACAGCTGCTAACATAATATTGATGGTTGCACCGACAGATACAACATCCAGATAGATATTGGCACCAACTAATTGATCGGCTTCCATTTTAACCAATCCGTGTTCTATTTTTACCTGTGCACCCATGGCTTCAAAGCCCTTGATATGTTGGTCGATCGGTCTGTCGCCGATATTGCAACCGCCTGGCAGGGGAACAACGGCCTTTTTATATCGGCCCAAAAGTGCACCCAATAAATAATAGGATGCCCGCATTTTGCTCATTTCTTCCTGGTAGTCCGAGCAATCGTGGGCGATGTGACGGCTGGTATCGATAATCAGAGTGTTTGCTTCTTTGTATATTTCAGCACCGATTTTTTCCAAGATATCTAAAATTTTATTAACATCGTTAATGTGGGGGACGTTTTCTATTTTACAGGATCCGCCGGATAAAATAGCGGCGGGTATTAAACCCAGAACGGCATTTTTAGCGCCTGAAATGCAAACTTCGCCATTTAAGGGATGTCCGCCTTCAATCACAAATACTTCCATAATACTTTCCTCTCCATAATGCTTGCATGGGGTACAATGTTTTTCGTGTTTACAAATAAACATTATAACACAACACCTTGATAGTACAAACGACATTATGACTTCTTGACTTTTTAGAAGTTTAAGATTTACAAATCTTAGATAATTTAAGTAAGTCGACGGTGTTACAGGTGGTTATCATCGCAGATTGCTATCCGAAAAGTGTATTGCATTCGGAATGTTTGATTCTTGAGATGTTATAGACGGTTACAACTTCAGAACGTCATAGCATTCGTCTTAAGAAGCGTAATTATCGAAGTATCCCTGAATTAAAACAATCGGCGTACCCTTATCGCCGGAACCCGATATCAGGTCGGAGAGACTACCCAACAAATCGGTAATTTGACGTGGGGTTGTACCCAATGCGGAATCTTCACCCAGGGAGTTGTCCGCTTTTTCACGAATGACTTGTTGCATCGCTGCCTTTGCTTCTTTGCCGTCCAAGTTTTTTAATGCGTTGTCCGCAACGTATTTTAATTTAATTTCATTGGGGGTACCGTTTAATCCTTCGGTAAAACCGGGAGAGACCACGGGATCTGCCAGTTCCCAAATTTTTCCGACCGGGTCTCTGAAAGCACCGTCACCGTAAACCATAGCTTCAATGGCTACACCGGTAGCCGCACGTAATTCTTTTGCCAAAGTATCGGCAAAAGTCTGTGCATCCCTCGGAAACAGTTTAATGCTTGTCGGTGACGCCAGGTTGGATCCGTACAAACCGTATTCCGGATTATAGCCGGAATTATCGATGGGTGCGTTCATTATATCCGCAAGGGTATAAACGATTTTTGCACCCTTGTTTTGATAGAGAGTCTTAAGGTAGTTTCGGTCGTGTATATTGGCGACTAAAATTTCGTCGGTAAAATCGAGAACATTTAGAGGGTTGTTGGTAAAGTAAATCTCAATATTATCGTTTACCGCCGTTTCCTTATATAAATCAATATAGTTGATACCTGTAAAGAGGTGAACACCGCCTTTTTCACCAACTAAACGGCGATAAGCCGCTTCGTCTAAGGTGTCTTGATAGGGGTTAATGTTGTTTTCGTGCAAAATTTGGATGTCCATAACAGGGTTACCGACTTCGTCGGAGGGGTAGCTGAAAAACAACTTAATTTTTTTACCTGTTTGTGCAATTGCTTTCATAATTAAATAAAAGCGGTTTCTGGACATTATCGGAAAAACAACGGCAATCTCGTCGTCGTATTTTTCGTTCAAATCTTTTGTTATGGCTTCAATAGAAACATAATTATTTTGTACTCTGGCTACGAGGGACTCCGTAACGGCTACAACATCTCTGTCTCTAAAGGTAATACCTTCACCTTTACCGGCTGCTAAAACGGTGTCCACAACAATAGGAATAAGGTTGTCACCCTTTTTTACAATCGGAGCCAACAAACCGCGTGCAACGGTTCCGCAATATCTGGTCATTATATTTTCCTCCCAAAACCATCGAAATATTCGTTGGTTAGAATTACTTTAGTATTATACACCATGTATGAAATACATTCGAGTTTTTTAAGAAAAATTTATAAAAGGACTTATCCGCTAACAGCCCATAAAAAGGCGTGTACACCTATTTACACAATTACTGAAATTGTTTTTTTGGCGGTACAAAGCAATTAAATTTCCTTTAACAAGAATAATTGTTTCACGTGAAACAACGTTGTCGTTGTTGTCGGTAGATGTATGGATATAAGTATTTTCTCATTAAACAGCATGCGATGCAATAAAAATGCAAGACGGCGACACACACACGGTTTTAATACAAATTCAGGATTTTTCATGTATAATATAAAAGATTATCTCTACACATCTCTACACAATAGTAATTTTAGAGAAATTGACAAGATAAACCAATGAATTGAGGAAGAAATGAAAAATCACCGCTTACTATATATTATATCGACCCATGCCGGTCAAGGGTACGGTCGGTATACACGAAAAGCCTTAAACCGTTTTTTAGATATGACGGATGTCCCGAATCAGGTAAGTATCGTTGATACTAAGCACGAAAACCACGCAGCGGAATTAGCTAAAGAATTCTCGGAAAATTATGGCGATGGAGGTGTCGTCTACGCCTGTGGCGGCGACGGTACCATTAACGAGGTCGCCAATGCCCTGCAGGGAAGCAAAACGCCGATGGGGGTTATCCCCCTGGGGACAGCCAACGATTTTTCAAAAACCCTCTATGGCAAGCAATACCGATTACTCGACTTATTGGGCGGGTCCTTTTTTTATGAGCTGGACTATCTGGACTTAATTAAAGTTTCCGATACTTATTGTGTCAATGTTCTGTCGGTCGGTTTTGACGGTGTTGTTCTGGAAAACACCTATAAAATACTGGAACACCTGCCCTCTCTAGGGAAGTATGCCTATCCTTTTGGGATTGTTAAGAGTTTAGGTAAACGCCTTACCCGAAAAATCGGTTATGAGCTCCAATTTAAAGAAGGTCAAACCCTAAAAGGAGAGGACGACTACTTGTTTATCGCCATTGCTAACGGCGGTTACTACGGTGGCGGTTACAATCCCGCACCGAATGCAAAGATCAATGACGGCATATTGGAGGCTTGCATGGTCTCGGACATCAAATTATTGGATATTGCCCGTTTATTACCGAAGTATAAGCAAGGTACGCACTACGAACACCCGGCGGTTAAAGGGCACGAGGTAATTTCGGGCAGTTTAACCGCTTTGGACGGCAAAAAATTAATTGGCAATTACGACGGAACGCTTTTCGAAACAGAAACACTGGATTTTGAGGTGATTCCCAAGGCGTTGCGTTTTGCACGTATTCCCGCTTTCTTTTACGAGAAAAACAAAAAATAAAAGGATTGGATATGACAAAAATTAAGGACAAAATTATATCCGCAACGGCTGCGGAAGGACAAATACGTATTTACGCATGTATCGCAACACAGGTATGTGAAGACGCCCGAATCACCCACGGTTTATCCGAAGGGGCAACCGTTGCGCTGGGGCGATTGTTGACCGGTACCGCCCTGATGGCCGGCATGATGAAAAACGACGACGAAGTGATTACCCTTCAAATAAAAGGCGACGGTCCGATCAATACGATGACGGTTACCGCCAATTCGAAAGTGGCAATTAAAGGCTTTGCCGCCAACCCAAACGCGATTGCCGACGCGCCAGATAAAATCGGCAATTTAATCGGAGACGGACAATTACGAGTGATTAAAGATATCGGTCTTAAAGAACCGTATATCGGTACGTCTCCCATAATTTCCGGAGAAATCGCAGAGGACTTAACCTATTACTACGCAATGTCGGAACAAATACCCACATCGGTTGCTTTAGGCGTAAAGGTTGCCGATGACGAAACGGTGGCGTTGGCGGGAGGATTTATACTACAATTGATGCCCTTTGCCGACGAACATTTAGTGGATCGTCTAGAGCAATTATTGGCAAAAAGCGACTCGGTGACAGATATCATTGCCGGGGGCAATGACGCCAAAGGGCTTATTTTACACTTGTTTAAAGAATTTGATCCTCAATTTACAGGAGAACAACCCCTCAACTACGTTTGCGATTGCAATCATCTAAAAGTGACTCAAGCACTTTTAGCTATCGGGAAAAAAGATCTGACGGAATTAAGAGATGAAGGGGAAAATGTTGAAGTTAAGTGCGATTTTTGTAACAAAACCTATACCTTTACTCCGAAGGAAATTACCGAATTACTCAACGCCGCAACGGATCAGCGTAATAAAAAATGAATATAGAACGCCGCTATTTTAAAGTCATCGGCCGCGTTCAAAATGTCGGATTTCGATGGACGGTACAACACTTGGCAAACCCTTTGGGCGTCACCGGTTGGGTACGAAATTGCAGAGACGGATCCGTCGAAATGGAGCTGCAGGGCTCCGCGGGTGCTCTAAACAAAATCATCGGCACTTTAAAGGACGGCCAAACCTTTATTCGTATTGACGATTGCATTTGTCGGTCGCTACCCCCTGTCAGCGATGAGAAAGATTTTACGGTGCGTTTTTGAACGAAATCAACTATAAGAAAAAAGAAAAACAATTAAAAATAGGGGTGATAGGGTTGTTAGCGGCTTTATGGGTAGCGGTGGCACTTTACTCGGTGACAACCGGTTTTCAACCGTTTCAATTTATTTCGAGGTTGCTGTCTGCCACGTTGATTGCAATTGCCCTGATCGGCGGCTACTATATTTTATCCGCTTTACGTTTTAACAACACTTTAAAAAAATATTGGAAATGTGCCGAAAATAAGGCGGCACTACCGGAGATTATTAAAGAATTGGAAAGTACGATAGGAACCGCTCGGGTACAGGCACAATACAAAGACGCAATGATTCGTCATTTACTCAGCAATTTTTATGCCTTAGATAAAGCCTATGACCAATCGGCACACCATTGCCGAGAAATTTTAGCCTTGGATAAACCCTTGGAAGAGATTAAACTCTTGGCAATCCATCGACAATTTAATAATTTGTATTTGCAACAAAGTAATAAAGAAGCCTTGAATTATTTTAACCGCTATAAAAATTATATCCATCGTGCGGGGCGGTATAAAAACCTTGCACCCTTATTTAAATTGGATTTGGTTTTAATCAGTATTTTATTAAAAAAACGAGCAGGTGCACAACAAGTGCTGTCGGACTTTAAAAAAACGTATCCGGATTACTCGAAGGACATCATCGTCTATTATGAAAAAGAAATTCAAGGCAACACCACAAAACAATAAAACGAAGCAGAGCTGATACATCAAAGCCCCCGTATATAAAAAATTATATTCGGGGGCTTTGATGTGCGGTGCAAGTACTTTAGCCTTGATTAAAGAGAGAATATTTTATCATATGTAAAAATCATTAAATAAAATACGGAAAGTAAACGACTACAGAATTGAAATATATATTCTTAATTTAAAATATAAAAGATAAAGGCGATTTGTAGTCGGTTTTTGTTGAAGAATGTTTTATAATGAAGACAACACGAAAAGGAGTCAAACAGGAATCGCTTGAAAAAAGTAGTTGATGATGAACGTTTAATGGTAAAGGTCTGCGAGATGTATTATTATCAGGATCTTCATCAAAAAAAAATCGCCCAAACCTTGGGTATATCCCGACCGACGGTTGCCCGATTGCTCAAAAACGCCAAAGCAACAGGTGTTGTGGAAATCAATATCAAACAAATGGAAGGGATTTGTCATATCCCCCTGGAACGTCGCGTTAAACGATTGTTCGGTCTAAACGAAGTTTTGATTGTCGACACATTGGAGGATATCGAAGCACAAAAAAAACGAATCGGAGAGGCGGCAGCCCGGTATTTAATGACAATTTTCAGGGATAAGGATATTGTCGGAATATCGATGGGCAGCACCCTGAGGTGTATTCCCGACTACTTGCAAGCCGATAAGGCGAAAAATCTAAGTTTTGTCCCCTTAATCGGCGGGATGGGTTATCTGAAACGGGAGCTGCACTCCAATTATTTGGTGGAGGAATTTGCTAAAAAAACCGAAGGATCCTTTATGTTGATTTATGCACCGGCACGGGTGTCCGAAAAAGCTTTAAAGGAACGGCTGTTAAAAGAAGAAACCATTGCCGGTATATTCGGAATGATTGGCCGTATGCGGATTGCCGTGGTGGGCATCGGTGTCCCCAACGATCAATCGGCCATTATGGCAACCGGTTTTTACAATAGTAAAGAAATGAAAAACATGCAGGACAAACACGTTGCAGGGGATATTTGTATGCAGTTTTTCGATGAATACGGCAATACAGCCCCCTTTGCATCGGACAATAATGTTGTCGGTATTGAAATTAAAAAATTACGTACAATTCCACATACGGTGGGAGTTGCCTGCGGCGTCGAAAAATGCGACGCAATTATAGGTGCTGTACACGGCGGTTACATCAATACACTGATTACCGACGAAGCTTGTGCAAAAAAATTAGTAGAAAAGGGAAGATACAATGAACGAAATTCTTAATTTACAGATTAACGAGATGGCACAAACAAAATTCGACTGTACCTGCGGTCGCAACCACTTTTTTTCCATTCACGATATGGCAATCGGCAAGGGTACATTAAATGAATTGGCGAGCATGGCTAAGCCTTTTATCGACGGTAAAGTTTTAATGGTCTGCGACAACAACACTTATAAAGCGGCAGGGGAACAAGCCCTGAAGCTTATGGAAACGTCGGGGTTTCAAGTTAAATTATTGGTTTTCGACAAAGGGACGGATATTTTAATTCCCGACGAAAGTGTCGTAGGGCGTGTGTTGCAAGAACTGGAGTTAAACATCACCTTAATGGTTGCCGTCGGCTCCGGAACGCTTAACGATCTGGTTAAATTTGTTTCATCCCGAACAAAAGTACCCTATATTGTTGTTTGTACCGCTCCTTCCATGGACGGCTACGTTGCCGACGGTGCCCCCTTAATTTGTGACGGTAAAAAAATATCTTATCCGGCGTGTCTTGCTTACGGCGTGGTGGGGGATACCGACATTATGAAAAAAGCCCCCTCGCACTTAATTCATGCGGGATTTGGCGATGTGGTCGGAAAACTGACCGCCCTTGCCGATTGGGATTTAGCCGTACACACCATTGACGAATACCGTTGCGATACCTGTGTCACCCTGGTAAACCGAGCCCTGGAAAAATGCTTTTCCAAAACAGACGATTTGGCAAAGGGAGATGAAGAAGCCGTTTTGTATCTCATTGAAGCCCTCACTTTAACCGGTGTTGCCATGGGGTTGGTGGGTGTATCCCGTCCGGCTTCCGGCTCCGAACATATGTTGTCCCATTACTGGGAAATGGATTTTATCGCCAAGGGGCGTTATCCCGAACTGCACGGCATAAAAGTCGGCGTGGCGACTCCCGTCATTGCGGAGTTTTTTGAAGAATTATCCGATTGTATTCCCAAAACAACGGCACAAGCGGCACCTTCCCGTTTGCAAGTGGAAGACCTTTTAAGGCGAGCCGGATGTCCCGTTTCTCCCAAGGATATCGGGGTTGATAAAGATTTGTTTTACAGAAGTTTAATGGAAGGGTACCAAGTCCGCCCGCGTTACTCCATTTTGCGTTTTGCAAAAGAAAAGGGACGTCTGAAGGATATTGCGGAAAAAATTACGGAACGTATCTACGGAGGTCGGAAATGAGCATAACCAAAGAGAAAGCCTTTGAAGGTGTTTCCTTATTTGTATTGGATATGGACGGCACCATTTATCTTGGGGATCATTTAATTCCCGGATCGCTGGACTTTATTAAAAGATTGGAAGAAAACGGCGATGATTATGTATTTCTTACCAACAATGCCTCCAGAACTCCGAGCTATTATCAGGAAAAATTATTTAAAATGGGTTTGGAGGTTCCGGTTTCTAAAATAATTACCGCCGGTGATGTGACCATTCAATATTTAAAGGATTATTATCCCGGTCAAAAGGTCTATTTAAACGGTACGCCTTTGTTGGTGGAAAGTTTTAAAGACAACGGCATTCATTTAGTAGAAGAAGACCCCGATGTTGCGGTACAGAGCTTCGATACTCGATTGACCTACGATCGGTTGGATAAAATTTGTCGATATGTGCGTAGCGGTATACCTTTTATTGCCACCCATAAGGACATTAACTGTCCTATTCATGGTGGTTTTATGCCGGATTGCGGAGCCATTTGTGCGGCGATTACCGCTTCTACGGGAGTCGCACCGAGGTATTTGGGTAAACCCTACAAAGAAACTGTAGAGATGGTGTCCGCCATGACGGGTTATCCGCCGGAGCAAATGGCCTTTGTCGGCGACCGCATATATACCGATGTTGCCACCGGGGTTAACAACGGTGCAAAAGGGTTCTTGGTCCTCACCGGGGAAGCCGACCTTCAAACCGTTGCGGACAGCGAGATTAAACCCGATGTTGTCTTTGAATCCTTAAAAGAAATGAGTTTGTATTTATAACAGAAATACCGTTAAAGATAAAAGAAACCGACGGTAAAGAACACTCTGTACTTGACGAAAACAAAGGACGGATATATAATGTAATTGTAAAATACAGATGATATATATGTTAACAAAAGAAGTGGAAGTAGAAATCAATTTTTAGCGTCGAACAACTACTTGCATTTCATCTTCTTAAATAAACAAAGGGACGGTATTTCAGCCGTCCCTTTGTTTATTTAAGCAATACTTATATTTTGTTGTTTTACCAAGTCGTAGATGTGGACGTACAACCGGAGCAAGTGCTGGCACCCGGCGTTAAAACAACCGCGTTTTGAGCAGAACAGGTTGTACCGATTTTAGCATCAAATTTTAACATGTTTCGTCTCCTGTGTATGGTTTATCTACGGGCGGGACAACCGATAGCGGTTACCCCGCCCGTTGCTGTTAACAGCAGTGAATACCTTTTTTTATCAAGTAGTGGAAGTACAAGTACAACCGGAGGAGCAGCAGGAACCCGGTGTCAAAATGACGGAGCTTTGAGCTGCACAGGTTGCGCCGACTTTAGCGTCAAACTTTAACATGTTTTTGTCTCCTTTACAGTGTTTTTAACGTGGAGGAATCACTTCTGTAAGTGACCCCTCCGGGTGCAGTAAACAGCGATTTTACCGGCTGTTTTTTACCAAGTGGTGGAAGTAGAAGTACAACCGGAGCAGCAGCTGGATCCCGGAGTCAAAACAACAGAGTTTTGAGCGGCGCAGGTCGTTTCGATTTTAGCGTCGAACTTTAACATTTTTTTCACCTCCTTTCAAATCAGTAAATGCTTTTTCCCGTATGTTTTATTTGAGATTCGTTTAATTGGCTAAAATAAAAGACAACAAAAAACTCATGGGCAATTAAAGCCGGTAAAAAACTGCCGGTATACTCGATTAATAGACAGCCGACGGAGTCTACGGCCAAACCGCCTAAAACTAAACTGATCCCCTGCAACCGTGATGTCGTATTAAGAGCCTGTTGAAAACCGAATAATCCGGCGGAAATCAACATCGGTATTATAAAATTTAATTCCGAAAAACGGGTTCTTAAAATAATGTAGATATAGCCTCTAAATAAGGTTTCTTCAAAGAAAGCTCCAATTAACGGAATTAAAAAGCCCTTGCCGTCCGCGACGTTTTTAATGGAATCGATCCATGGAATACTGCCGATTTCGGCGTTCCACTGTACTTTAGGTGCAAAAAAATAAGCAATGGCAATTAAAAAACCCGATAGGGATAACTCCGCCAAAATACCGATAAAAATATAGGGGAGATACTTCATTTCAATTGTAAAATAAGGCAATAAATTAAAATTAAAAACAAGGGAAGCAACCAACATGCTGATCAAAAAACTGCCCACATAAAAGCTGCCCAACAGTTTGGATTCCACCGTTGTGTGGTCTTCGTTTGTTTGACTCATCACGTAAAAGCACAGGTTACGAAAGTATTTCGTATTGACGCTCGAAAGTATAATGCGTCCGGTTAATAGAGCCATCAAAGTGAATAAGATAAGCGTTGGTAGGAGTGTTGTCATTTGTTTACCTCTTCTTTCGGTTGGCTGCAATATACATGATGATATTTTCAAACAGGTGAATTAAAACGGGGACGGTAATGCTTCCGCTCCAATAAAAGGCCGTTGCATAGACCAGACCGGAAACCGTTTTTTGGAATACAGCGGTTCGACTGAAGAAAATATGGTTCAGCCCGTAGATGACGGCGGAGCTTATAAGCACTACAATGCCGGGAAGCTTAAAAACACCGATACCCAAATAAAAGAATATTTGACGAAACACCAATTCTTCGCTGACAGCACCGATGATAAAAAAAACGATATCCGCAAAAAGTGCTTTACCATAGGGATTTATAATTCTAAAAAAATTGGCATAGTCGGTTTATATATAGGCTATGCCGTTTTGCTTTCTGTATTAGGAATATCTATAGCACCAATGCA
>CAYFTR010000007.1:23099-62394 GCA_964346185.1 uncultured Lachnospiraceae bacterium | reverse complement strand
AAGAAAACATCAAGAAAATCGTAAAAGCAAAAATACTTAATGTATAAAAAGAACAATTAACAACAAACACTTTTACGAGGTGTTTTATATTTCATCATCAATAATGGAATTAATTGTACACAATTCAGATAACAGCTAATATTACGAAATAATAAGAGTAAAATATTGTTGTTTCAAGCTAAATAATTCCACAATTCACACACAAAAAAGCAAAAATTTCGAGAGATTCTATTTTTTTTTACATGAAGTGACAAGAAGATTGCATGTTCTTATTGCATAAAATGATATACAATAAAACCAATCATTTAAGATACAAGGAGGAAAGCTGATGACTAATGAAGCTTTAGGCATGATTGAAACCAAAGGATTGGTAGGTTGCATAGAAGCAGCCGATGCAATGGTTAAATCTGCGAACGTTGTTTTAACCGGATACGAAAAGATCGGTTCCGGTCTTGTAACAGTAATGGTACGAGGTGATGTCGGAGCTGTTAAAGCGGCTGTAGACGCCGGCGCGGCGGCAGCTGACAAAGTCGGTCAAGTTGTATCCGTTCACGTTATACCGAGACCCCACGCTGACGTGGAAAAAATGCTACCCAGTTTCTAAAGAAGATATGGAGGACTGAGCAATGAAAGAAGATTTAATGAACAAAATTATGGAAGAAGTCATGAAAAAAATGGATACCGCTGAAAGTGCGCCGGCTCCTCAAGCAGCCAGAAAAACCGCAAACATTACTGAGTTTGTAGGCACAGCTGTCGGCGATACCATCGGATTTGTTATTGCAAACGTTGATAACCAATTACACGAAGCAATGAAAATTGATCCGAAGTTTCGTTCTATTGGCATTATCTCCGCAAGAACCGGTGCCGGCCCGCAAATTTTTGCGGCGGACGAAGCGGTCAAAGCAACCAACACCGAAATTGTAATTTGTGAATTGGCAAGAGACACCAAAGGCGGTGCCGGTCACGGTTCCCTTATTATTTTCGGAGCCGAAGACGTATCCGACGCTCGCCGCGCGGTAGAAGTTGCCCTCGCGGACCTGGACAGAACTTTCGGTGATGTTTACGGTAACGATGCCGGTCACTTGGAATTCCAATACACGGCAAGAGCTTCCTTCGCATGTAATATGGCTTTAGGCGCACCCATCGGCAAAGCTTTTGGTATCGTTGTCGGCGCACCGGCAGGTATCGGTGTTCTGATGTCCGATGCCGCTTTAAAAGCAGCAAACGTAGAATTAGTCGGTTACGCTTCTCCTGGTAACGGCGGCACACAATACACCAACGAGTCCATGATCTTTATCTCGGGTGATGCCGGTGCGGTTAGACAAGCACTTTACGCAGCAAGAGACATCGGTAAACCTGCTTTGGAAGCAATGGCAGGACCTGCACCGTCAACAACAACCCCCTACATCTAAACCTGACGTAGAAAGCTTCGAAACTGATTATTAGTTTTGAGAAAAGGAGAAAAAATGAGATCGAAAAGATTTGAAGTTCTTGCAAATCGCCCTGTAAAAAAGGATGGGTTTGTTAAAGAGTGGCCAGAAGTCGGTTTAATTGCAATGAATAACCCCGGCGATCCGGCACCGAGTATAAAAGTAGAAAACGGCGTCATCGTTGAATTAGATGGCAGAAGTCGCGACGAATTTGATATGCTCGATACCTTTATCGCCAATTACGGAATCCGCACAGAAAAAGCGGAAGAATATATGGCGTTGGACTCTCTGGAAATTGCCCGTAAACTTTGCGATATCAACGTTCCAAGAGCAGAGGTAGTGGATATTACGACCTCTATTACACCGGCGAAATTAACAGAAGTTTTGGGTAAAATGACGGTATTGGAAATGATGATGGCACAAACTAAAATGCGTGCGCGTCTTATGCCTTCCAACCAATGTCACGTTACCAACGTAAAAGACAACATGGTACAAATCGCAGCAGATGCAGCGGAAGCTGCTATCCGTGGATTTGACGAAATGGAAACCACTGTTGGTGTGGCGCGTTATGCTCCCTTTAATGCCTTGGCCATTATGATCGGCTCCAACGTCGGTCGTCCGGGTATCTTAACTCAGTGTGCCGTTGAAGAAGCAACCGAGCTGGACCTGGGTATGAGAGGTTACACCGCCTATGCTGAAACCATTTCCGTTTATGGTACGGAAGATGTTTTCATGGACGGTGATGATACGCCCTGGTCAAAAACTTTCCTCGCTTCCTGCTACGCGTCCCGCGGATTAAAAATGCGTTTTACCTCCGGTGCCGGTGCGGAAGTACAAATGGGTTATGCCGAAGGTAAATCCATGTTGTATCTGGAATCCCGTTGCCTCTATGTAACAAAAGGTGCCGGTGTTCAGGGAACTCAAAATGGTTCCGTATCCTGCGTCGGCGTTCCGGCGGGTGTTCCCGGCGGTATCCGTGGTATCTTGGCGGAAAACTTAATGGCAGCTTGCCTGGACTTGGAATGCGCGTCTTCCAACGACCAAACTTTCACACATTCCGACTTACGTCGTGTCGCGCGTTCCTTGATGCAAATGGTACCCGGTACCGATTATATTTGCTCCGGTTATTCCTCTACACCCAACTACGACAATATGTTCGCGGGATCCAACTGGGATGCCGAAGACTACGACGACTGGAACGTTATCCAACGCGACTTGAAGATTGACGCCGGGTTGCAACCGGTCGATGAAGAAACCGTTGTAACGGCTCGTGCCAAAGCGGCTCGCGCGATGCAAGTTCTCTTTAAAGAACTCGGCTTGCCGGAAATTACCGACGAAGAAGTCGAAGCGGCAACCTATGCCAACGGTTCTCAAGATATGCCCGACAGAGACGTTGTAGCAGACTTGAAAGCAGCTGACGAACTCTTAAAACGCGGCGCTACTGCAGTGGACTTTATCAAGGCTTTAGAACGCGGCGGCATGAGAGATGTTGCGCAATCCGTTTTCAACATTCAATTGCAAAAATGCGCCGGCGACTACCTACACACCGCTTCCTTACTGAGCGAAAACTGGGAAGTTATCTCTGCAGTCAACTACATGAACGACTACACAGGACCGCAAACCGGATACATTATCAGCGACGAGAGATGGAAAGAAATCCAAGATATCCCGTGGGCTGACGATCCGGAAACCATATAGAAGGGGGCGAAAATATGGCTATGAATGAACAAATGTTACGAGACATTATTGAATCTGTCTTAAAAGAAATGTCCGACACCCCTGAAACAGGTGCGGAATCCCAAGCGGCTGCAACACCCGCGGCTGCACAAGCAGGCGCTGTGGAGTTATCACCAATAGGTGAAGCACAACAAGGTACGGCTGCCGACGAAGTGTTAATCGGTTTAGCTCCGGCATTTGCCGACTCTCAAATCGATACAATTATCAACATTCCTCACGACAAAGTTTTAAAAGAAATCATTGCCGGTATCGAGGAAGAAGGTCTAAAAGCACGTGTCATTAAAGTATATAGAAGCTCCGACGTTGCCGTGTGCGGCCACGATGCGGCAGAACTTTCCGGTTCCGGCGTTGCGATCGGAATTCAATCCAAAGGTACTTGCCTGATCCACCAAAAGGATTTACCGCAATTATCCAACCTGGAATTGTTCTCCCAAGCACCGTTGATCGACTTGGATACCTATCGTGCCATCGGTAAAAATGCGGCAAAATACGCAAAAGGCGAAAGTCCGACACCGGTTCCGGTACGTAACGACCAAATGGCGCGTCCGGCTTACCAGGCCAGAGCCGCTTTGCTGCACATTAAAGAGACCCAACATGTTGTAAAGGGCAAAAAGCCTGTTGAGATGAAGGTTTCTTTCAAGTAGGAGGCAGAACATGACACAAGAACAATTATTAGAAAAAATCGTAAAAGAGGTAATGGCATCCATGTCCGGTACTCCCGCCGCTGCTCCCGCTGCGGCTAAAGCGGAAGGAACGGTTACAAAAGAAGATTACCCCATCGGAGAAAAACGCCCCGAATTGATTCAATCCGCAACCGGCAAAAATCTTAAAGAGCTGGATCTGGACAAATTATTAAAGGGCGAATTAAAAGCGGAAGACTTGCGTATCCGTCCGGAAACGCTGGAACTTCAGGCACAAGTCGCTGAAAGCTGTAACAGAGACGCTTTTGCGGGCAACTTAAGAAGAGCCGCGGAACTTATCTCTATCCCCGATGTTCGTCTGTTGGAAATTTATAATGCTTTAAGACCTTATAAATCCACTAAAGATGAATTGTTGGCCATTGCAGCGGAATTAAAAGATCAATACAACGCGCCGATTTCGGCAGCTTTAGTAGCGGAAGCGGCAGAAGTATACTACGCAAGAAAACGCTCTAAAGAATTTAAATAAAACGACAACCAAGGGTTGAATTTGGAGGAAATTATGATTATTGCAGGCATTGATATAGGAAACGCCAGTACGGAAACGGCTCTGGCGGACTATTCAAACGGTAGTCCCCGGTTCTTGGCTTCGGGTATTGTGCCCACAACGGGAATGAAGGGAACACGCCAAAACATACACGGTATATTTGCCTCCTTAAAACAAGCCCTGACAAAAGCAGGTCTGGCGGTTGAAGATGTCAACTTGATCAGAATTAACGAAGCGGCACCGGTTATCGGGGATGTGGCAATGGAAACCATAACGGAAACCGTCATCACCGAATCGACAATGATCGGTCACAACCCGTCCACGCCGGGCGGTTTGGGAACCGGTGTCGGTACGACAGTTCACATGCACAACATCGACAAAGTCGCCTCCGGCGAATCGGTCATCGTTATTATTCCCAGGGAGATCGACTTTGAAACCTCCTCGAGAATTATCAACGAATCGGTCGAAAGAGGGGTTTATGTGAACGGAGCCATCGTTCAACGCGACGACGGCGTTCTCATCAATAATCGGTTAAATAAAAAAATACCGATTGTCGACGAAGTATCCCTTATCGATAAAGTACCCCTAAACATGTGGGCGGCTATAGAAGTGGCGGCTCCCGGTAACGTCGTGGAGCAATTATCGAACCCTTACGGCATTGCGACGGTTTTCGGTTTAACTTCCGAGGAAACAAAGCAAATTGTGCCTATTTCCCGGGCGTTAATCGGCAACCGTTCCGCAGTAGTTATTAAAACTCCGGCGGGAGATGTTAAAGAAAGAAAAATTCCCGCCGGTAAAGTAACCATTCAGGGAAAACATAAAAATGCTGTAATTAACATCGATGACGGTGCCGAAGTGGTTATGGAAGCCATTCGCTCCGTCGCACCGGTCGAAGATGTTCGGGGAGAGGCAGGCACCAATGCCGGCGGCATGCTCGAGCGGGTACGCCAAACCATGGCAAACTTAACCGACAGCAAGCCCGACAGAATTAAAATTCAGGACCTGCTGGCTGTAGATACATTTGTACCCCAAAGTATTAAAGGTGGAGTCGCCGACGAGTTTTCCATGGAAAACGCTGTAGGTATTGCCGCTATGGTACGTGCGGACAAACTGCAGATGGATCAAATTGCCAAGGAACTGGAAAAAGAAGTCGGCATTAAAGTTGAAGTCGGCGGTGTCGAAGCGGACGTGGCAATACGCGGTGCACTCACCACGCCGGGTAGTAATAAACCCTTAGCCATCATAGACATGGGGGCGGGGTCTACCGATGCGGCGATTATTTCCGGAGCCGGGGAGATCCACTCCATTCACTTGGCGGGTGCCGGCAACATGGTAACTTTGCTTATCGCTTCGGAATTGGGCTTCGATGATATGGGCTTTCCGGAGGATATTAAAAAATATCCCCTTGCAAAAGTAGAAACCCTCTTTAATATTCGTCACGAAGACGGTACGGTAGAGTTTTTCGACAAACCTTTGGATGCATCGACCTTTGCCAAAGTGGTTATCCTTACGCCGAACGGCATGGTCCCCATCCCGGGCAACCATTCGATGGAAAGAATCAGTGCCGTACGTCGAGAAGCCAAAACAAAGGTTTTTGTCACCAACGCCATTCGATCTCTGGAGCGTGTCAGTCCGACAGGTAACGTTAGAGATATCCAATTTGTTACGCTGGTCGGCGGTTCGGCTATGGATTTCGAGATACCCCAACTGGTAACCGATGCCTTGGCACATTACGGCATTGTCGCAGGACGTGCCAACATTCGTGCCAGCGAAGGTCCGCGTAACGCAGTTGCAACGGGGTTGGTATTGGCTTACGGGGAGGAATCCTAAATGAACGTAAGTTACGAAGCGCCGAAACCCGAGGTAAAAGTGTTTTATAACACCGATACCGTTAACAAGAAAATGCTCGAACAAATATTATTGGGCATGGAAGAAGAAGGCATTCCTTACGAAACCGTGGCGAAAAGCAGAAACTCCGCTATTGTACTGGGTTATAATGCGGCCCAGGCCTCGCACCTGGGGGTAGGCATCGGCATTGATGAGCGTTTGGTATTGCATTTTATCAAACTCAAAGAAAGCCAGCCTTTGTTTAATATTCCACTGACAATGGAAGAAGAAACATTGCGTGCCCTGGGAGCCAATGCGGCACGGCTGGTAAAAAGAATGCCTTTTAAAGACTTAAAAACGTCGCGAGGTTAACCATGGTACAAGCTTTAGGAATCATAGAAGCCATCGGAATGGCGACAGCCATAGAAGCGGCGGATGCCGCCTGTAAATCGGCCAATGTCACCCTGTTGGGAATGGAGCCCTGTCGCGGCGACGGGATGCACACCATAAAAGTATTGGGTGATGTAGGTGCGGTAAAGGCGGCTTGTCAGGCGGCCGAAGCGGCCTGTGCGAAAGGTCGCGGTTGTTTCAGCGTAAAGGTGATTGCTCGTCCTTCCGACGGCATTCTGCCTATGATATTTAACGAAAACACCATCGGCTATCAACCGACGAAAGAAGAAAGCGTTCAGGTAACATCGGAAGACGATGCAACACCGGAATCTGAAACGGAATAAAGAATTCAAGCCGATTTTAATCGGTGCAGATAAAGAGATAATATGGGAAAACAGATGGACTGGAACAGCGGTAACAAAGCAATTATGGCATTTAATGAACTCATTAAAACCAAAAAAACCAACCCCTATCAAGGCGAGCTGAAAATAGGTGTCGACCTGGGTACGGCGAACATTGTTATTGCAGTCGTGGATGAAGACAACCGCCCGGTTGCCGGTGCTTTAAAAGGCGCTTCGGTGGTTCGGGACGGCATTGTCGTCGACTATATCGGAGCCGTGAATGTTGTACGGGAACTTAAACAGGATATAGAAAAACGTTTGGATATCGACTTACGCTATGCCAATGCGGCCACGGCCATTCCACCGGGTATTCTCGAAGGAAATTCAAAAATTATTGCCAATGTGGTTGACTCGGCAGACTTTAAGGTAACCAATGTTATCGATGAGCCGACCGCCGCCGCCACCATTCTCGGGATCGAAAACGGAGCGGTGGTGGATGTCGGTGGCGGTACCACGGGTATATCGATATTGGTAGATAAAGAAGTGGTTTTTACGGCGGATGAACCCACCGGCGGTACGCATATGAGCTTAGTGCTGGCGGGTGCCAATCGTATCAGTTTTGAAGAAGCCGAAGAAATGAAAAAATCGGGCGACCAACGTCTGGTTTTTCCGACAATCAAACCGGTTGTCGAAAAAATGGCATCAATTGTCGGGCGATTTATTCGGCAATTCGGGCAAACCGTCGAAAGGATTTATGTTGTCGGCGGCGCGTGTATGTTCGACGATTTCGAAAAAATATTCGAGAAAGAATTGGGCATAAAAACGATAAAACCCGTAGAACCGCTGCTGGTTACCCCGTTGGGGATCGCCTTTAATTGCAAAGGATAAGGAAAGGTGATTGAATTGAATTTAGAATTGCTGATGCAAAACGAGGCTTTCAAAGATGCATTGATCAACGCCATTGTAGACGAAGTGATAAGGCGTATCCGCAACCGACCGAAAAAAGCATTGGTGTGCTTTTCCGGAGCGGCTATCGGGTTGACCGAAGTATTGGAAAACCTGGCGACACTTAAAAGCAAAGGTTGGGAGTTAACCGTTTTTGTATCGGAAGGCGCAAAAGCCGCGCTTCCGATGGATCACATCCGAAATAAATTGGGTGTAGACACCATTTACGACGAAACGGACAGCAGCGCGCAAATTAACCTCTTTAAAGATAAAGACGTCATGATACTCGCCGCTACGACCGTCAACACGGCGGCAAAGCTGGCATTGGGTATTTGTGACAATGCGCTTACTACCCTCGTCAACCACGGGTTGATGGCGGGTATTCCAACGGTTTGCGTCAAAGACGGCGCAGACCCGGATAATGCCGTTCGTAGCCAATTGGGTGGTGACCGTTCAACGCCGGCCTATTATCAAATGTTGGCGGGCAATTTACAAAAACTGGAAGACTTCGGTATAAAATGTTGCGAAGCCAAAGAGCTGGCAGAGGTTTGTCAACCGACAAACGCTAACGCCGAAACATGCAAACCGACAACAACCAAAGACACCGTAGCCTCCGCCGAGAGGGCAGAAAAGTCGGGGCAAATCCGTTTAGATAAAAATTTGATAACCGCAGGTGACATCATGGAACATGCCCATGTTGCACGAATAGATGTTAATCAGCATGCAATCGTAACGGAATTTGCTAAAGACAAAGCGAAAACCCTCGGAATTCGGATTCAGGAAATTTAGGAGGAGCAATGCATTTAGCAAAAGTAGTAGGAACCATTGTATCCACCCAGAAGGATCCTTCGCTGGTCGGATGCAAATTGATGATCATTAAAAAAATAGATGAAAGCGGCGCGTTTGAGAAATACTCAAGCCAATCGACAGCAATTGCCGTTGATGCGGTCGGTGCCGGTATCGGTGAAACCGTTATGGTAACCACCGGCAGTACCGCGCGTTTTGTTTACGGGGACAAAACCGTCCCCCTGGACATGACCATCGTCGGCATTGTCGATGAAATACAAGTAGAAGGTTGAGGGCAACGATGGCAAATGTTTACACCGGAGGTGGAGATAAAGGTCAAACCGGGCTTTTAGGCGGCTCTCGTACCGATAAGGACGATATCCGAGTAGAGGCCTACGGCACGATGGATGAAGCCAACGCGGCTATCGGTATGGCGTATGCTCTCTCCGAAGATGAAGAAATACGTAAACTCCTCCATTACATTCAAAAAAGAATATTTGTCGTCGGCGCGGAGCTGGCAAGTGACGAAAAGGGCAGAACCATGCTTAAAGATAAAGTCGGACAACAGGATGTCGACTTTATGGAAAAAGAAATGGAACGCTACCTGGCTATCCTCGGCAAGCAAAAAGAATTTGTCATTCCCGGCAAAAACCCGGCTTCGGCGGCATTGCATGTCGCAAGAACCGTAGTACGCCGAGGGGAAAGACGCATTATTACCTACGCAAACCGCAACCCGGAAGTTCGAAAAGAATTAATTCGGTTTACCAATCGTCTGTCCGACACGCTTTTTGTTCTGGCTCGGATGGAAGAATACAACACAATGGTAAAAGATGTCATTCAAAAGGTAAAAAACGAAATGGGTATGGATACCTCGGAGGATTCTGACGACATGTTGCTGACATTGGCAAAACGTATGGCTGCGGTTGCACGAATGAAAGCAAAAGAAATAGGCGTACCCATAGTATTTGCGGTTGTAGATACCGGCGGCAATCTGGTTTACTTTGAAAGAGAAAAGAAAGCCTTGTTAGCCAGTCGAACCATCGCCGTGGATAAAGCATACACGGCTAACGCCCTACAGGCACCCACCGACGCCTTAAAAGACTTGGCAAAAGAACAGGGTGATTTGTACGGACTGCAAGCCTCCCATAAAGGACGCTTAGTCGCTTTCGGCGGCGGTTACCCCGTTGTTGTAGACGGTGTACAAATTGGCGGACTCGGTATCAGCGGCGGCAGCACGGAACAGGATATGAGCATTGCCAAGGCAGCCCTGACCATACTTTAACACGGCACAAGGAGGAAGTTGATAGATGAATTTAGATGCATCGACGATTGAAAAAATCGTTAAAACGATCGTAAAAGAGTTCGATACACCCGTTAACAACGGTGTGTGTTGCGGAGAAGACGGCATCTTCGAAGACATGAATGCTGCTGTTGAGGCGGCATATGAAGCTCAAGCCGATTATATGAAACAACCCCTTGCATTACGTCACAAAATTATTGAGGCGATGCGGGCGGTTATGTTAAAAAAAGAAAACATGGAAACCATTTGTGCCATGGCTGTCGAAGAAACGGGCATGGGCAATTATGAACACAAATTGGTCAAACAAAAATTAGCCGTTGAAAAAACACCCGGTGTTGAAGATTTGGAAACATCGGCCTTTTCAGGCGACGACGGTTTAACGGTTGTGGAATTGTCTCCCTTCGGCGTGATCGGTGCCATTACTCCGACCACCAACCCGACGGAAACAATCATCAACAACAGTATCGGAATGCTGGCAGCCGGTAACGCTGTCGTATTTGCACCCCACCCAAGAGCTAAAAATGTATCCATTTTATGTGTACGTTTGCTCAACCAGGCTATTGTGGCGGCAGGAGGACCTAAGAACCTTATTGTAACCACTACCAACCCGAGCATTGAAACATCCAACATTATGATGAATCACCCCAAGGTTAAAATGCTCGTAGCGACCGGAGGTCCCGGTATTGTCAACACCGTTTTAAAAAGCGGTAAAAAAGCCATCGGAGCCGGTGCGGGTAACCCGCCCGTATTGGTCGATGAAACCGCCGATATCGAAAAAGCGGCCAAAGACATCGTTGACGGTTGTACCTTCGATAACAACCTGCCCTGTATCGCGGAAAAAGAAGTAATTGTCGTTGATCAGGTTGCCGATTATTTAATCTTCAACATGAAGAAACACGGTGCTTACGAAATCAAAGACAAAGCGTTACTGGACAGAATGGTAGCGGAAATTTTACCCGAAGGCCGACTCAGCCGAGACTTTGTCGGTAAAGACGCCAAGTACATTGCCAAGAAATTTAACATCGATGTACCGGAAGACACCAGAGTACTCATTATGGAAACCGGAAAAGATCACCCCTTTGCGGTCGAAGAGTTAATGATGTGTATCCTGCCGATTGTTCGGGTAGAAGATGTAGACGAAGGTATCGAATTGGCAGTGGAACTGGAACACGGCAATCGCCACACCGCTATGATGCATTCCAGAAATGTAGAGAAATTATCAAAAATGGCGAAAAGACTACAAACTACCATTTTTGTTAAGAACGGTCCTTCCTATTGCGGTATCGGTGCAGGCGGCGAAGGTCATACTACCTTTACCATTGCAGGTCCCACCGGCGAAGGTTTAACCACAGCAAAATCTTTTGCACGTATCAGAAGATGCGTATTAAAGGATGCTTTTTCAATAAGATAAGAGGATGGCTATGAGCACAGAAAATTTAGTGGACTTGGTAAAGAGTGCGGGTATTGTCGGCGCAGGCGGAGCAGGCTTTCCAACCCACGTTAAAATCGATGCCGTTGTCGATACGGTAATCGTCAACGGTGCGGAGTGCGAGCCTTTGTTACGAGTAGACCAATTGTTGATGGATGCCAGAGCCGACGATATGCTAAAAGCGCTTGAAGCGGTGCGTCAGCATACGCAGGCAAAAGAAGCCATTATCGGCTTAAAGAAAAAATACATTCCCGCCATCGAAACTTTAACAAAAAAATTGGTCGACTATCCGAAAATACGACTACATATTCTGGAAAATTTTTATCCCGCCGGTGATGAACAGTCACTGGTGTATGAAACAACGAAAAGAATTGTTCCTGAAGGCGGTATTCCGCTGAATGTCGGCACAATTGTAGTAAATGTTGAGACGTTAATCGGTATCTGTGATATAATAGAAAAAAATAAACCGGTAACGGATACCTACGTTACGCTGACCGGTGAGGTAAAGCGTCCGATGACAGTTCATGTACCTTTGGGTATAACAGTTCGGGAAGCTCTGGAATTGGCCGGAGGCCCGACCGTTACCCCCTATGCGGTTGTAAACGGCGGCCCGATGATGGGTAAAATTGTAGACCCGGAATCGACAGTCACCAAAACCACAAAAGGTCTCATCGTTCTGCCTGTGGATCATCATGTCGTGGAGTCAAAAAACAGACCTTTGGCCAAATCCTTAAAGGATGCGGCGGTTGCTTGTATGCAATGCAATCTCTGTACCGAAGTATGCCCGAGATATAATATCGGACATGCCATGGAACCCCATAAATTGATGCGTCTGGCGGCTTATGCCTCAACCTGCGATATGACCACCCAGGCAACAAACGCCTTTTTATGTTGTGAATGTGCCCTATGTCAGTATGCTTGTGTTATGGATCTCCAACCATGGAAATTTCATATTCACTTGAAACGAGAGTTGGGCGGTAAAGGGATTAAAAATCCTCATCATCATCAGCCGGAGCAGGCCAACGAATTTATATCCGGACGTCACTTTAACGTCAAACGATTAATTTCAAGGCTTGGCCTAGCCGCCTATGATGTTGCCGCTCCCTTAGAACCGATAGACAGATCCTTTAATAAAGTAAAAATTTTATTGGGTCAGCATATCGGCGCGCCGGCCAAACCCGTCGTAACCGTCGGGGATACGGTTAACAAAGGTGACCTGATCGGAGAAATCCCGGAAGGTGCTCTCGGAGCGCGTATTTTCGCGAGTATTCCAGGCAAGGTAATTGCCGTAGAAGATGGTAGTATTACCATTCAGTCCTAGATCTATTTAAGGGGGAAAACATGGACTTAACATTATTAATTATGGCTTTCGGCGGCGGCGCGTTCGGCGCTGCGGTCGGTGGCGTACCCGCATTTGTATTTACAGGTCTAACCGTTCTCGCCGCGGTATTCGGCGGTGCGGCAGGCGCACCGATTGTTGGTGCTATGAGCTTCGGTTCATTCTTCGGACCGCATGTAGCCTTTGGCGGCGCGGTAGCAGGCGCAACTTACGCTAAAAGCAAAGGACTGTTGGAAAACGGTCAAGATATCGTAACACCTTTATTCGGAACGGGAGATGCCGGTGTATTATTAGTCGGCGGTATCTTCGGTGTGATGGGTTATGTATTACATTACCTGATTGCCGACGTTATCGGCGGTATGGTCATCGGTAATGCCGGTTGGACCGATACCGTAGCTTTAACCGTATTTATTTCCGCAATCATTGCACGTTTCGTATTCACAAAATCCGGACTGACAGGTACTTATACCGGCAGCGAAAAACGTGTATACTTCCCGTCGGGAAAACGTTTGAGCTTCTTAATTATGGTCGGTATTGCAATCGGCGTTGTTATCGGAGGCTTAGCGGCGACTTTAGGACAAATGGCGGTAGCCGGAGACGAATATGCCTTGGCATTATTTAACAGTGTCGGCGTTATCGGTTTCGGTATTGCGGCAGCCCTGTTGATCTTTGCATGTATGGGTCTTCCTTTAGAAGGACACCATCACATCATTTTACCGGCAGGTACAACGGCGATGCTTGTCTTCGCTAATTCCCAAAATCCCATCGCCGCTATTGTGGGCGGTGCGGTAATGGGTGTTATCACTGCATTGTGGGGCGAAGTGATGGGCTTAACCTTTAACTCTTACGCGGATTCACACATCGACCCGCCGGCAGCTACAATCTGGGTATGGCAATTGGTTAACTTTATGATTTTAGCTTCCGTATTGCCGTCTACGATGTAACAATTCGGCACGAAAAACTATTTAGAGATTTAATTTAAATATTCACAGCAAGAAAGAAGTGGTGTTTTGAAAAAAGCAATTGGTATCATCGAATTTAAAAGCATACCGAAAGCAATTGAGGCAACGGACGAAATGCTCAAAGCCGGGAGTGTCGAATTATTGATGGCATCGCCTTTGTGTCCCGGAAAATATGTCACCATATTAACCGGAGATGTGGGTGCAGTCAAAGCATCCATTAAAAGCGGTGAGACGATCGGCGGAATTCATTGTTTGGAATCCCACGTCATTCCCAATATTCACCCGGCTGTATTGCCGGCGATGATGGGCGTCGATGACCCCGGCGACATTAAAGCATTGGGGGTTGTTGAAACGATTAATGCCATCTCCTCCATATTGGTAGGCGATATATGCGTTAAAGCGTCCAATATTCGGCTGATTGAAGTTCGAATTGCCAGAGGTTTGGGTGGAAAAGCATTTGTATTATTAACAGGCGAAGTATCCTCTGTTAAAACAGCAATAAAAGCTGCGGAAACGGAAATGCAGGAGTACGGTGTGATAACCTCGAGCGCTGTCATCTCTTCACCGCACAAAGATCTAAGCAAAGTTATTTTTTAGATTACCGAAATATGTTTAGGTGGTTGTGCATCGCCTAAACATATTTTTTATATCTAAAAGAATAATAGAGACGGAGCAGATAGCAAATGAAGACGATTGCGTTTTTTAACTTAAAAGGCGGATGCGGTAAAACGACATCCGTTATGAATATCGGTTCTTTACTGGCGGAACACAAGGTGAATGGCGGTCAAAAAGTATTGTTCATCGACGGAGATATTCAAGCCAATTTAACCAACTCCTTAGTAGATTACGACATGCAACGTTGTAACTTGTACCATGTGTTGGTTGGCGAAGCTCAGCTTTCGGAATGTTTGATTCCCGTTAGAGAAAATATTGACCTGTTACCTTCAAGCCTTTTATTGGCAACCATAGAACCGCGTTTAAATAAAATAAAAAATCACGTAGGTCTTTTAAAAAGTGCTCTGTATCCGATAAAAGATCGGTACGATTATTGTCTGATTGATTGCTCACCCTCCTTTAACTCGGTCACCATTAACGCCTTAGCCGCTACTGATGAGATTTTTATACCCGTTCAAACGGAGTTTTATGCCGTTGACGGTGTACACTTGTTGAGTGAAACCTTGGCATGGGTACATCAGGAGTATGGACTTAACAAAGAAATAACCCTTCTGTTTGCGACAATTCACGATAAACGCAACAATATCAATAAAATACAATATAAGCAATTAAAAGAAAAATATGGCTCCCGGTTTATGCGTACGGCGATCGGCAAAAATATTTCTCTGGTGGAAGCACCGATATTTAAAGAAAGTATTTTTGAATACAGCCCGCGATCCAAGGGGGCACGGGACTATCACAACCTGTTTAAAGAAATCGACCGTTGGGGAGGATTTTAATATGGCAAGACGAAAACTGGAAGAAACTCTGAAAGAGAGGAGTAGAAACTTGGAAGAAAAAGTAGATTTGGCAGAAAAAAACGATCAAACTGAAGCAAAGAAAGCCGAAGAAGCCAAAAAAGCGGAAGAGGCAAAGAAGGTCGAAGAAGCCAAAAAAGCGGAAGAGGCAAGGAAAGCCGAAGAAGCCAAAAAAGCGGAAGAAGCAAAGAAAGCCGAAGAAGCTAAAAAAGCGGAAGAAGCAAAGAAAGCCGAAGAAGCCAAAAAAGCGGAAGAGGCAAAGAAAGCCGAAGAAGCTAAAAAAGCGGAAGAGGCAAGGAAACTTGCGGAAAAAAAGAAGAAAAAAATGCATGATATGCCCACGTATTTGCTGTAATAAGATTCAAGCATTTGCAGATTAAAAGCCCTTATCCCAACACAAACGGGATAAGGGCTTTTTGTGAAATAAAGGCAATAACATATTAATACACGATTACCGGATCCCCGGCCTCGATATAGTTAAAAATGGTTGCAGTGGCGGAGTAAGGCGTATTGATACAACCGTGAGAGCCGTTTTGAAGATAAATATCACCTCCGAATTCTTTACGCCAATTGGCATCGTGAATGCCGATATCGCCGTTAAAGGGCATCCAAAACGTAACGGGTGAGGCATACCCTTCACCACGCAACACGACATCGTAGGCTTTGTAAGCCAAGGCGTAAGTGCCGGCGGGGGTTGTGTATCCCTGGGAGATATTGCCCGTCACTATCGGAGTGCTGGCAACCAAAGTACCGTCCGAATACATCCACATGTGCTGGGCACCGATACTTATTTCCACATAGGTATCTCCATAATCGCGGCTACCGTAGGCGGCGGCTCTTTGAGCAAAAACCGGTTCTCTCTCCACTTTTTCGCCTTTTGTAACATTTTCTTTCAGTTTTTTTACTTCTTCTTCGCGGTCAATTATCCAACCGTAGCCGCCGCCGTACACATAAATTTCAGCACCGCCACTGGTGGTGAAGGGTCGGGTCAACCCGTAGGTGTTATACGTATACGCCAATTCGTCGACATAATTTTGTAAAGCATCTTCCTTAAGTTTGACATTCATCTTCTTGTCAACTTCCAACCATTCGGCAATGGTTTCCGGTTTTAAAGCGGTTCGATCGCCCCCGACGGTATAGGTCAGTTTGGTTTCCAAAGATCGGTTCAATTTATCCTTAGCCGCAATAACGCTTTGATGGTCGGCGGTATATTCAGGCATAAGGTAACACTTTTTTTCCTCTAAATGTAATTGGTTTTCGTTTTTTAAAATTGTATGTAGGATGGCTTCTTTGAGTGCTTCCCGGTTAATTTGGTTGCCGACGATTTCCTTTTGAATGACAAATTGTCCTTTCTCGTAGACCGGTTTTGCATTTTTCATTTTAACGACATTCGGACCGGATACGGCCTTTAAGTCATTGACCAGCGTATCCATTGCCTTTTTATCGTATTGAAAGTCGGACTCAAAGGATAAGCGGTATTGGGGTAATAAAAATTTCGGCCATAAAAAGGGGTTGATGGCTTCAAACTCCCGATGCAGCTTATCGGAATTGCTGAAATTTATCTTTAAAACTTTCGGGTCAACGGTTTCCACGGCATTATCTTTTTCAATTAAAGTAATGGGTTGGTTGTTAATGTGCTCTTTGATATAGCCGTGAACTTCTTCCGGCGTTTTAAATGAAACATCTACACCGTTTACTTCAGTTAATAAGGGATAACGCTCATGAAAGACATAAGTCAGCACTCCGTACCCGACAACGACCAGAGAGATAAAGATGAGAATCATTTTTCGCATAATCAGACGAACCTCGCAGTTAAATGTATCGATTCCTTAAAATCTGTTATAATGATTATATTTTATCATATAAATGGTTGCGGTAACAAATAAGTCCTTTGATATGTAAAAATAAGGTTACAGATAAAAAGAACTTACATCAAAACTGTATCTAAATTAATAAGGAATGCTTATGTTGGAAAAAATACACTCTCCGCTTTTAAAATATTTAAATTCGGAGCAATTAAAAAAAATGGAAACGGACAGACGTATCAAACATTTGTCCTATGAAAAGGGCGAGGCCGTCTTTGAACAAGGCGAAATGCCCGCTTACCTTTACCTGCTGGTATCGGGGGAGGTGCAAGTGGAAAAAATAACATCGACAGGCAACCACACCATCGTTAACCGATTTTCAAAAACGGGGTCGATCTTTGCCGAGGTTTACTTATTTATGAGAAGTCGCCCCTTCGATTATACCTGCATCAGTACAAAAAAAACAAAGCTCATGGCCTTTCCCTATGATTTTTTCTTTAAAAATAAATCGGATTTGCAGGAAACGATTTTAGAGAACATGATTGCTATTTTATCCCAGAAGGCTTTTTATCTGAATCAAAATTTGTTGATTATAAAAGGGCATAATCTCAGACAAAAAATCGTTGCCTACCTCTTTAGTCAATCCATGACAAAGGGTAAAGTGAAGCTGAAGATGAATAGAGAAGATTGGGCGGCTTACTTAGGTGTCAGCAGACCCTCTTTATCCAGAGAACTTATGCAGATGCAAGAGGAAGGTTTGATAAAGGTTGACAGAGGAACAATTACCGTTCCCGATATGACCCTATTGGAAAATCTTTTCTGATGTAACATCTGTTACAGTAAATTATAAATGCGTGAGGTATACTTAAGGTAATACCAGGCAGGAGGATTACTGTAATGAGTGAAATGTTTTGTTATCAATGTCAAGAAGCGGCCGGCAACACCGGTTGTACAAAAAAAGGCGTTTGCGGTAAGCCGGCGGATGTAGCGGGTTTACAGGATTTTGTCGTTTGGCAGACCAAAGGCTTGGCCGAAGTTGCCGAAAAAGTTAAGGGTGAGGGTGGCACGCTGCCGGAAAATTTGGGCTTTATCCTTTGCGAAAATTTGTTCGGAACCATCACCAATGCGGATTTTGACCCCCAAGCCCACGAAGCTAGGGTTGCTAATACCTTAAATATCAAAGAAAGTTTATTAAAATCATTAAAAGATCAAAGCAACTTATCCGAAGCGGCTTTATACAATAAAAACGTTCCGAGCGACTGGCGTGCAGATGCACCCGCCGTCGGGGTTCGTGCAGAAGAAAACGAAGATTTAAGAAGTTTAAAAGAATTAATTCTTTACGGATTAAAAGGCTTGGCGGCTTATATGACCCATGCTATGGCTCTGGGCTATGACGACGGCGAGATTACAGACTTTATGAGAGCTGCTCTGGCGGCGTTGCTCAAAGAAAAATCTATGGAAGAGCTGGTCGATTTAACCGTAAAAACCGGTGAGTTCGGTGTGAAAGCCATGGCACTTTTGGACAAAGCCAACACCGAATCCTACGGTCATCCCGAAATTACGGAAGTTTCGCTGGGAGTAGGCAGTCGTCCGGGTATTTTGGTTTCCGGCCACGACTTAAAAGATTTTGAAGATTTGTTAAAACAAAGCGAAGGCAAAGGTGTCGATATTTACACCCACGGCGAAATGTTACCGGCACATTATTATCCCGCTTTTAAAAAGTACGATCACTTTGTCGGCAACTATGGCGGCTCCTGGTGGCATCAAAAAGAAGAGTTTGAAAGCTTTAACGGCCCTATATTAATGACCACCAACTGCATTGTGCCGCCGAAAGACAGCTACAAGGACAGACTTTACACAACCGGGTCCGCGCACTACCCGGGTTGCCCCCATATTGCAGGCAACAGCCCGAAAGACTACACACCCATTATCGAAATGGCACTTCAATGCGAACCGCCGACAGAAATAGAAACAGGTAAAATTGTAGGCGGCTTTGCCCATAACCAGGTGTTGGCATTGGCGGACAAGGTGGTAGAAGCGGTTAAATCTGGTGCCATTAAAAAATTTGTGGTGATGGCGGGCTGTGACGGACGTCATAAATCCAGAAGCTACTATACGGATTTTGCCGAAGGCTTGGGAGATGACACGGTTATCCTAACAGCCGGCTGTGCAAAATATCGCTACAACAAATTAAACCTGGGCGACATCGGCGGTATTCCGAGAGTACTTGACGCCGGACAATGTAACGACTCCTATTCCTTGGCGGTGATTGCCATGACCTTACAAAAAGTTTTTGAATTAGAAGATATCAACGACCTGCCTATCGTCTACAACATTGCCTGGTACGAACAGAAAGCGGTTATTGTTTTATTAGCGCTCTTAGCCTTAGGCGTTAAAAATATTCACCTCGGACCGACCTTGCCGGCTTTCCTTTCACCGAATGTGGCAAACTTCCTGGTTGATACTTTTAACATCGGCGGTATTACCGATGTCGAAAGCGATTTAAAAACCATGATGGCGTAAAAGAAGAAAAACGTATTCGACCATATTTTTCATCTATACAACAATTAAAAGCACCTTCGGGTGCTTTTTAAAAATTCAAAATAAACAGCAATGCATGAATATAGACAAAAATTGTATTAAATACTGTTATCCCCTTGATTTTTAGAAACATCTCGGTTATCATTGTCCCATATTATCATTATTCAGGAGTCTGTTATGAAAATCCTGCATTGCCCCATCACAGAGGCATACTATTACTACTTCGTACAAAAGGGCTATATCTAAGTTCAAAGAACGGTATAGGCCTATTTTCAGTGGGACTTGTACCGAAGTGAATTTGTTTTAAAAATCATCCGGTACCGGCGACCGGATTTTTTTATGGTTGTAATCCGTTATTATAACCCTTAACCGATCGGCAAAATGTGATTGTAAAAAGAAAAGGAGTGAACAATGAAGAAAAACGTATTTAAAAAAATGATCGCAACGGTCATGGCAATTTTAATGATTGCGTTAGTTGTAACAGGTTGCGGCGGAGGAAAC
The DNA here is from genome assembly GCA_964346185.1 of uncultured Lachnospiraceae bacterium. GTDB lineage: Bacteria > Bacillota > Clostridia > Eubacteriales > Eubacteriaceae > JAAYJS01. The sequence goes on along the minus strand of CAYFTR010000007.1, from coordinate 42,404 downwards.
ACCGACAAAACCGCCACGACGGATGGCGAAAAAACCTATAAAGTAGGTATTGTACAATTCGTGGAACACGAAGCGCTGGATCAGGCGAACAAAGGCATGGTAGACGGTCTGAAAGAAGAAGGTTTTGAAGTTGGCAAAAACTTGGAGATCGACCAACAAAACGCTCAGGCGGATCAAGCCAACCTTAAAAATATTGCCGACCGCTTTGTAGGAAACGACGTCGACTTAATTTGTGCCGTAGCGACACCGGCAGCACAAACCATGGCCAACGCAACCCCCGACATTCCGATTGTCGGTACGGCCATTACCGATTACGTTGAAGCGAAACTGGCGGAAAGCAACGAAAAACCCGGCGGTAATGTCACCGGCACCACAGATATGAATCCCGTAGAAGAACAGGTAGACCTGTTATTGACCTTGGCACCCGAAGCCAAGTCTATAGGTGTTATTTACACCTCCAGCGAAATTAACTCTCAAATTCAGGCGGATCGTGTCAAAGAATACGCAACGGGCAAAGGCATTAAGGTTGAAGAAGTAACCATTTCCAATGTCAACGACATGCAACAGGTGGCAACCAGCTTGGTCGGAAAGGTAGATGGTATCTATGTTCCTACCGATAACAACGTGGCATCGGCCATGCCCGTTTTGGCGGACATTACAAGAGAAAACAAATTGCCGGTCGTCGCGGGGGAAGAAGGTCCCGTCAGAGCCGGAGCTACCGCAACCGTCGGTATCAGCTACTACGAATTGGGTAAACAAGCCGGAATCATGGCGGCTAAAATCTTAAAAGGTGAGGCGACACCCGCCGAAATGCCCATTGAAGCACAAAAAACCTACACGACGGTGGTAAATAAAAAAGAAGCAGATGCCATCGGTTTAACGATCCCCCAAGATATATTGGACAAAGCTGACGAAGTGCTCGAGTAAAACGCAACCGACGTCACGGCGGGTACTGTCGTGCATTCAAAAAAAGGGGATACACTCGTTCCGATAAGGGCGGGGTTGTATCCCCTGTTGATAAAACGGCTAAAATAGGACAGAGCCCCGTATAAAGGCACAAATGCCGAAGGGGGTTACTGTTTGGGCCGAAACTTTGAATAAGAGGAATCTATGTTTAATTTATTGATCTCTACTGTCACACAAGGTTTGTTTTGGGCAATACTTGCTCTTGGCGTTTACATTACCTATCGGGTATTGGATGTCGCGGATCTTTCCGTTGAGGGAACCTTTCCCTTAGGAGCGGCGGTTGCCGCGACCCTTATTACCGCCGAGGTGAACCCCTTTCTCGCATTATTAGCGGCGGCACTGGCGGGGATGGTCGGCGGTGCGGCGACCGGAATATTTCATACCAAATTAAAAATCCCCGCACTTTTATCCGGAATCCTAACCATGATTGGCATGTATTCCGTTAATTTACGTATTATGGGAAAAGCCAATTTACCGATATTGGGATCGGATACGGTGATAACGCTTATTCAAGGTTTCGGTTTGAGCAAAAGCATCGCCAGTTTATTACTGGGTATTGTATTTGTAGTTGCCGTTGCCGTGTGGATGTACTGGTTTTTCGGTACCGAAATCGGTATGGCCATTCGTGCGACCGGCTTTAACCCTCAAATGATTCGTGCCCAAGGGGTAGATACGGATCAAACCATTATGATCGGTTTGGTACTCGCCAACGGTCTGGTCGGTTTGGCGGGGGGCTTTATCGCGCAAAACAACGGTTTTGCGGATGTCGGCATGGGTATCGGTACTATTGTTATCGGTTTGGCATCGGTGATTATCGGCGAGGTATTGTTCGGCGTTCGCAGTTTTAAAAATTGTTTAATTTCCGTTATACTGGGTTCCGTAGTTTACCGTATGGTCATCGCACTGGTATTACAAATGGGTTTAAAGCCCGACGACTTAAAATTGTTTACCGCTTTATTGGTTGCTTTGGCACTTTCAATGCCCCTCATTCAGGAAAAATTGCGTAACAAGAAAGGAAGTGTCTGAAATGCTGCACATCGAATCTGTCAGTAAAACCTTTTATAAAGGCACTATCAACGAAAAAACAGCATTGGATGCGGTCAGCCTGCATATGGAACCCGGCGATTTTGTGACCGTCATCGGTGGTAACGGTGCAGGGAAATCTACTTTGCTTAACAGTATAGCCGGGGTGTATCCTGTCGATCAGGGAACCATTCAAATAGACGGTAAGGATGTTACCAAAATGGCGGAACATCAAAGAGCACAATTTATCGGTCGGGTATTTCAAGACCCTATGTTGGGAACGGCAGCCGGTATGATGCTTCAGGAAAACTTGGCGCTGGCGGCACGTCGGGGTAAAAAACTGGGCTTAAGTTGGGGGATTGATACCACCAATCAAAATGTATACGCCGAACGGTTGGAGCGTCTGGGCTTGGGTTTGGAAAACAGATTAACGGCGAAAGTGGGTTTGCTTTCCGGCGGACAAAGGCAGGCAATTACATTGTTGATGGCGGTGTTGGCACGCCCCGCCCTTTTGTTGCTCGACGAACATACGGCGGCGTTGGATCCGAAAACGGCGGAAAAGGTTTTGGACTTAACCGACAGCATTGTCGCCGAAAATCAATTGACAACCTTAATGATTACCCACAATATGCGCGATGCTATTCGTCTGGGTAATCGTCTCATTATGATGGAAGAAGGTAAAATTATTATCGATGTTAAAGGCGAGGAAAAAAGAAACCTTACCGTTGCAAAATTGTTGGAAGCCTTCGAACAAGTCAGTCATAAAACCTTTGACCAGGACGATGCCTTGCTAAGTAAATAAAACAGCAAAGCCCGACGTTTAAACTTTGTACGAATTTTCAGCACCGAAGTTTAAATCTCGGGTTTTTTAAGTGGTTACCGTAGCGTCGGTAAAAAACGGTAAGTTGTTTAAGTGGGTGTATGCCCCTTGTCATTGCAGTGCCACTCATTGAGATTACAAAAGTATGGGGTCAAGGAGCTCTGACAAAAAGTCCCCGATGGGCTATCTTGTTATTAAAATAAAGAGGAAATTTGTGGTAAATAAAAATAAAATTAAAGTTGCGGTCTTTGCGATCGCGTCGCTTATTATGATTTCGGTGACCGCATCGGCTATTTTGGCAGATGTTGCGATTCACTACCCGGATAAAAATCCGAATACGATTTCTTTAATCCTAACATTGCCGGCCTTAGTCGGAATTGCATTTTCGGTGGCGGCGGGACCGGCGTCATTAAAAATTTCAAAAAAAATAATTATTATCTTCGGCCTTATCTGCGGTATGCTCGGTGGAGGCATTGCTTTTTTATTAGGGAAAACCGCCTTTATTGCTTTATTGGTCGGTGCCGTGTTGATCGGGGTGGCACAGGGGATTAATGCGACCCTATCCATTGCCGTAATATCCGATTATTTTGCCGGGGAAGAAAGCAAACAATTAATGGGTTTACAATCCGCTTTTGTCAACGGCGGTTCGATGGTATGGGCACTTATTTCGGGAATATTAGCGGGATTCGATTGGATTAACGCCTACATCATTTATATTTTATTTTTACCGGTTATTTGGATTGTCCTTCGCAATTTGCCGGCAAATGATCCGACGCCGGCTTCCGCAGAAGTATCGGCAGGTGATAGTGCCATGTCCGGAAAAGTATGGTTTTACACCCTTGCCCTTTTTGCTTTCGGTATTTTTCTTTTTACCTTTCAATCCAATGTGGCGGCAATCGTTATGGATAGGGGTTGGGGAAGTGCATCCACCAGCGGTTTGATGATTTCCTTTATGATGGGTATCGGTATGTTGACCGGTATATTTTATGGAAAAATCAGCCAATTGTTTAAAGACAAATTGTTGGCGGTCACCATGTTGGCCGGCGGGGTCGGGTGCTTTATTGCCTTAATTGCATCGAATGCTGTCCTAATGTTTGTTGCCGGCGGTTTACTGGGCTTTTGTTTATCGGCAACTATGCCGACAGTTATGTTTTTGGCTTCGGAAGCGGCAGGTCCCGCTAAAAAAGATGTGGGTATCGCCTTAGTTAACGGTGCTATGAATATGGGCATGTTCCTCTCGCCGATTATTGTCAACTTTATCAGCGGGGGCTTCGGTCGCATTCAGGATAAATTTATTTTTTCCGTGGTGGGATTTGTCGCCTTGTCGGTCATCTTTTCTTTCTTTATGAAACGGGAGGCACGGGCTTAACAACAAGTTAAATGAAAACCTTGAATGTATCTTTACTTTTTAATCGAAACTTGACATCGTAGAATAGAATGATTACAATATACACATAAATAAATTTGTTAACAGAATTAAAATAGTATTAAACCGATAGCATGGAGGTATATCATGGCTAGTAAACAATTATTGGAAATGTTAAATGATCAATATAATTTTGAATTGGAATCCGCATATGTATATTTGGCAATGGCAGCCGACAGCACCAATAAAGGCTTGGACGGCACAGCTCATTGGTTAAAATTGCAAGCCCAAGAAGAAATTGAACACGCAATGAAATTCTACGAATTTATTGCGGATATGGACGGAGATGTGTCTCAAAAAGCAATTCCGGAACCGAAAAACGAGTACAACAGCTTACTGGAAGTGATGGAAGCCGCACTGGCACACGAAAAACTGGTTACATCCAACATTTACGCGTTGGCAAAAAAAGCTCAGGAAGAAGGCTGCTACGACACCTTGGAATTCCTAAACTGGTTCTTTATGGAACAAAGAGAAGAAGAAAACACCTTAAAACCATTTGTTCAAAGACTGAAAGTTGTCGGCGACAATATGATTGAAGTATTCAGATTTGACGCGGAATTGGGAAGAAGAGAGTAATGAACCAAACAACTGTTGATACCCCCACCGAAAAGGTGGGGGTATTTTTTCGTATAAAATAAAGGCTTTGGACTGTATAAAAAGTTGCGACGATAAGTTGCTATAGTAAATGTAGGAGTTTCTTAAAGGGCGATGGCGTTATTTTTATGAGTGCGGAGTTATAAGAGGAGAAGCCTGTGAGTGTTGTGGGTATTTTAAATACAAAAAAGCCCCGTACGGGGCTTTTTTGGGATAAATTAGAAGGTATTATTTTGTTAACAATAGAAATTTCTATTGTATAAACTGATTAAATTAGTGAGAGAATTCGCTGTTTTCTCTTCTTGTGTTTTATTATAGAAAATTTTACTTAAATGCTTATTAAAAACAACGTAAAATCAGAAATACTTAAGAAAAAAATTGTCGCTTATTCCACAGGAAACCTGTCGGGCAGGTGTTTGTCTTGCATTAAGACAAAATCCAGAATATTTAGCAGTTTATCCTTATCCTCATCAAAGGTGCCGCGTAAAGCGACGTAGTTGGAGGCGTGGTTACTTCTGAACACTGTCCCCGGTGAAGAAGTATGCTCAATCATTTTTCGAATTTCCAAAAGGACTTCCCGTGAGGTCAATAAAGTAAAACGCCCCTCACGATAATCCTCATAGAGTGGTGTACCGACTTCCAGGGTCAGCGTTAATAAACCGATGTAATCAGCCCCCATGGCGGTGAGTACTTTGCCGGTTTCTACGGCATGTTCTTCCATATATTGGCGACCGCCCAGTCCGTTAATGACAGTCACCGAGGTTAATATACCGGCCGTCTTTAATTTGTGGGTACAGGCAATCATCTCTTTGGCGGTTACGCCTTTTTTGATGTTTTTTAAAATCCTGTCGGAGCCGGATTCCAAACCCAAATAAGCAATGGTTAAGCCTTTGGAGCGTAGCAGTGCCAAATCCTCGGGTGTTTTTGTCTGAATGCTTTTGGGGGAGGCATATAAGCCGATTTTTTTACAATTGGGGTAGAGTGCTTTAACCGCATCCAAATAGGTAACAAGAGTAGCCGTGGGTATGATGAGGGCATCGCCGTCGGCAAAAAAAACCTTAAAGATATAATCCGAGTGAACAGACATTTCCCGTAAATCATTAAGAACCGCTTCTTCCGGTCTGATGACAAAGCGTTCATCTTTATACATACCGCAAAAAGTACAAGTGTTTTGAGAGCAACCGATGGTCGCCTGAATAATTAGTGAATTTGCTTCTGAAGGAGGGCGGTAGACCGCACCGAAATATTGCATATCGATACCTTTTCTATTCTGTATAATTGAATGAAACTTTAAATTAAAGTCTTCGTAGCAAATTATAATACAAAAGATAAGATTAAAACTTAATCACAAAAGGGTAAATTGTTTAAAACATTTTCAAGATAAGCAAGTCGATGAAAACTCTAAATTTAATGCGGTTTTAACCGAAATGCAACGCTATTCTATCATCGAAGCCTTGAAAATAATTATTGTAAAGAGTATAATATTTTCATCTTCAATGTAAATTTGAAGTTTTTTCACATTAAGGTATGATGTAAAGGAGTAATTGTATGAACAGAGTATTCAACTTCTCGGCCGGCCCCTCGGCTCTGCCCGAAGAAGTGCTGCAAACCGCAGCAAAGGAAATGCTGAATTACAAAGATGCGGGCATGTCCGTCATGGAGATGAGCCATCGTTCAGCGGTTTACGGAGATATCCAGGAAGAAGCCAAAACAACCTTAAAAGAGTTGATGGCCGTTCCGGATAGCTACGAGATTTTATTTTTACAAGGCGGCGCTTCCACACAATTTGCTATGGTACCCCTCAATTTGATGACGGGTTCGGGAAAAGCCGATTATGTTTTAACCGGATCTTGGGCAAAAAAAGCTTATAAAGAAGCTGCTCGTTACGGCGACGCAAAGGTGGTGGCTTCCTCCGAAGCGGAGACATTCTCCTACATTCCTAAGCTGTCCGAAGAAGACTTCAGAAAAGACGCCGATTACATTCACATTTGCGTCAACAACACTATTTACGGAACACGTTTTAAACCGAACGGCTTGCCCTCGGCTTCAAACATTCCCCTGGTGGGGGACATGTCCTCCAACATCTTGTCGGAAGTTTACGATGTTTCCAAATTCGGTCTGATCTATGCCGGTGCTCAAAAAAACATGGGTCCCTCCGGTGTGTGTGTGGCCATTATCCGTAAAGACTTAATCGGTACGGCAATGGATATCACCCCGACCATGCTCAACTACCAAACCCATTCAGAGGGCGATTCCAAATACAACACACCGCCCTGTTACAGCATTTACATTTGCGGTCTGGTTTACAAGTGGTTAAAGAAAATGGGCGGTATCCCGGCTATTGAAGCACTCAATAAAGAAAAGGCAAACAAACTTTACGACTTTATTGACAACAGTCAATTGTACAAAGGCACGGTTGCGGCGGAAGATCGCTCCATCATGAATGTCCCCTTTATTACGGGCGACGCCGAATTGGATGCTCACTTTGTGAAAGAAGCAAAAAAAGCGGGCTTGGAAAACCTTAAAGGTCACCGTTCCGTCGGCGGCATGCGTGCCAGTATTTACAACGCCATGCCTATGGCGGGAATCGACGCATTAATCGATTTTATGAAAAAATTTGAAACGGCAAACAGCTAAGAAGACGTTTTAAACCGTCATCATTATTAATTCAGCGCATAGTAAAACCGGGTTCGTATCGAAGTTGGCCGGCGTTTGCTATGGCAGAAAGAGAAAAAATGATTAATTTAAAAAAGAACTATAAAGTTAAAACCTTAAACAACATTTCACCCAAAGGCTTAAAATTGCTCACGGATAATTTTATCGTCGACGATAACGAAGAACATCCCGATGCGATATTGGTGCGTTCCGCTAAAATGCACGATATGAACTTCTCCCCCAATATTAAATACATCGGCCGTGCCGGTGCTGGTGTCAACAACATACCTGTTGCCCGTTGTTCGGAGCAAGGCATTGTGGTTTGCAATGCGCCCGGTGCCAATGCCAACGCCGTTAAGGAGCTGGTTGCCTTGGCTATGTTGATTTCCTCACGGAAAGTACTGGAAGGTATCGATTGGGTTAAAGCACAGGAAGATAAAGAAAACATTGCCGCCAGCGTGGAAAAAGGCAAAAAAGCCTTTGTAGGTCCCGAACTTTATGGTAAAAAAATGGGCGTTGTAGGTCTCGGGGCTATCGGCGTTCTTGTCGCCAACATGGCGGTAGACTTCGGCATGAAAGTTTACGGCTTCGACCCTTTTATATCAATTGAAAACGCTTGGGGTTTAAGCAGAAAAGTTAAACGGTCGGCAAGTATCGAAGCGCTCTTCAGAAATTGCGATTACATCTCCTTACATATACCCTTAATGGAAGAAACGAAAAACTACGTAAATGCCGACCTGCTTTCCGTTGCCAACAAAGGTCTGCGTCTGATCAACATGGCAAGGGGCGGCCTGGTGGACTTGGCGGCACTTAAAACCGCCCTGGATGACGGCACGGTTTCCCGTTATGTTGTGGACTTCCCCGAAACGGAAACCCTCGGTCTGCCCAATACCGTTAATATTCCGCACCTGGGTGCATCGACCCCGGAAAGCGAAGAGAACTCCGCCACCATGGTTGTCGACCAAATGATGGACTATCTTGTTAACGGCAATATTAAAAATTCCGTCAACTACCCCGATTGCGATATGGGTGTCTGCAACAGCGTGCACCGCATTACCGTCAACCATCGCAATATCCCCAATATGATCGGGCAAATTACAGCGGTATTGGCAAAACAAAACATTAATATCTCCGACTTAACCAATAAAAACAAGGGTGAGTGGGCGTACACCATGATTGATGTCGACTCCGAAGTCGATTTGGAACTCAAAGCGGCATTGCAGAACATCGAAGGCGTTGTGCGTGCCCGTTTAATCAAATAGGAGTAAACAATGGCAACCATTAGACCCTTTCGCGCTTTGCGTCCCATACCGGAAAAAGCCGGTGACGTAGCGGCACTGCCCTACGACGTGTACAACAGGGAAGAAGCCGCCAAAGCGGCTTACGGTAATTATGACACCTTTTTACGGGTGGATAGACCGGAAACCACCATGGATCGGCGTATCGATCTGCACGACCCGGCGGTTTACCGTCAGGCGGTACGCAATTTAAATCGCTTGATTGATCGCGGCATTATGAAACAGGACGAAGCTCCCTGCCTGTACCTTTACGAATTGGTAATGGACGGCAGAAGCCAAATCGGATTGGTGTGCTGTGTATCTGTTGACGAGTATCTGAACAATACCATTAAAAAGCACGAAAAAACCCGATCGGATAAGGAACAGGACCGTATCTGTCACGTTGACGCTCTGGACGCCCATACCGGTCCCATCTTTTTAACCTATCGCCACAAGGAAGAGATCGATCAAATCATCCACCGATTAAAGGCGGCGAACCCGGAGGTGGACTTCACCTCGGAGGACGGCATTACCCACCGCACTTGGGTTATCGACGATGCGAAAGATATCGCGGCTTTGGTTACAACGTTTAAAACCGTACCCGAACTTTATATCGCCGACGGACACCACAGAAGTGCCTCCGCCGTGCGTGTCGGTCAAATGAGACGGGACGCGCACCCCGACTACACGGGAGAGGAAGAGTTTAATTACTTTTTGGCTGTGGCATTTCCCGACAATCAATTGCAAATTATGGACTACAACCGCGTGGTGAAAGATTTAAACGGTCATTCCGTCGATGATTTCTTAGAAAAAGTAAAAGAAAACTTTGCGGTCCGAAAAATTGCCGGCGGCATTTACCGTCCCAAAAATAAAGGGGAATTCGGCATGTATCTCGACGGCTCCTGGTATCAACTCAAAGCAAAAGAAGGCAGTTACAAAACAGAAGATCCCGTCGAAAGTTTAGATGTTGCCGTACTGCAAAACAACTTGCTGCAACCGATACTGGGTATTAAAGACCCCAGAACCGACAACCGCGTTGATTTTGTCGGCGGCATACGGGGGCTGGAAGAATTGGAACGACGCGTATCCGAGGATATGCGGGTGGCCTTTGCCATGTATCCCACCGAAATCGATGAGCTGATGGCCATTGCGGATGCCGACGCACTCATGCCGCCGAAGTCTACATGGTTTGAGCCGAAACTCAGAAGCGGCTTGTTTATCCACTATTTAAAATAGTATTGATATATAAAGACGTTGCAATATGCTTGCGGCGTCTTTTATAGTTACGGTGGTTTAAAAAAACAGCGTTTTGTCAGTTGTACAGAAAAAGCTTTATTATTAAGCCGATATCGTTTGCCGAAAACGACGACGTTTTTCATCTGGACACTGCGAACCCGTTTCATTCAAACACGCGATTTTTATGTGATTTACTTTGCGATCTGTGCCGGGCTTATTTCTTTAAGCATAGATGAGACAGCATTTTGCCGCCACTTTATACAAAGCATAGTATGGGTGATAAAAGTTTCCCAATGCTGAAAGACAAAGCCTTAACAGGTAGTTGAAGATTTTATCGACAACTACGCGAGACGAGTTCTCCGAACGACACTATAAAATTATAAAAAAACAAAAGAATATTAAAATTGCTTTACAGGAATAATGATTAAATTGCTTGCTAATTTTGAGTCAATCTACTATACTGAAATTATCTCAGAACTATACTTGTACCGTCAAACTTTTAGAAACAGACTAGCGTAAAGCGATGGCTGTTATTTTTATAATTATTTTCAAAGAAGGTACATGGTTTAACGTTTCTTTATAAACATACCGAAGCTTTATGGTGTCGCTGACAGCATGTCAATACAAAAGCAAAAGGTGCCGCGGTCTTATAACTTGGCGGTATCGCCGGTTGATACCGGTAAACTGGGTAAAACAAAAAAGGAGAAGTATGCATGAGAAGAAAAAAATACGTAGGCACGGTGTTGGCAGTGCTCATAATAATGGCACTTGTCGCACCTTCCGTATGGGCACAGAGCGCGTCGGAGCTTAGTGAATACCCCGCGACGGACGTAGTCATTACAAAGGTTAAACTGCCGAATTTAACAAACTTTCCCGTCGATCACGACGGTGACGCAATCAGTTCCGCGGACTGGAACAGCGTTTTCGGACTGGAATCCGGTCGTATTTCGAACATTACCTTTACTTATTGGAGTATCACCGAAGACCAATACAACACCATGAAAGCGACCCCCGCCTCTTACAAAACCGTCGAACAGGTTCAAACGTTGGTCGGCACAGGAGAAGCCGGCACCGTAACCGCGGCTACCAATGCGGAGGGTGAAGTGACGATACCGGCAATGGCGGCAGGTTATTATTGGTTTATCGAAAACACGCCCACTACCGTTACGGACTCCGCCGCGGTACCCTTCGGTATTGCTTTACCTGTCGGGGACAACGACCCGACCACCGGTCTTAACGGCTTTAAAAAAGTTCTTTATGTTTACCCTAAAAATATAGAAGCCGGTCCTCCGGAAGTGGAAAAGGACGTAACGACCGTCGGTAATAACGAAGATACCGCCAATGCTGGTGCAGATATAACCTGGATTACTTACACAAGCATTCCCGTAGGGATCGGCGAATACACCCAATTTGACTTAACCGATACCCTGAATGCCGCTCTCGACTATACCGGTGATCTTGCCGTAACACTCGACGGAACGGAAATGGTAAAAGATACGGGAACCGCTTTCGATTACAACAAAGCCGGTGTGGATTACTTTGCAACGGAACCCGCTGTCGGTTCTGCCGGTGCAACGGTAAAAATACAATTTACCAAAGTCGGGTTGCAAAAACTGGCGGCAGCCCATGCCGACGGTGCATTGATCGGCGATGCCAAACTGCAATTGACTTTTACCACAGCCATTAACGAAACGGCAACCCCGGGACAAGTGATCCCCAACACCGTTACCCTGGACTACAACAACGGCCACGGCGTCACCGGATCGGACACCCCGACCACCAACCCCGGCGTATGGACGGGCGGTAAACTCTTTGACAAACTGGGGGTCGGTACGGAAGCCCAAGGCTTGGCCGGAGCGGTATTTACCCTCCACGTGGATGTGGCGGGCACAACGGGAGTAGAAATGAAATGGACGCAGGCGTTGTTGGACAGCAATGCCGATGCACTTGCCGCAGGTAAATTTGCAACGGCTGCCGACGGCACCGCAACTTCCGAAAGCAATTTGCCGCAAGCAGGCGATACCATTTACCTCTTATCCTCCGCAGACGGCAGCTTTGAATTTAAAGGTCTGCAAGGTCAGCAGGTAGCTGCAGACGGCATTACCGTTACCCAAGACGGCACCTATGCTTTACAGGAAGTAAAAGCACCCGACGGTTACGTCAGAATGTTGGAACCTTTTACTTTTACCGTTACAAAAACAAGCTACACCGATGCTGCTATGACCATTCAAAACAAAAAGGTGGCGATTCCTCAAACCGGCGGTATCGGCTCCGTATTGTTTGTACTTGCCGGGTTGGTCATTGTAACAACGGCATACAATCTTAAAAAGAAAAGAAACGCAAAAGACATATAAAGAAACTTAAAAACAGACAACGGGCGAGGGGTTTCTTCGCCCGTTTTCATAGAAATTAAAACCTTATCCGAAGGTCTTTCAGATAAAAGTCCTTGGGATAGTGTTTTAGAACAGGCGGTCGGTGATGACCGACATTAACGAAAGGCAATAATTGTTAGATGGTATTCATCGCAATGACAGGTGATCTATGAAACAAACAACAATAAAACCGATCATCTTTCCGATCATCTTTATGATATTTTTTGTAATGTTGTTGACGGCACCCGCCGTACAGGCACAAAGTGGCGGCACACAATTGGTTGGCGGCTACGGCAACTTTTTGTGGAGCGGCGCGCAATCGGCCGACGGCAGCTATATCGACTGGACCTTAAAAGTGATAGAAACCGGCAGTGTTGCCAATACCAGAGCTTACATGGCCCTGCATATCCCGGAGGACTACGAACCCGTTACCCTTGCGGATTTTCAAACCGAAGGCTTTACACGAATCGGGGAAGTTGGCAACGGAAGGGATTTTTACTACTACCATCGAGTGAGAGATATCGGAAACTACACGGAAACCTTGAGGTTTCGTACCTACTTAACCAAAGCGGCGATGACAAACAACCCCACCCTAACCTTGGATGTATGGCCGGCGGTTATTGTAGGAAAAGAAAGTACGACAACTCCGGTTACCTTTCAAGGGGCTGTCAACAAGGCACAGATGATCATACCGGAAAGTGCCTTAATTGGTATGCCCCCGGCGGACTTGCAAAAAGCACCGATAGCAATGCCTAATACCTACGAAAGCGGTACGGCAGTTATAAACTTATCGACCGCCGACGGTACCCCTTTACCGGACAACATCCATGTGGAGCTGGTGTCCACGGCGGACCATACCAAGGTGTACCCCGTACCTGCGGCACTTGTGCCCTCGGGGCAAGCGACAGCAACGGTCACCGTAACGGACTTGCTTATTACCGAATATAAATTACATATCTACGGCTCCGGGCTGGAAAGCTACTACCCCTTGCCGCCCGCAACCTTAAATTTTACCACTTCGGGACAGGTAATCGAGCAAAACCTGGTATTGGAAGCTACCCCTGTCAACAGCTTGACGGTTAAGGTAAGTGACGCCATCAATCAAGATTTGCTGGAGGGCGTTACCGTCACCCTAATGTCGGGGGATACCCCCGTTGCCGCAGGCGTAACCGGCACTTCGGGTACCTATGCATTTTACGACATTACACCCGACCGCTACCATCTGGTTTTGGAGCACACGGGCTACCTGCCCGTAACTACGGGAACCTTTGAACCCGGCACCACCCATGTAAATTTGCACATGTTGCCGAACCAACAAGCCGAGGGTTTATGTTCCATAACCGGAACTCGAAATGAAGACAACACAATAACTTGGCGAGTAACCTACAATGAAAGTCGAGATTATCTCGATTATACAATGGTTTTTGCGCCTTCGCCGGGATTAGGACCACCTGTTTATGACAATAATTTTAACTATGAAGTCGATACCGGCGAATATTGGCGTATTCAATCAGGTCGAGATCCTCAAATATTCGAATTTATTACACCCATTGTGGACGATACCTACGATCATTACTGTGTAGCGGCTCAGCTTAAAGTCATAAACGATGTTCGCGCTGAAGCGGTTCTCAGCTTTCCCTACACACGCTTGCGTACGGTAAACCCCGTTAACACAACCAGTACTATGGTTAGCGGTACGGCGTCGACCAATGCCCTTATCGAAGTGCGAGATGTCAACGGCAACCTTTTGGGATATACCCAAACCGACGCCGCCGGATACTACATGGTAAATATTCCGTCGCAACCGGCGGATAAATTACTCATCGTTACCGCGCGTTACAACAACCAGGCCGAAACTAAAACCGTTCGGGTGTTGCCAGCACCCTTTGATCTGAACAACGTCGTTGCCTGGGAAATTTGTCGGGATGCCAACCTGTATTTAGATGAAGGTACCCCCTTGGATCTGACGGAACTGCAGGTGTGCCTGGAAGACGGAAACGGCACAACTCTAACCGTAAACTTTGCGGACTTTGAAACCTACGGCATTACATACAACCCCGCCCAGGGGGCGACATTACCTCCGGGAGCGTTTACCCTGACCTTGCAGAAAGCGGTTTTACCCGAACTTACAAGCCCGGGCTACGTGAACCCTGCGGGGTTGGGCAACCCCGTGGCCTATACGACCGACACAACGGGTACCTACCCCACCGCCTATACGGAGGGCGACCATTTGCGCAATTACAACGACCCTGCGGGCGGTGTCGACTACCCCGATGCCTTTTTATCCAAAACGGCGGCTCCCGGCAATGTACCCGGTGCTTTCAGCATTAACTTAAGGCTTCAGGGTAAAACCGAAAACGAAGAAGCGACCGTGGTCAACGGTAAGGTGAACGACCCTATGGGCAATATGGTAACCCCGGACTTCGGTACCGACGGCAGCTTTGATTACGGCGATATAAAACTTGCCGCCTCCGACGGAACCCATTTGGGTGTTGACGGCAACATTTACGATGGCCACAACATGCCGGTCACGGATTCGTTGTTAAGCGGTGTACAATTAACCTACAACGAAGCAGCACGCAGCTTTGAAATTGTCGGACTGCACTTGGGCGACGGGCAATGGGCGGACCTCGGTTATCGGGTTCACTTACGTACCGAAGACCCGCGTTATGAAGGTAACTATTACTACCAAACCAACGGGACAACCACCCTGCAACCCAAAGGCGACGTGCCCGAATCGGGCTTGCGTTATTTTCCGATACCTTCGGTAAAAGGGGACACCGTTACCATCGAAAAAATTTGGGAAGAAACGGATACAACGCTCATCGATCACGTCACCGTGGATATTTATCGCAGCAACGAAACAACGCCGGTACTTACCGACGTACAGATACTTAAATCGGAGAGTTGGACGAAAGAATTAAAGAATCTTGCCCCTTACAATAATCGGGGAGAGTCGCTCATTTATACCGCTATGGAGACCGCCGTCGGCGACACGCCAAACACCGACGGGTTCGATGTTTCCTACAGCTATGCCAACAATAAAATTACCGTTCTCAACAGAAATTTAATCCCCAAACACGCGGAGTTCAGGTTGCGTAAAGTCGACCGAAAAAATCCCGGCACCACCTTGGTGGGTGCCAAATTTACCCTGTACGACGCAACAACCGATCAACCGGTAGAAGACAAAAGCACCTATGTGGGCGGCGTAGTGACCTTTACCTTTGAAGAAGCGGGAACCTACTATTTAAAAGAAACCGGTGCACCTCCGGGTTACGGCGGAACCGATAAATCAATCGGACCGATAACTACCGACGGCGATACGGTTATACAGGTGGGGTCGGATCCCGATACGGTTCGGGACTGGGTGGTTTACCCCGCCAACTCCGTACCGGGACAACCCCTGGAAGTTGTGGTATACAATGATAAATATTATTCTTTAACCTTTTTAAAAGTGGATGATACCCACACGCCTATTATTAACGACGATGCGATTTTCGAAGTTTACAACGTGGCGGACACACAAGAAGACCTGTTCGGAAACTTTCAAATTAAAGAAGGGGCCTTGCCGCTTAATACCGTACCAACCTATTACGGACAGGCGAAGACCGACGACATTTTTGTACCCGGACAGCGTTATGCCTTTAGGGAAGCCAAATTTCCCAACGGCTATGTGGGACTTAAAGACGTGGTGTTGGCGGACTTGGCATTGGTTAACAACGAGCCGGTTTGGAACCTGGTCGAGCCTAACGACAGTATTCGAATTATTGACGGCAATGTGGCGGAAGTGTTGAATCGTCGAGCGAGCTTTCCGAAAACGGGCGGCATCGGATCGGTGCTGTTTGTTGTGACGGGTGCTTTGTTTGCCTACGGTGCATGGCGTCTTAAGAAGAAAAGTAAATGACAAAACCGTCTGACGGTTGATGAATGACCGCAAAGCGGTTTTATATCACCGTAAGGATACAAAAACCTATGCAGCAAGATCAAGAAAAGAAAAAGGGAAAGGTGATCGACCGCTTATTGACGGTTGCCATGGTCATCGGCTTTATTGTGATGGGCTATCCTTTGGTTTCTCAATTATATTATCGCTATGTGTCGAGTACCGTTATCACGGCATTCGATACCGGAGCGGAAGCCCTGGACACCGCAGAAATCGATCGGCGGATGGCTTTGGCACTGGCTTATAACGAAACCCTCAATACGGGAATCGGGGATTTACACGACCCCTACACCGAAGAAGAAAAGGAAGCCGGAAAGGCGGAATACGCCCGAATGCTTGAAGTTCGGGAACAAATCGGCAATATACACATACCTAAAATACTGCTCAAAGCACCGATTTATGCCGGTACTTCGGAGCCGGTGTTGCAAAAAGGTGTGGGGCATTTGGAGGGCACCACACTGCCTGTGGGGGGCAATAATACCCATGCGGTACTTACCGCCCACAGAGGGTTGCCCGCCGCCAGACTGTTTACCGATTTGGACAAACTTGCAATCGGCGACCGTTTTTACATTAAAAATATCCGCGAAACAATGGCGTATCAAGTCGATGAGATAAAAGTCATTGAACCCGACGACTATACACCTTTAACGGTGGTACCCGGTCACGATTATGTGACCCTTTTAACTTGTACCCCTTATATGATTAACTCCCACCGTCTGATTGTGAGAGGGCATCGGATACCTTATGTCGAAGCCCAGGAAGAAAAGGACATTAAGGACAATAATACCGGTGCCGCATATAAATATTTATTTTATATTACTTTGGCAATTTTAATTTTTGTTTTATTTTCTCAGGAGACATCCAAAAGAAAAGAGCGACAAAATAATAAGAACAAACAATAAAGTCACCGAGGCGTTGCCGACTTACAGGAGGCACATGGGTCAGTCTAAAAATAAAATTAGAAATATTGTTTTAAATATCGCTATTACTTTCGGTATTATATTGGCGTTATATCCCTTTATCAGCCAACAGGTCAATCGCCTGTTGACGGCAAACGTTATTCAGGAGTTTGATGTAGCCGCACAAACGGTCACACCGCCGGAGGTCAACCGACGTTTGGATTTGGCACGAGCCTACAACGAAACCCTGGATCCGAGGAAAATTGCGGACCCTTTCGATGAAAGGCAAAAAGAAGGTAAGGCGGAATATGCCCGAATGCTCGAAGTCAAAGAGCAAATCGGCTATGTTCGTATACCGGCTATCCTGGCGGAAGTACCGATTTATGCGGGCACTTCGGAAACCGTGTTACAAAAAGGTGCCGGGCATTTGGAAGGTACCTCCCTGCCGGTCGGGGGCAGCAACACCCATACGGTACTTACCGCACACAGAGGGCTGCCGGCAAAAAAGCTGTTTACCGATCTGCCCAAGTTGCAAGTGGGGGACAAATTTTATTTGCACAACCTGGGAGAGGTGCTCTGCTATCAGGTCGATCGGATTATAACCGTGGAACCCGATGATTTTTCCGAGGTATTGGTGGTGCCCGGTTACGACTACGCGACCCTTTTAACCTGTACCCCTTATATGATTAACTCCCATCGCTTATTGGTTCGAGGTGTTCGGATCGATTACGTTGCGGCGGTGGAAGAAAAAACCGTTGCGGATCAAAAAATCGTTCAAACCTACAAAATTTTATTTTATAGTACACTGGCGGTATTAATCGCGGTTATCCTCAGAAAAAGAAAAAGTCAAAAGAACTCTGACAACGGTCAAGGCTAAAATGTACTTCGGATTCAGTGCATTGCGAGGAGATTCAGATGAAAACATATCAAAACTTAAAAAAATGGACTATTTTCCTTTTGGTGGGGGTTATCCTTCTGTCGGGTTTCGGTGTCCTCGCTCAAGCCGAAACCTACACCTTAACCGTTCACCGAATCGGCTACGAAGGAGCGGTGCAATACGATCCCGAAACAGGAACCCTTATCACCGGCGAGGGCGTGGTGCCGATTTCCGGTGCAAACATCGGTCTGTGGCGGGTGGACAGTGAGTCGGACTTTGAAACACTCAATCGAAAAAACGTACAGAGTTTGGGTACACCCGATTTTCAGGCGGTGACCGGCGTGCAGGGTCAGGTTGTTTTTACGGATTTAGAGCCGGGTACTTATTATATAAGGGATATCACCGATCCCGAGTCGGACCCTTATCAGGAAACCCTTTATGCATCTCTCGTTACCTTGCCCTTAAAGGATCGTCCAGATATCACGCAACCCCATTTGTATTTAAAGGGACAACCGCCTTACATTACTCCGGAAAACCCGTTAACCTTGGAGTTATTTAAATACGGAGAACAACGACGTCCTTTGGCGGGTGCCATATTTGAATTGTACAAACAGGTAGAAGCGGACAACGGAGAACCTTTCCAAAAGGAAGACGGATCCGAGGTTTACGGCTTGCCCGTACGGGTGGATAAAGGTCGGGTTGTCGGGCTGGGGGGTGTGGCAACACCCTTAAAAAGCGATGATGAGGGACTGATTACCGTAGCGGGCTTGGAGACAGCCACCTATTTTTATATTGAAACCGAAGCACCTGCAGGTTATACCGCCCGGACTTATCCCATAACCGTTACCGGCAAAGAAGGCGAAACCAAAAGAGTGGAAGTGGAAAATACGAAAAGCAACGGCGGTAAAAAATTTAAAAAAATTGATGAAAACGGCGAGCCGTTGGCAGGAGCGGTTTTTAAGTTAACAACCTACGACTCGAAAACCCGGGTTTACACAACCTGTTTACGGGAGGGCAAGGCCATACTTGCCACTTCGGGCGATGACGGTTATTTTGAATTTACAGATTTACCTCCGGGAACATACACCGTTTTTGAAACTTTAAGCCCCGTTAAAGACGGCATCAAATATCGTTTGCTCGACCGCGGAATTACTTTTGCAATTGACGGAGAGCAGGAGTCGGAAATTCTTATCATTGAAAACAAACCGGAAGGTGCAACG
>CAYFTR010000007.1:0-22999 GCA_964346185.1 uncultured Lachnospiraceae bacterium | reverse complement strand
GGTGCAACGCCGCCTAAAAGGTTTCGAATGCCCAAAACAGGCGACGTGCAACAGCTATTGACATTCGTTGCCGGTATCGGTTTGTTGGCGGCGGGCATTCTGTTATACTTGGATCAAAAGAAAGAAAATTTATCAAAATAAAATGAGAGGCTTCCCAAAGCGGCAAGCTCGTTTATAAAAGTTTTCGGCTTACATATCGTTTTGTGTACAGCAAATGATAAAGGTGTCTTCACTTAAGTTGCACAGACGGTTGCTCCTACAACCGTTTAAATGCTTAATTTGTCGGTCGCTCCAAATCCTTTATTGACATGTCGCTCAAGACTTTTTTATCGTTTGATGACTTGCAACAGAAGTGCTTTTCAGAATGATGATTAATAGTTGAGGTTGGTTGTGCAAATAAGAATAAAAATCCTTGCCGTTGTGATGATATTGACAGGGATGGTGCTGATCGGAGCACCCTTTGTTTCAGAGATAATGCACAACGGTCAAGTTGAGGATCAAATAAAAAGTTATGAAGAAAAACGGAGCGACAAAAGAGAGTACGAAACAATACTTGCCGAGGCACGGGCGTACAACGACGCCCTGGACCCGATGAGACGCTCGGTAATGGACCCTTTTGCCGTTTCGGATTACAGTGCTCCGTCACCCCTAACCGCCTTTGAAGCGACCGAACCCTACGCCTATTTATGGATACCGAAATTGGGAGAAAAACTGCCCGTTTATTTAAGTGCTCGCTCCGAAAATTTTTCGCGGGGTGTGGTATTGGTCGAAGGGACGGATATACCTGCGGGAGAGCCGCACACCCTCACGGTATTGGCAGGTACGCAAGATTTTTTATTGGGCGGCCGCTTCGGTGATATCGATCAATTAGGTGAAGGGGACAACATTTATCTATACAGCTTTCATAAACGGGAGACCTATACGGTTGTAAATCGTGCGGTTTTCTGGCCGTCGGAAAACGACAATTACCTGCCGTCGACGGAGGTACAGCAACTGGGCTTGCTGACCGCCACCCCTTATCCCGTTAACAATCAGCGATTACTGGTTATAGCGAAAAAAACCGATGAGAATTTAATAGATCAGTCCGTTGTGCAGGATATGGAAAATTTAAAATCGTCTTCTGAAGACCATTTTTATCTTCAATATCAATTTCGGCGTATGGCGATCACTGTTGTCGTGATGACGGTACTTGCAGGTGTTCCTGTTTTGCTTTTAAAAAGTAAGCGGTAAACCTCGGGTGGCGATTAAAAAATTTAGACATTGTGTGGCTGTTATAGTGCTTATTGAATATTTAAACGCAGAATACGCTGCGTTTTTTTAATGCCTTAAAAGATTGTCGGCATATCGTTAACAAATAGGCATTGTGTTAATTGTTACTGAAAATACGGCGGGTTTATGGTACAATTCAAGTACTAAACAGAAGGAGATTTCTATGGGATACACTTTGTCTAAAGAACAATTCGATACCCTGGTAAGTCGCCTGTCGGAGCGTTATCAAGTCTATGCACCGGTGAGGTTTGTCGGAGGGAACACCCACACCGATGTAGATGTGATTCGTTACGATGAGGTTAAGTCTGCGAAGGATATCGTGTTGGATCAAAAATCGGATTATTCGTTTAAAGAGGTATTGTTGCCGCTTTCAGAAACATTGTTTTACTATACCGAAAATCAGACGAAAGAAGCGGATATGCCCAGAGGTGAGGCCGTTGTCTTTTTAAGAAGTTGCGAAATGCACGCGGTGAAAGTTCTCGACGATATATATTTAAACAATAAATTCGGAGATTACTACTATAAACGATTAAGAGACAGCATTAAGTTTATTGTTATTGCATGCCCGAACAGTTTTGATTCTTGCTTCTGCGTGGATATGGGCAGCAACAAACCCGAAGGACAGGACATGGTCATCGAACAAAAAGGGGACACATTCCTTGTCGTTAACGAAAATGCCGACTGGAACAGTTACTTTGAAGGGCTGGATGAAGTAGAGGCTGTATCGAGTTATGTAACGGAAAACAACGTGCATGTTCACATTCCGGAAAATTTAAATCCGAACATTGCCAAAAGTTCCATTTGGAACGAATACGACAGCCGTTGCATTGCCTGCGGTCGTTGCAACTTTGTATGCCCTACCTGTACTTGCTTTACCATGCAGGATATCTTTTACACTGATAACGGCAAAGCCGGCGAAAGACGTCGTGTTCAAGCCTCCTGTATGGTGGACGGATTTACCGATGTGGCGGGCGGCGGATCTTACCGCAAAAAATTCGGTGAGCGGATGCGTTTTAAAATGATGCATAAAGTTTATGATTTCAGAAAACGCTTCGGTTACAATATGTGTGTCGGTTGCGGACGCTGTGACGACGTTTGTCCGGAATACATATCTTTTTCCGCCAATATCAACAAATTGGAAGAAGGTATGAAGGAAGTAGGTGAAGGCAATGCGTAACGAATACATTCCGTTTGCTTCGGAGATTACCGAAGTCATCAAACATACGGATATCGAATACACTTTTCGGATGACCTACGAGGGCGATGTACGTCCCGGTCAATTCTTCGAGGTCTCCTTACCGAAATTCGGCGAAGCACCGATTTCCGTCAGCGGCATCGGCAACGGTACGGTAGACTTAACCATCCGTAAGGTCGGACATGTAACCGGCGAAATTTTTGAAAACTATGTCGGCGACAAACTCTTTTTAAGAGGCCCTTACGGCAACGGTTTTGATATTAACGACTATAAGGGCAAAGAAATATTGGTGGTGGCAGGCGGCACGGGTTTGTCACCCGTACGCGGCGTTGTGGATTATTTTGCAACCAACACGTCGGAAGCCGAAGCACTGACCTTAATTGCCGGTTTTAAGTCACCCAGAGATATTCTGTTTTTTGAAGACATTGCCCGTTGGAAAAAAGAAGCGGACGTTATTTTAACGGTCGATGCCTGTGAAGACGGCGATACCGATTGCCACATCGGTCTGGTGACGCAATTTATCCCCGAGATTAAAATAAAAAACGTCGACGAAGCGGTAGCCATTGTTGTCGGCCCTCCGATTATGATGCGTTTCTCGGTGGCGGGTTTGCTGGACTTGGGCTTTAAAGAAGAAAACATTTGGATCTCCCAGGAAAGAAAAATGTGTTGCGGTATCGGTAAATGCGGTCATTGTAAAATTGGCGAATCCTATGTGTGTATTGACGGCCCGGTGTATCGTTACCCCGAAGGCAAAGGCTTAATAGACTAGGAGGCAATGATGGATATTAACACAAAAAAACTTAAAAAGAACGCCTTTCGTGTCACCAAACAAAGAGGTTATACGGCATCTCGGGTTCGTATCCCCGGCGGTCACTTAAAGGCGGAGCTGTTGTCTCAACTACAGGAGATTGCCGAAACCTACGGCAACGGCACCCTGCACATTACCAGCAGACAAGGCTTTGAAATCCCCGGCATTCCCTACGAAAAAATGCAGGAAGTCAATGAAAAGCTCCAACCGATTATCGAAGCGACCGACATCAACCAACCGGAGAGAGATAAAGGTTACTCCGCCTCGGGAACCAGAAACATCACCGCCTGTATCGGTGCCAGGGTATGCCCCTACGGCTGTTACGATACTACCGCCTTTGCACAAAAAATCGAAAAAGAAATCTTCCCCCACGACTTGCACTTTAAAGTTGCCTTAACCGGTTGCCCTAACGATTGTGCCAAAGTACGCATGCACGACTTCGGCATTATGGGTATGACGGAACCGCAATTTGACCCGAGCCGTTGTGTGGATTGCGGTGCTTGCGTTAAATACTGTCGCAACAAATCGGTCGAGGCTTTAAAAACCGTCAACAACAAGCCGGTACGAGATACGGAAAAATGCATCGGTTGCGGCGAATGCGTTATCAACTGCCCGACCCGTGCCTGGACCAGAAGTAAAGAAAAATACTATCGCCTGGTATTGATGGGACGCAGCGGTAAAAGAAATCCCCGATTAGGTGAAGACTTTATTAAATGGGTGGACGAAAAATCCATTATTCAAATTATTAAAAACACCTACCCTTATGTTACCGAATACATTTCCAAAGACGCCCCCGGCGGGAAAGAACACATCGGTTATATTATCGACAGAACCGGATTTGAAGAATATAAAAAATGGGCATTGAAAGATGTCGAGCTGTCACCGAAAGCGGAAATCAACCAACGTCTGTATTGGAAAGGTCCCAAATACCACGCTTACGGATAAGCAGGTAAGGTAACGTTAAAAGAAAATTTTAAATTAAAGAGATCGCCATCAAAATGACAGCAATCTAGTGCCCTTTTATCAGCGAGAGCAATCAGGTTTGCTGTCATTTTATGTTTTTATTGACTGTGAATAAAATTAAAACACACCCGAGTGCCCCATCTATGATAAAATAAAACAATGAGAATAATTGTATTACATAAATAATATTGTAACGAGGAGGGAGTATGGCAAAAGAAATCTTACTCAACGAAGAAGCACGCCAAGCTTTGGAAAAAGGCGTCGATGCATTGGCAGATGCGGTAAAAATTACCCTGGGTCCCAAAGGGCGTAATGTCGCCTTCGATCAAACTTACGATGTCCCCTTGGTAACCAACGACGGTGCAACCATCGTCAAGCAATTGGATTATGAAGATCCCTTAATGCGAGCCGGTGCCGACACCGTTAAAACCGCGGCTTTAAAAAGCAATGAAGTTGCCGGAGACGGAACCACTGCGGCCGTAGTGATCGCTCAAGCCATCATTAAAGAAGGCTTAAAAAATATTGCGGCAGGGGCAAACCCTGTTTTCTTTAAAAAAGGAATCGAAAAAGCGGCACAAACCGCATTGAATAAAATTACTGAACTCAGTGTACCCGTTCAAGATAAAACCTTTGTGGAGGAAATTGCAACCATCTCGGGAAACAACGATCCTTCCGTCGGAAAAATGGTGGCGGACGCTTTCGAAAAAGTGGGTCTGCAAGGGGTTGTTACCGTTGAAGACAGCCAGCATATGACGACTACATTAAAACACTCACAGGGTATTCGAATCGAAAACGGCTACTTATCGCCCTATTTTATAACCGATGCCATGAGTCGCAAAGCGGAGTTGGACCAACCTTACATTTTACTTGTAGACGACAGAATTAAAAATTTCAAAGATATTGCCAAACTAATGGAAGAAGCGGCAAGAGCAAACAAAAGCTTGCTGATTTTAGCACAAGACGTCGAAGAAGAAGCCCTGGCGGCACTTGCTTTAAACGCCATGAAAAAAACCATTAAGGTGGCAGCCGTCAAATCGCCGGGCTTCGGGGACACCCGAAAACGCAACCTGGAAGCTTTGGCGTTGATGCTGGACACCAAAGTTGTCACGGAAGAGGCGGGCATCTTTTTAAAGGATTGCGGTTTAAAAGATTGCGGACGTGCCGAACGGGTGGTTATCGAGAAGGAGATAACCGTTATTCAAAACCCCGTCGCCCGCGATAAAGAAGCCATCCAAAAAATGATCAACCAAATCAGAGAACAATTACGGACAACCGAAGCCGACTACGAAATCGAAAAACTGGAGATTACTCTGTCTATTCTAACGGCGGGCATTGCTGTTATTACCGTCGGCGGCGTATCGGAATTGGAAATGTTTGAAAGAAAATATCGCATTGAAGACGCCGTTCATGCCGTACAGGCGGCAGTGGAAGGCGGCGTGGTACCCGGCGGCGGAAAAGCATTGCTTTTGGCCGTACCGGCAGTGGAGGCACTCATTGATACCTTGGAAGGTGACGAAAAAGCGGGTGCACTAATTTTAAGAAGTGCTCTGGAAGCACCGTCATTGCAAATTGCGGAAAATGCCGGTGTCGACGGTCGTGTTATCGTCGATGCATTGCTGGCATCTGAAGATCAAAACTATGGTTTTAACGCATTAACCATGACCTACGAAGATATGTTTAAAGCCGGTGTGATTGACCCTGCAAAGGTTATTAAAAGCTCCCTGACCAACGCCGTATCGGCGGCGGCAACCTTGCTTACAACCAATGTGATTATTGCAAATAACAACCCTGAAAAAGATAATTAACAAAGTGCAAACAGTTTTGGCAATCAGGGCAGCGAGTAATATTACTCGCTGCCCTGATTTAACGACAAGCCGTATATCGTTAAGGCTGCCCCGTGGAGTTAGACTTGAAGAGGTTGTTTAACTGTATTATAATAGCGTTAATATAATGTACTTGATAGGTAAAATTAAAATCGATATGTCCAAACAAACATGCGATTATTGAGGAGGTTACCATGCTCATTTCAACAAAAGGAAGATACGGATTACTTGCCATGTGCCGACTCGCCATAAATTACGGCGGGCAACCCCTCTCTATCAAAGAAATAGCGGAAGAACGAAACTTTTCGACGTCGTATTTGGAGCAATTATTTGCTACCTTAAAACGGGCGGGTTTGGTTTATTCAACAAGAGGTGCCCGGGGCGGCTATCGCCTGGCGAAAGCACCGGAAAGCATTACCGCCGGCGATGTATTGCGAGCTTTGGAAGGTCCTTTGATGATTTCCGAATGTATCGATAAGGAAAACTTAAACGCCTGCGACAACACGTTCACCTGCATCACCCGGCCCTTTTGGTGTAAATTGCAAAACTGCATTGAAGAGGTTTTGGACAGCGTAACGTTAATAGATTTAATAGAAAAAGATGGGAACCTTCAAGTGGAAACACAAACACAAGAACAAGATGATAAATAGAATTTACATGGATCACGCCGCCACCACGCCGGTCCATCCGACAGTTTTGGAGGCGATGCTTCCTTATTTGACAGAGGAATACGGAAACCCCTCCGCCGTTTATCGTGAGGGGCAGCGGGCAAAGCAGGCAGTGGCAAAAAGTCGTGCATCGCTAGCAAAGTTGGCGGGCTGCACGGATTTCGGAGAGATTTATTTTACCTCCGGCGGTACGGAGTCGGACAACTGGGCCATTAAAGGTTATGCACTGAAACACAGCCACAAAGGCAAACACCTTATTACGACTTCAATTGAACATCATGCCGTGCTCAATGCTTTTAAAGCTTTGGAGGAAAGGCACGGATTCGAGGTGACCTATTTACCCGTTGACGGAAAAGGTCTTGTCGATCCGACAGATTTAAAAAAGGCTCTTCGCAAAGAGACCGTTTTAGTATCGGTAATGTTGGCAAATAACGAAGTCGGGACGATCCAACCCGTTCAGGCTATCGGAGAGTTGCTTAAAGAAAAAGATATTGCTTTTCATTGTGACGGGGTTCAGGCCTTCGGATCTGTACCGGTTGATGTAGAAGCCATGCATATCGACCTGTTGTCGGTATCCGCTCATAAAATGTACGGACCCAAGGGTGTCGGTGCTCTTTATGTGCGTAAAGGCATTGCCTTGGAAAATTTGCTTTCAGGCGGCAGTCAGGAAAAAAGCAGGAGAGCCGGCACGGAAAACGTACCCGGTATAGTGGGCTTCGGTGCGGCGTGCGAGTTGACGACCCGAAACTTTGAATCCGTCAACCGACGCATACAAACCTTAAGAGACGGGTTGATTGCCGATGTTACGGCGGCAATACCGGGGGTGTGTCTGAACGGCGACCCCGCAAAGCGCTTGCCGGGCAATGCACACTTTTGTATCGACGGGCTACGGGCGGACGCACTCTTAACGAGCCTGGATATGGCGGGTGTTGCGGCGTCCGTCGGATCCGCCTGCACGGCAGGTTCCCTGGAGCCCTCCCATGTGTTATTGGCAATGGGACTGTCGAAAGAGAAAGCACTCGGCTCCTTACGTTTAACCCTGGGGAGAGAAACAACAAAATCGGAGATAGAACAAGTCGTCTTACGTCTGGCCGCTGTTGTAAAAAGATTACGCTCTCTGACATAAGAGAGTACGATGAGCTCGGAATGCGTATTGGACTTGACGCGGATTTTAAAAATGTTTATAATAAGCACAGCAATGAAGGTGCGAGTTTTGATCACCCGGTTATAGAGAGGATTTGGTCGGTGGGAAAATCCCGATGGTGTTAAAACAGCCACACCCGAGCCTTAGATGGAAGTTTAAACGTAACATCTACGGGACACGCCGTTATGTGTAGAGCGAGCCTAAGGCTAAGTTGGGTGGTACCGCGGAAATTTCGTCCCATGTTGTTGATAACATGGGGCTTTTTTTGTGCATGGACATAAGGCGTTGATGAACGGTATTTTTGAGAGAAAATGTGCAAATGGGGCGAGCCGAAACAAACAGGGCTTGCTATGCAAAATTTCTATCGGGTGCCGTGTTGTACCCCTACAACAAAAGTAAATTTAAAGACAACGGCGTCCCGAAATACCGTATATGAACCTGCTACGCTGTCACCGTAAAATGTTAACGGCAACAGCATAACAATTATTCGTTTAAAATAGAAGGAGAAAAAATGAAACCCTACGGATTAAATACCCTGCGTGAAAAATTTTTGGAATTCTTTGAAAGTAAAGATCACTTGCGGTTAAAGAGTTTTTCTTTAGTACCTGTTAATGACAAAAGCTTGTTGTTAATTAACTCGGGTATGGCACCGCTAAAACCCTACTTTACGGGGGATGAAATTCCGCCGAGAAAAAGAGTCACAACCTGCCAAAAATGTATTCGCACACCGGACATTGATAATGTCGGTAAAACCGCACGTCACGGCACATTTTTTGAAATGTTGGGTAACTTTTCCTTTGGTGACTACTTTAAGAAGGAAATTATCCCATGGTCTTGGGAGTTTTGCACCGAATGGATGGAAATGGACCCCGAAAAGATTTATGTCACCATTTATTTAGATGACGACGAAGCCTTTGATATCTGGCACAATGATGTCGGTATCCCCGAAGAGCGTATTGTGCGTCTGGGTAAAGAAGATAATTTTTGGGAACACGGCACCGGACCTTGCGGCCCCTGCTCCGAATTACATTACGACAGAGGACCCGAACACGGGTGCGACAAGCCCGACTGTGCACCGGGGTGCGATTGCGATCGTTACGTCGAATTTTGGAATTTGGTCTTTACACAATTTGATCGTTTAGAAGACGGCAGTTACGAGCCTTTGGCAAATCCGAACATCGATACCGGTATGGGACTGGAGCGTCTGGCAACGGTTATGCAACAAGTGGACAATATCTTTGAAGTGGATACCGTACGCCACATCTTGGATTACATCTGCGAACTTTCCGGTACCGCCTACGGCAAAGATCCGGAAAAGGATATTTCCATCCGTGTGATTACCGATCATATGCGTTCGGTGACCTTTATGATCGGCGACGGCATTATGCCCGGAAACGAAGGTCGGGGCTACGTGTTACGACGCCTGCTCCGCCGTGCGGTACGTCACGGTAAGCTGTTGGGCATCGACGACTTGTTCTTACACAAAGTGGTCGGCGAAGTTGTTCGTGTATCCAAAGATGCCTACGAAGAGTTAGGTGAGAAAGAAGACTATATACGAACCGTTGTAAAAATAGAGGAAGAACGTTTTAAAGAAACCATCGACCAGGGGCTGAACCTTCTGGAACAAACCTTGGAAGACTTAAAAAAAGAAAATCTAACCGAAGTATCGGGAGCGATTGCCTTTAAATTATACGATACCTACGGTTTTCCGTTGGATTTAACCAGAGAGATTGCAACGGAAAGAGGTTTTACTCTGGACGAGGAAGGCTTTAAAGCCGGTATGCAAGCCCAACGTGAACGGGCACGTAAAGCGAGAATGGACAGCGACCTGGCGGTTTGGGCGGACGATCCCTTTAACCCCTTGGGTGCGGAGGTCGTCGGGAATTTTGTCGGTTACGACAACCGAAAAGTACAAACAAAAATACTGGGTCTTATCGATAACGACACCCTCACCGAAGAAGTAAAGGAGGGGGCACAGGTATTGGTTTTATTGGAAGAGACACCTTTTTATGCCGAAAGCGGCGGACAGGTGGGGGATACAGGAACCCTCTCCAAAGAAGACGGCGCCTCTATTCAAATTGAAGATACCCGAAAAGGCTCTTTGGGTCGCCATCTGCAAGTAGGTAAGGTTGTTAGCGGTTCTTTTAAAGTTGGCGATTCGGTAACCGCTGAAATCAACGCCCCCCTACGTGCCGCGACACAAAGAAACCACACGGCCACCCACCTGCTTCAAGAAGCTTTAAGACGTGTTTTGGGCGAACATGTGGCGCAGGCGGGGTCCTTTGTATCGCCGGACCGATTGCGTTTTGACTTTAATCATTTTAAAGCCGTAACTCGAGAAGAAATAAAGGAAATCGAAAAGATTGTCAACGAAGCGATTTTGCAAGCCTATAGTGTTAAAGCCTTTGAAACAGGTATAGATGAAGCAAAAGCCCTCGGTGCAACGGCACTGTTCGGTGAAAAATACGGAGAAATTGTAAGGGTCATTCAAGTAGGGGATTATTCTATCGAATTGTGTGGCGGATGTCATTTAAACAATTCCTCCGAAGCGGGTTTATTTAAAATAATCTCCGAAAGCGGTGTTGCTGCAGGTATTCGCCGTATCGAAGCCGTGACAGGTATGAATGCTTTCCGATATGTGGAAGAGTTGGAAGACGAAATTTACGATGTGGCCGACAAGGCCAAAACAACACCGGCCAACTTGTCTCAGCGGGTGGAAGAATTACTGGAAACCACAAAATCTCAGGAAAAAACCATCCAAAGTCTTAAACAAAAAAATGCCGGCAACCTGGTGGAAGATTTATTCAGCCGAGTCGAAGACATTCAGGGAAATAAAAGCTTAATAGCGGTCGTCCCCAATTTGGATATGGAAGCCCTACGTAATATGAGCGATATGTTTAAAGACAAAATGGGCTCCGGCATTGTACTTTTAGGTACAACCGACGGCACAAAGGTAAACTTTATTGCTTCCGCTACGAAGGATGTGGTTACCAAAGGGTTCCATGCCGGTAAATTAATTAAAGAAGTGGCAAGTGTTGCTGGCGGTGGTGGCGGCGGTCGTCCGGATATGGCTCAAGCCGGCGGTAAAAAACCGGACAAGTTGCAAGAAGCACTGGATACCGGACGTCGTTGGCTGAAAGAAGCCTTGAGTTAAGGGTTCGGAATCGTTTTCAAGTCGAAACTCCTTGTAATCTAAAGAAGATTAGAGTACAATAAGCCTATAACTTAAAGGAGGACGGCCTGATGGATAACAAAAAGCCGGAGTTCGGCACACAAATGTTCGATGTGAATAAAGCACGGGCAGCAGAAATTGATAGTGTAATGCTGGAAGTAAATAATGCCTTAAATGAAAAAGGTTATAGTGCCGTCAGCCAAATTGTGGGATACGTCATGTCAGGTGACCCCACTTATATTACAAGCCATAAGGACGCACGTAATCTAATACAGAGCATCGAGCGAGATGAAATATTAGAAGAAATGGTAAAACGTTATTTATTAAGTATCCAATAAGAAAAGGTCCTGGAGCGGTTTTCCGGGACCTTTCTTTTTTTAAGAAAAAAACGTTTTACAATCAATTAAAAGAATTTTAAAGACTTTTAGCGTTTAATAAACAGGTTAAAGATGATTTACAATCAATTAGGGCAAACGGGCATCAGTGTATCGAAACTCTGTTTCGGCGTCCTGACAATGAGTCCCTTACAAAAAAATGCAACGCCGGAACAAAGTATGCCGGTCATTGCAAGGGCAATTGAACAGGGAGTTAATTTTTTTGACACGGCGGATTTGTACAACGCTTACCACCTGATCAAACAAGCTTTAGAAATCAAAAAAGATTTAATTTTGTGTACAAAATCCTACGACTATAATGCGGAAGGGGTTACGAAAAGCGTCGAAAGAGCGTTGCGGGAAATAGGACGGGATTATATCGATATTTATATGCTTCACGAACAGGAAAGCCGCCACACCTTTAAAGGACATTGGGAGGCCGTAGAAACCCTGCTAAAAATGAAAGCACAGGGGAAAATCAGAGCTTTCGGTATATCGACCCACCGTGTACAGGCGGTTTGCGACGCCTTGGACTTTCCGGAAATTGAAGTACTGTTTCCGCTTATAAACGTCAGCGGCATCGGGATCGAAGACGGCAATACACAGGATATGGAGAGGGCCGTCGAAAAAGCCCATCAAGCGGGTAAGGGTATTTTAGCCATGAAAATATTAGGCGGCGGCAACTTATTAAACCGAGTTGATGCCTGCTTTGATTACGCCCTCGGGCTGCCGACCTTGGACGCCATAGCTTTAGGCATGCAATCCGTAGAAGAAGTAGATTATAACGTCGCAAAAATAACAGGTGCCGCCATATCGGACGCATTAAGCAGGGCGGTGGCACGGAAACAAAGGCAACTGCATATCGACGATTGGTGCGAAAGTTGCGGTGGTTGCATCGAAAAATGTTCGCAAAAAGCATTAACATTGGTGGACGGACACCCTGTTGTTAATCGGGACCGTTGTGTGACCTGCGGCTATTGTGCCGCGGCGTGTCCCTTATTTTGTATAAAGGTAATTTAATGAAAAAAAGAATAATAGCCCTGGATATCGGCGACAAATATATCGGTATAGCGGTCAGCGACCCGCTGGGGGTAACGGCACAAGGGTATCGCACGTATAAAAAAGCAACTCGGGAAGACGATTTGCGTTTTTTTAACGTTGTTTTTACACAATTTAATACAAGAATCGTGGTGGCGGGTCTACCGAAAAACTTAAACGGCGAGCTGACGGCACAAGCACGAAAAACAATGAATTATTGTCAGTTTTTAAAAAAACGTCTCGACTTAACCGTATATTATATCGACGAACGTTTTTCAACGGAAGAGGCCAAAAAAGTACTCAGAGCGAGTGAGGTCAAAGGAAAAGACCATAAAAAATACGTGGATACTTTGGCCGCACAACTGATACTACAAGTTTATTTGGAACAAATAGAGAACGAAAAAAAGAAAGAAAAGGAATTTCATGAGTGATTATAAAGAAAATGACGGCATCGTCGTCCTGATGGACGAGGAGGGTATCGAACATGAGTTCGTATTAATAACAGGTTTGGAAATAGGATCCGCCCATTATGTGTTATTGGCAGAAGACGAAGAAAGCGACGATGTTTTTGCTTTCAGTGTCGAAGAAAGCGATGACGGCGAAATTTTAGTACCGGTAGAAAGCGACGAAGAGCTGGAACTGATCGAAGAAACCTACGACCAACTATTCCCGGACAATGATTGATCCTCTGCATTATACCGAGGGATCTGTCACAGAGGGAACCTTTGTTCACAGAGACAATCGCTTTGTGGCAAAAGTGGCGGTTGACGGAAGGACACATAAAGCCCACGTACCCAACACCGGCCGTATGTCGGAATTATTGGTACCCGGTGCAAAAGTGGCCTTAAGCCGCCACCATGAGGCACATCGAAAAACAAACTATACTCTGTGGGCGGTATGCTACAAAGGCATTTGGGTGTGTATTGCCGCACGTTTGGCAAACGACATTGCCGAACGGGTTTTTACCGTTACATCGGGTATCGGCAATATAAAGCGTGAGGTGTCGTATGGAACCTCCCGTTTTGACTTTTCCTATACTCGAGGTAACGGCAACATATTTTGCGAAGTAAAAAGCGTTAACCTGGTAGAAAAAGGTTGTGCTTTGTTCCCTGACGCACCCACAAGCCGCGGTGTAAAACATTTAAAAGAACTGACAGCCGCAATTAAAGCGGGCTACGGTGCACGGGTGTTGTTTGTCGTCCAAAGAGAGGATGCCGACCATATTCGTGTGAACCGTAAAATGGATCCGCTGTTTGATCGTGCCTTAAAAGAAGCAGCACAAGCAGGAGTGGCAATTGACGGCATTGCCTGTCGTGCCACATTAAAAACCTTGGAAATAAAAGGAACTTTGCCCGTTATTCTATAAACGGAACGGGTTTATTTGTTATGAAAAAAACTAAGAACGATGTCACCTGTTACAGGTGTTAAGAACAAAATATAAGAAAAAAGGAGACAAGTTTGGATCAACAAAACAAGCAAAGAAATCAACAACAAAACCAACCAAACCAAAGAAGAAAAAAACCGGGAGAGCGAAAAAAAGTAAATCGTATCCGCTGGAGACGTCCGGAAAAATCAAACGGAAAATTAAAGGTGATCCCCATCGGGGGATTGGGAGAAGTCGGTAAAAACTTAACCGTGTTCGAGTACAACAATGAAATAATTATTGTTGATTGCGGCTTAAAGTTTCCCGATGAAGAATTATACGGTATCGATATTGTTCTGCCGGATTTTACCTATCTTGTCGAAAATGCATCAAAAGTAAAGGCGTTGGTGGTTACTCACGGTCACGAGGATCATATCGGTGCCATTACCTATTTGTTGGATCGGATAAATGTACCGATCTTTGCAACAAAACTGACAATGGGTCTGATTAAGAAAAAGCTGGACGAAAAACGCTTAACAAGAACCACCAAAACCCATGTGATTAAGGCGGGTACGTTCTTTAAAATCGGTAACTTTAAAATAGAATTTATACCCGTCAACCACTCCATTCCCGATGCCGTGGCTTTGTTTATACAAACACCGGCGGCCAATGTTATTCATACCGGGGACTTTAAAGTGGATTTTCAACCTATCGACGGCAACATTATCGACTTACAACGATTAGGTTCCGCGGGTGTACAGGGTGTGGATTTATTGTTGTCCGACTCCACCAATGTAGAAGAAAAAGGCTTTACGCCGTCGGAAAGCACCGTCGGCACCACATTTTACAATCTGTTCAGAGGACGTAAAAACCGAATTATTGTAACAAGCTTTGCGTCCAATGTGCATCGAATTCAGCAAATTATCGATGCGGCGGTCATTTACAACCGTAAAGTTGTTATTACAGGTCGCTCCATGGAAAATATGGTGGACGTATCCAGAGATTTAGGCTATTTAAAAGTACCCAGAAACACGTTGGTCGATATCCGGGACATGAAAAAATACAAAGACTCGGAATTGGTCATCATTACAACCGGCAGCCAAGGAGAACCCATGGCGGCTTTAGGCAGAATGGCCTACGGCGAACACAAGCACCTGATCGTCACAAAGGAAGACACCATTATTATCTCTGCTTCGCCGGTACCCGGTAACGAAAAAATGGTGGCAGAGGTCATCAATAAGCTCATCGAATTGGGTGCGGAGGTCATCTATAAGAAGTTTGCGGATATTCACGTATCCGGTCACGCCAGACAGGAAGAGTTGAAACTTATGTTGACTTTGGTTAAGCCCAAATATTTTTTGCCTGTTCACGGTGAAGAACGCATGTTGGTACACCATGCCAATTTAGCCGAAAGTGTCGGCATTAAAAAAGAAAATATTTTTATCGTTAAAAACGGCACTGTCTTGGAACTCGACGGTAAAAGTTGTAAGATTCTGGATGAATGCGTGCCGGCACAACCGGTTCTTGTCGACGGTTTGGGTGTCGGTGATATCGGCAATATTGTTTTAAATGACAGAAAAAAATTATCGGAGGACGGCTTGTTTATCGTAGTGTTGGGGATGCGTAAAGGTAAATGTGTTTCGGGTCCCGATGTTATTTCCAGAGGTTTTGTCTATATGAAAGAATCGGAAGAATTGATCAACGAAGCGAAAGCGGAAATAAAAAAAGCACTGAGAAGCTGCGAGAGCAACCGAATTTATGACTGGAGCAGCATTAAAAACGAAGTAAGGGATTCCTTATCCGGCTTTTTATTTAAGAAAACCAGAAGACGCCCGATGATTTTACCGATTTTAACGGAAGTATAAATAAATATTGCAGTCAAAAGGAGAAGTTATGGATACAATTCGCGAATTGGCATGCCAATTAACCGAGGCGGTTAAATCCTCCAAGGAATATATCCGCTATAAAGAAGCTCATTTAATTTTAAAAAACAACCACAACCATATGGCCATAACCAAAGACTATATTCAAAAACAAATGGCTTTACAGGCAAAACAAATGGCAGGTCAGGAGTTATCCGATGAGGAAGCCCGAGCATATAATACCTTAACGGAAAAGGTTATGGCAATACCGGAAATCGCCGAATATTTTCAAGCGCAAATGCAATTCGGTATAATTTACCAAACGGTTATGGACGAGTTGAATACCACCATCGACTTTGACCTGAGTTTATTTGGTGACGACGTATAAGGTAAAGGTGCGTGATGAAAGAAGTCGCAAGAAATAAATCCAACCGAAAGCATATCAAACGCTTTGTTCTTTTAGGTGTTATTGTTTTGTTGGCGATCGGACTTTTTGTCAGCAGCTCGCTGGTTTACTCCGGTATGCTCCGACCGGTGGACCGTAACGACACTTCGGATGTACGTGTCGTTATTCCCCGTGGGGCCTCTATCGACGATGTCAGCGAAATTTTAACCGAAAATAATTTAATCAAAAACAAGCGCATCTTCAGAAGCTATGCCAGCAGACACTCCAACGGTCCGAGGAAAATTCAAGCCGGCGCTTATACCTTTAACAGAACCATGTCCGGTACACAAATTTTCGGCATGCTTTTAAACGGCGGCAACGCTGAAGGTGATGTCATTATTCCGGAAGGTCGCAACTTAAAAGAAATTGCACAAATTTTGGAAGATAACAACATTTGCTCTGCGCAATCTTTCATAGAAGAAGCCGGAAACGTTTCTTACTATAAGCAAGGGCATCCGATTTTAGAGAGTATTCCCGATAAACCGGAAAGAACCTTGGAGGGGTACCTCTTCCCCGACACCTACCATTTTTTGGAAGAATCGGAACCGAGAGAGGTTATCAACACCATGCTCAAACGGATGGAAGAAGTGTTTGATACCGAAAAAATCAAAGAAACACAGGCACAGGGAAAAACCGTTGATGAAATTATCATCATGGGATCGATTGTAGAGTTGGAAACCAAAAGAGCGGAAGACCGTGCCGATGCGGCATCCGTCTTTTATAACCGCATGAAGGCGAATATGCCCCTGCAATCGGATATTACCATCGACTACGCCCGAGGTTTTAAAGTGCCCGTACTTACCGAAGAAGAAACAAAATTTGAATCACCCTACAACACCTATATTCATTTGGGGTTGCCCGTCGGGCCCATCTGTTCGCCGGGGATCAGTGCTGTGGAGGCGGCACTCCACCCGGCGGATACCAAGTATCTGTACTTTGTTGCGGATATGGAAACGGGTAAATTGTACTTCAATGAAACCCACGAAGGCCACGAAGCCGATGTTAAAAAATATATGCCATGAGTGATGTCGTTTATCCGTATATAGAAAACTATCTCAGAGACCTGCTCCCCGACGAGGCGGACACACTTGCCGCTTTACGTCATCAAGCGGAAGTGGCGCACATTCCGATCATTGTGCCGGAAGTGCGAAACCTCATGGAGATGTTGATCAAGACACATCGTGTAACAAAAATCCTGGAGGTGGGAACGGCCGTCGGCTATTCCGCCTCCGTTTTTGTGCACGCCATGGGGGAGCTTGCTCGAGGTCTGGACACGATTGAACGCAACCCCGTCATGATAAGCACGGCAAAGCAAAATATCAAAGCTATGGGATATCAAAACAAAATTCGCCTAATGGAAGGTGATGCGTCGGAAATTGTACCGAATTTGGTCGATAATACCTACGACCTGGTTTTTTTAGACGGTGCCAAAGGGCACTACGTACACTTATTGCCAGATTGTATACGTATTTTAAAGTCCGGCGGGTTGTTGGTTTGCGACAATGTTCTTTTTAAAGGTATGGTCGCCAATCAACAATTGCTCATCCGCAGAAAAATAACCATTGTTAAACGTATGCGGCGTTTTTTAAAAGCAATCAGCAATCACTCCGAATTGTACACCACCGTTTTACCCATAGGTGACGGGGTATCGGTTTCCGTCGTAAAGAGAGGTCCGGAGTCGGTGAAACGATGTATTGAAAAAGGAAAGAACGATGAAAAATAAACCGGAATTACTGGCGCCTGCCGGCAATTACGAAAAACTGAAGTATGCTCTGCATTTCGGTGCCGACGCCGTTTATTGTGCAGGGGAACGCTACGGCTTAAGGGCGCAATCCGATAACTTTAATTGGGCAACGTTAAAAGAAGCGGTCGCCTATACCCACGATAGGGGTAAAAAAATTTATGTGACCGTTAATATGCTACCCAGAAACGAGGATTTTGTCGGGTTACCCGATTATTTGAAAGCCCTTGAACAATTGGGCGTCGACGGCATTATTGTAGCGGATCCCGGCGTGTTGATGGTGGCACGGGAAACGGCTCCCAACTTAAAAATATCCATGAGTACCCAAACCAACAATTTAAACAGCCACAGTGTTTCGTTTTGGCATCAACAAGGGGCAAGACGCATTGTATTGGCAAGGGAATTAAGTTTTCGGGAAATTAAAGACATAATAACCGCCAAACCGACAGACATGGAAATAGAAGTATTCGTTCATGGCGCCATGTGCATTGCCTATTCGGGACGCTGCCTATTATCCCACTACATGACGGGGCGGGATGCCAACCGTGGCGACTGTGCCCAATCCTGCCGCTGGAAATACCGTCTGGTCGAAGAAAAACGACCGGAAGACTATTTTCCCATCGAGGAGAGTCATGAAGGCAGCTTTGTATTTAACTCCAAAGATCTATGCTTAATTCGCCAAATACCGTCTTTAATGGCCGCCGGTGTAAACAGCTTTAAAATCGAAGGGAGAATGAAAAGCCTTTACTACGTGTCGACCGTTGTCTGTGCTTATCGTCAGGTGATTGACCGCTGCTACGAAAACCCGAATTTAAAGGACGTGCCGGAACATTACGTTGAAGAACTTAAAAAAACCAGTCATCGTCATTTTACAGAAGGTTTTTTTCACGGCGATCTCAATGCATCCTCCCAAAATTATGAAAGTTCCTCTTACCAACGCTCCTACGACTTTGCCGGAATTGTGTTGGATTACAATCCGAAAACCGGTATGGCATTGGTGGAGCAACGCAATAAAATTTCTTTAGGAGATACCGTAGAAATTTTATCCGCACATCGACAAGACGGTTTTTATAGCCAAATTGTAACGATTATAAAAGACGAAGGGGGAAACAGCTTGGAAACGGTGCCTCATCCGCAGATGCACTTTTATATGAAGATGGAACACCCGGTTCAAAAGATGGATATCTTAAGAAAGCCCATCCATAAAAGCTTCAATTATTAAGAAAATCTTTAGAAAATGTCACAAATTTTAAAAATAGATGTTGCAATCACCCAAATCTATGATAATATATATACAAATTGTAAAGAACGTTACAATTAGAAGAAAGAGAGAGGTGGTGGTATATTATCAACAACGAAAACCATCGCTTAGGTGCTGGCATAGCGGACCGATTGGAAAACTGGCACAGCACGATAAGCATCAAAACTAGAATTGTATTTCTGGGTTTTTTCGTTTCCTTACTCATCGGCGTTATTTCTTCAACATGCTTCGGTTACGAAGTAAACATCAACGGTAAACGCGTCGGCTATACAAAAAATGTCGCACATTTTACCAACGGTTTGAATGAT
The DNA here is from genome assembly GCA_964346185.1 of uncultured Lachnospiraceae bacterium. Taxonomy (GTDB): domain Bacteria; phylum Bacillota; class Clostridia; order Eubacteriales; family Eubacteriaceae; genus JAAYJS01. The sequence goes on along the minus strand of CAYFTR010000007.1, from coordinate 3,565 downwards.
GTGGAAGAACACTTCAAGACACAATACGGAATTAAAAACTTATATGTCGCGGAAGATATTCAAGTTAAACCTAAATTCGTATTAACCAAACCGATTTTGGATGAAGAAGACTTTTATACCGAACTGTATTGTTCGGATTTAAATGTTAACGTACGCGGCTATGCATTAAAAATTGACGGTGTAGAGGTCGGAAGTTTTACCTCTGAAGAACAGGCACAAAAAAGCGTTCAGGCAACTGTCAATAAAAGTGCCGAATTGGACGTTACAAAAGATGAATTGGTTTCTTATGAAATCAAAGAAGATGTTCAAACAACGCCTAAAACTTTTAACCTGAAAGATGTTAGAAGCGAAGATGTCTGGTCAACCTACTTACTGACCGGAGACGAAAGCGTAATGAATAACCGGGAAACAATTGCCGCTGAAGGGTTGCCCCAATTGGCAAGCCGTGGTAATTTTGAGGTGGTCGAACAACCTGAGCAAGCACAAACGGAACAAGAAGTGCCTCAAGTTGAAGAAAATGTTGAAAATAATGAGAATCTGATTACAGAAAATGATGAGACCGAGACAAGCTCCGGTTTCTTAAAGATCAATGTTGTAAAAAGATCCATCGAAAACGAGGTGATTCCTTTCTCCGTAGAAGAACAGGATGACCCGAATTTATTTGTGGGACAGGAAAAGGTATTACAGGAAGGTGCGGACGGAAAACTTGAAAAAGAGATCGAATACACCTACCAGGATGGAAAAGTCGTAGAATCAAAACAATTGTCGGAAAAAATCGTCGCGGAACCTGTTAAAAAGATTATCGCAAAGGGCGTTAAAGAAAATCAGACAATGCGTTCAAAATGCGGAAGATTCATCTTACCTTCAAACGGATACATATCTGCAATTGTAAAACCCGGCAGCCATGCCGGCGGAAGAGCGGTTGACATTGCAAACAGTACGGGAACTCCGATCTTTGCAGTAGGAGACGGCGTTGTTACAAAAGCCGAATACTATGGCGGATACGGAAACTGTATTATTGTAGATATGGGCAACGGAGATTCCTACCTGATCGGACACCTGTCCGCTTTCAGAGTCGGTGTAGGGGATCACGTCACACAAGGACAACTCATCGGTGATATGGGCAGCACGGGTAACTCCTCCGGCCCCCACGCACATCTTGAACTATACGTCGGTGGCGTTCAACAAGTTGTAACCGAAATTTGGTCTATCGGCGAAGGACAAACCGTATAAAACCACAAAACGGAAACCTTATGAGGTACAAATTCCCTCATAAGGTTTTTTTGAGCATAGGCATCGGTCGTACAAAATTCAATTTAAAAAAGAGTTCTTGTGTGCAAATACAAGAGCTCTTTTTTAAATTGAAAGTTATAGGGCCGGTCGTACATAAGCAAAGGAACAGGTATGCCCGCGTGGGGTGGCACAACGACTGTAGTTCCGCCTCTTTTGTGTGCAAAACGCACAAATCATTGTTGTTAAATTCGTAATAACGCCCATCGTAAACCTTTACAAAAGTTGTTATACTTAAAATGTTAAGCTCTGTATTTTTAGAGGATTAGAAAGGAAGTACGTTTATGAACAATTATCCAAATATTTTTTCCGGTTTTCAAATTAACGGCATGCATTTAAAAAATCGCATTGTCATGTCGCCGATGGGAACTTTCTCGGAAAACAGAAACGGTTCACCCAATGCCAAACAATTGGAATATTACCGTGCCCGTGCCCGCGGCGGTGCCGGTATGATTTTAATTGAAGCACAATACACCACAAATAAAACCGACCCCTGGATTGATTACGTAACCGTAGCGGGAACAGATGAACAAATGCAAGGGTGGTCGTTGCTGGTAGAAGCCTGCCATGCGGAAGGGGCTAAATGTTGTTTACAATTAAGCTGCGGTCTCGGACGAAACGCTTTTCCGTTTAGTGACGAACGGATGGTATCGGCCTCCGAAGTACCCTCCTTTTACATGCCCGACGTATTGTGCCGTGCCTTAACCATCGAAGAAGTCGAAGATATTGTTGAACACTATCGTATCGCGGCACGCAATGCCGTACGTGCCGAAGCCGATGCCGTCGAAATTCACGCCCATTCCGGCTATATGATTGACCAATTTATGACACCCATTTGGAACAAACGTACCGACAAATACGGCGGTAGCTTTGAAAACCGTATGCGTTTGGTAACGGAAATTTACGAAGCCATTCGCGGCGAAGTCGGACCGAACTACCCGGTACTCATTCGTATGGCGGCTACCCACGATTTCCCCGGCGGTCGAACCATCGAAGAAAGTATAGAAATTGTCAAATACTTGGAGGAACTGGGCATCGACGCCTTTGATATCGATGTCGGTTGTTACGAAGAAAAACAATGGATTGTACCCTCCATTTATGCCGGCGATGCCTGCATGGTCGACTATGCGGCAGCCATTAAAAATGCGGTTTCCGTTCCCGTCTTATCTTCCGGTACTTTTACACCTCAAACGGCGGAACGTTCCTTAATTGAAGGCAAATGTGACCTTGTAATGTTCGGACGTCAACTCATTGCGGATCCCGATATGCCCAACAAACTTTTAGACGGCAACGATGACGATGTTCGTCCCTGTTTGTATTGTAACCAAATTTGTGTCGGCAGACTGTACGAAAATCGGGTTATTTCCTGTGCCATCAATCCCCAAGCAGTCTTTGAATTGGACTACCCCGTCACACAGACGGATACCCCGCGCAAAGTTGTTGTTGTCGGTGGCGGCCCCGGCGGTATGGAAGCGGCACTGGTTGCGGCACAAATGGGCCACAATGTCACCTTATATGAAAAATCCGCTCGTTTAGGCGGACAAATTACAGCCGCCTGTGCTCCCTCCTTTAAAAATCGTTTAAAACTTTTCATCGAATGGCAGCAAAGACAAATGAAAAAACACGGTGTAAAAATCGTGATGAATCGTGAAATTACGGCAGATTCCGTCGAATTGACAGAAGCGGATCGCATTATTGTCGCTACAGGTGCGGTATCCTTTGTACCGGGCTCGGTGGCCATTGAAGGCGATAATGTCGTCGACGTCATCGATGCACACTTAAATGCCGCACTGGTTAAAGGAGATAAGATAGTCATTTGCGGTGGCGGTGCCTCCGGTTGCGATGCCGCATTGGAGCAAGCCATGGAAGGCAAAGACGTTACCATTATCGAAATGATGGACGAATTGGCACCCGGCATGATTATCGATAACCGTAATCCTCTAATGTTCCGTTTGGAAGACTACAAAGTAAAAGGCATGACGAGTACCACTATTTCAAAAATTGCGGACGGAAAAGTCTACGTTAAAGATAAAGACGGCAAAGAAAGCACCGTCGAGGGCGATACCATCATTACGGCTTTCGGTATGAAATCACTAAACGAAACAGCCGATCAAATCTTTGAAAAATATGCACCGATTACAGCGTTGGTCGGAGACTGTGTGGAAGTGGCTCAAATCGGCGAAGCCGTACGTGGCGGTTTCTTTGCAGCTTGGAGCATTCACTAAGTTTAAAGTACGTTCATTCATTAAAACCAATCCTAAAGGATTGTTTTTTT